>JAFSCI010000039.1 GCA_017436815.1 Clostridia bacterium
ATAGATATACACATTAATTATATAACAAATATTAAATAAAGGCAATATTTTCTTGCTAAAAACCGCTTTAAATGATAAAATAAAATATATATTTTCAAAAAGGAGTGCATCTTAAGTGAGTTCTCTTAAACTTTTACACTGCGCGGATTTGCATCTGGGCAGTAAAATATCGTTTTTGGGGCATAATGCCGACGTTTTGCAGAGCGAACAGCTGTTATGCTTTGAGCGCATTATAGGTCTTTGCAACACAAGAGAAATTGATCTTTTAATAATTGCGGGCGATTTGTTTGATTCGCCCGATGTAAGCGATGCTCTTCTTTTAAGGGTGCGTGAGCTTTTGCTTTCGCTTAAAAATACGGTTGTTGCCATTTGCGCGGGCAACCACGACCCGCTATCGTACGGCGCATCGGCAATCGAAAGGCTCGGGTGCGGAGAAAGGGTAGTTATACTGAACAAGCAAAACCCCGTAGTACAGTTAGACGGCAAAAACGCGCGCATCTACGGCAGTTCTTTTTACGGAGCGTATTTAAACTCGACCGACCCATTTAGCGATTTTAACATTGACCCGTCTTACCTTAACATTGCCGTTATACACGGTGATCTTAACGCCGAGCAAGGCAGTAATTATAACCCCGTTACTACCGCTCAGATTGAAAGAAGCGGTTTTGATTACGTAGCGCTCGGTCACATTCATGCGCGCTCTGAAATTTTGAAGGCGGGCAACACGTTTTTTGCATACCCCGGCTGTGTTCAGGGCACGGGCTTTGATGAGCTGGGTGAGAAAGGCGTATATATCGGCACAATTTCCAAGGACAGATGTGATTTTGAGTTTCAAAGAATTGCCAACCGTCTGTTTATAAATGAGAGCATAGATATATCGGAATGTTTAACCAACGGCCAGATTGTAGAAAAAATAAAATCTGCCCTTTCAAAATTCGAAAATGCGGCTAATAATTTATACAAAATCACCCTTACGGGCGGCACCGACCAGAGTCTTAGTGTTGACCCGTCTTATATAGCCGCATCGCTCGCAAGTGAGTATTTCTTTATTAAGGTTATAGATACGTCTGCGCCCGCAATAGACCTGGAGTTACTTGCCAAACAAAACACTCTTAAGGGTATGTTTGTAAAGCGTATGCTAGATATGTTAAACGGCGCAGAGGACCCCGAGCTTGTAAAGCAGGCTCTGCAAATAGGCCTTAAGGCTTTTGACGGGGAGGTAAAGGCAATTGATAATTAAGAGCATTAACATTTTGGGCTTTGGAAAGCTGTCTGATTTTTCTCTTGATTTTTCGGACTCGGCAAACGTAGTTTACGGCGGCAACGAGGACGGCAAAACCACCATAATGGCTTTTATAAAAATGATGTTTTACGGCACCACCACAAAGCAGTCCGAAAGCTACAAAAACCCTCGCAAACGCTATAAGCCCTTAAACACAAACGCCTTTGGCGGAAATATTGTGTTTTTCCACAATGGTATTAACTACCGTTTAGAGCGTGAATTTAAAGGCTCTAATTCTACAGATAAAATAACACTTTATAATCTTGACCGCTTAGAGCCTGTTGCGCTAAGGGGCAATGACGTTGGCAGCGAGTTTTTCGCACTCTCGGCCGAGGCATTTGAAAAAAGCGTTTATATAGGCGGCATCGGTTACGAAGATTTATCGGGCGCGGGTGGAGAAATAAACTCAAAGCTTGCAAACATTACTCAGACCGGCGATGAGGACGTATCGTTCGACCTTATAAAAAAGAGGCTGAACGGTTTTAAAACTATTTACACCACGCCCCGCAAGGTAGGTGCTTTAGATGCGCTTAAAAAGCAGTCTGTTACTTTGGCAGATGAGCTTTATTATGCAAAGAACGACGATGCAAAAAGGCAGGAGCTTGCAAGCGAGCTAAAAGACCTTGAGGAGCAAAAAAAGCTTCAGCTTCAAAGGTCAGACGAGCTTAAAAAGACCTTAGAAAGCCTTAAGGCATCGCAAAAAATGGCCGAGCTAAAGCAAAAGCTTGACTCTCAGCTTAAATGTAACGAATATAAACAAAATATTGAAAATTTAAAAGCCGAGCTTACCATAAACGGCAAAATGCCGCAAAAGGCGGATATTGACGCTTGCGTCTTAACCATTGCCGTTTTAGATAATCTGAAGGCGAAAATAGACTCTCTTGGTTCTGCCGCTCCCGACAATAATGCCGATATTAACTTAGAGATCGAGCAAAAGCAGGCGCAATTAGAGCAGATAAACCACGAGAGTGAGAATTTCAAAAAACAAAAACCAAACGGTCTTATTTTTAGTGTGATTTTACTCTTAGGTGTCTTAGGTTCGCTCTTTGGTGTTTTTAAATCGAATTTATTTATTATTCCGCTTGCCGTATTTGGTATTGCGTATATAATATTTATGGTTGCTTTGATTTTAAAAAAGAGCAAATTCGAAGCAAAAACTAAAGAACTCGACTCTAAAAAGGCAGAAATCATCACAACCATACAAGATCTGCGCCTTAAAAAGCTGGAGAGTGACTCAGGCTCTGCTTCGGTTTTAGAAACCTTAAAAAAGCAGGAAGAAGAACAGTTTAAGAAGCTTATTAGTTTAATAAGCGGCTTTTCGGAGGAAAAAGTAGCCTCTTTGCAGTCTGCGGCAGAAATTGTAAACAAAACGGCGCAAAAGCTTAATACCCTAAGTGAGCTCAATGTGTCACTCTCGGCAATGTCGGCGCTGATTAGTCCCGACGAATTCGAGGCGGTAAAAGCCGAATACGAAAATTTAAAGTCCTTGAATCTCTTACCCGCAAGCGATGAGGATATTGCTTACGCTAACGCTCTTTGTGAGAAAACTGCCGATAATATATCGCAGTTGTCATCACAGATTGCAAACTACAGCGGTATTTTAAGTTCCTCTTTTGCAGGCAAGAAAACGGTTGCGCAAATAGAGGCCGAAATCGAAAAACTCGAGGCCCAGATTAAAAATTTTGAGCGCCTTATTGCCGCTACCGATTTAAGTCTTGTAGCGCTGGAAGAAGCCTACACCTCGCTGCGCGGTTCGTTCTCGGGCGCGCTGAATAAAAAGGTATCGCAAATTCTGGGCGGTCTTACAAACGGTAAATACACATCTGTCGGTGTTTCGGATTCGCTTTGTGTGAATTTGGACAGCTCGGTATTTACCGATGCGCGTCACTTTAGCAGCGGCACACTTGATCAGGCATATTTTGCTCTGCGCCTTGGTGTTGCCGAGCTTATAAGCGATGACGTTGGCGGCTTACCCCTGCTGCTCGATGATGCATTTTTGCAGTACGATGACGAGCGTATGAAAAACGGCTTCAGATTTTTGGCAGATTACAAAGGTCAGTCCATAATGTTTACCTGCAGAAAAGAATTTGCAAATTTTGCCGGTACGCTCGAAAACACCAATATTATAAATTTATAAGAAGGGTTAAAGATGTCTTGCTCTAAACAAAAGAAAATTGCTGTTATAAATGATTTTAGCGGTTTTGGTCGCTGCTCTTTGGCGGTATCAATACCTATAATCAGCGCGCTTAAAATTCAGTGTTGTCCTGTTCCGACGGCAATTTTCTCTAACCACACAGGCTTTGAAAGCTTTTACTGCTACGATTTTACGCAGCACATGGACCGCTATATAGACGAGTGGGAAAAGCTTGCCTTAAACTTTAGCGGTATTCTTACGGGGTTTTTGGGCTCGGCCGAGCAGATAGACATTGTTCACCGCTTTTTTGAGCGCTTTAAAACCCAAGACACCATAACCGTAGTTGACCCCGTTATGGGAGATTACGGCAAGCTCTACCCCACCTACACCCCCTGTCTTGCAAGCAGAATGGAGAGCCTTTTGGAATTTTCGGATATTTTGACTCCAAATCTTACCGAGGCTTCAATTTTAACCAAAACAGAATATGACCCTAACATCAGCGAGGACGGATTATTTGAGCTTTGCAAAAAGCTGGCCCAAAGAGGTCCTAAAAAAATTGTTATTTCGGGCATTGAGCGTGACGGCGACCTTGAAAACTTTATTTATGAAGATGGCAAAGAGCCTATATGTATAAGAGAGCACAAGGTTGGTCCCTGCCGCTCGGGTACGGGCGACGTATTCTCGTCTATAATTGCGGCCGATGCCGTAAACGGTGTAGATTTTGAGCAGTCGGTAAGGCACGCTTCGGCCTTTATTGCAAAGGTGCTTCGCAAAACGATAGAATTTGACACTCCAAAAACCGACGGCATCTGCTTTGAGGAATTTTTAAAGGAGATTTAATATGAAAAAGAATCAGAATAAACTGCTATGCTTATCGGCCGTTTTTTGCGCAGTAGTTTTTATTACTACCGCATATTACATATTCCGTCACACACAGGCTACACCCACGTGGGTGATGCATTTATTTATCTTGCCGCTTGTCTGTTACCAACGCCCTATGCAATTTTTGCGGGTGCGGGCGGCGCGATGCTTGCCGACTGTCTTACAGGCTATGCTATCTGGGCGCCGGGCACAATAATAATTAAAACGGCGGCGGTTTTGCTCTTTAACCACAAGACCGATAAAATATTAACCCTGAAAAATGCTTTAATGCTTATTCCGTCTGCTATATTTTGCATTGGCGGTTACTACCTTTACGAATCCGCTATTTTGGGTAATTTTTTAGCTCCGCTTGCGGGAATTGTCGGCTATATTACACAGGCTGTATTAAGCTCGGCACTGTTCATTATTTTGGCGGCCGCACTCGATAAACTGAATATAAAGAAAAGAATAGGTGACTGATATGATGACAATATCCTACCCCGTTAAAAACGGACTTTACATTAATATGACCAACCGCTGTCCTTGCAGCTGCACCTTTTGTTTGAGGCAGAATGCAGACTCGGTTTACGGCTCCGACCCGCTATGGCTCGACCGTGAGCCTACCGTTGCAGAGGTTTGCGCCGACCTTGATAAACGCAATCTTTCGGATTTTGAGGAAATTGTTTTTTGCGGCTATGGCGAGCCTACCGAGCGCCTTTTTGATTTGCTGGAGGTCGCAAAATATATAAAGCAAAAAAGCGATATAAAATTGAGAATAAACACAAACGGACTTGCCGATTTAATCTGGGGTGAGCCCACTGCTCATTATTTAAAGGGACTTATAGATACCGTATCGGTAAGCCTTAACGCCACAAATGCTGAGGATTACCAGAAAATAGTCCGCTCAAAATTCGGCATTGGCTCGTTCGACGCTATGCTTAAATTTACAAAGGACTGCACACAGTACGTACAAAACGTTGTTATGACGGTTGTTGACGTTGTAACAAGCAAAGAGGAACAGCAAAAGAGCAAGGAAATCTGCGAGCAGCTTGGCGCAACACTAAGAATAAGACCGTTTGAGGAATAAATAAAAAGCAAAACCACCCTATGAGCCATACCTTTAAGAAAAGTTTAAGATTGTTTTTATCGCTCGGCTCGTTGTCGGACAGGCTGCTATCAAGGAAAGCAAGTAATTGCTGACTATATAAAGTAAAAACTATCCTCCCGAGAAAGCGTGATGTCCTTAACGGAGAAAACGAAAAACCGAATAGGATAACAGGGAAAGGCAGCATAGTCTATGATGGCTATGCTGTCTTTTACATTGTTTGATTATAAAAAAGTGAACTCGATTGAAAGCGTCGCAGAAATGCGGTGCTTTTTTGAATTTTATGTCGAAAATCGCTGGACTTGTGGAAAGTGTTGTGGTATGTGTTTGTGTTGCAAAAAGGAGGTGCAACGCACATGACAACACTTGAAGATTTATACTACGGTAACATCAGTCCGCACGAAAGGTACATAAAGCGCGGTTCGAGAGTCGACAAACTC
>JAFSCI010000040.1 GCA_017436815.1 Clostridia bacterium
CATCTTCAAAATTCCAGAACTGTCTGAATAGTTACCATCAGAATCGAGTGACTGTATGCGGTAATCACCATGCACAACCATAGATCCTCCATTAAGCTCGATTGTGCCACCAGGTTGGAGAACATCACCATAGATAGTTAGTGTAAAACCATTTAGATCAACTATTCCGCCAGCTATTTCAAGATTTCTGTATGCAGTATCTTCGGTAAGTGTTATATTTCCAGAAGTCACAGCATCTTCTACTCCATCTGGAATTTCTACCGCCAAATTTGGCTCATCCAAAACTTGACCGGTTTCTTCCGTAGCCTCCATAATAGTCTCGGCAACTGCATTTACTCCTATACACCACAACTCCGATATTACAGATAAAATCATCACTAAGCATACAATAAAAACCGAAAATTTTTTAAGCATTTTATTACCCCCAAAGTACAAATTTTTACAAATAACATTTTAGCACAATAGGTATTGTGTTGCAATATAAAATTTTTAATAGTCGTAGGGGAGGGTCTCTGCGCCCTCCCGAAAAATTCTCAAATCATTATAAATTCAAACGGGAGGGGACAGAGCCCCTCCCCTACGGTTTTATGCAATAATATTGGTTAATACAAGGGCGCGGGCGCGGGTGTCCGGTGGACACCTCTGCTAGAAGTAAGCGCCGACCGAAGCGGGAGCTGAGACAGTGGCGAAGCCGTTTAGGGCGCCCGCACGTACGGTTTGTATAAAAAAACGGGAGGGCATGGAAACCCTCCCCTACTTTTTATTTGCGCTAATAAGTTTAATCTGTCCAGTTGTTTGTGTCGGTTAAAACGGTGGCAGAAAGGAAATCGTTAATAAACACAAACTGCAAGCGGATATTATCAAAATTATAGGTTAGTATTTTTGCATCGCCTTCTACAAAGGGTAAAAAGAAAAGCTGCTCGGATGTAGCGTCGGTTAAAGTACCCTCTGCCGAGATAGCATTTTTAACGTCCTGCGGCATAGCAATGCCAACCTCAAAATCGTAGGCGGTATCAAAGCTTATAAGCACCGACACGCCGTTATCTTTTTTAGCTTTTTCGTAATAGTAAAGCACGTTGCCTGCATCGAGTCTGACAGTTAAGTTGCCTTCCATACGGTTAAGCTCTAAGATGTGGTCATGGCCGTCGTCATCGTCGGCAGGTCTGCCGCCCTCGTAATGCTTTTGTACCTGATCTTCGCTGGCGCCGAGGGCAAGTTCCATTTCGGGAATTTTGCCGAGCTTGGCGTAATATTCGACGTCTGTTGTATGGTTTGTTTTGTTTTCTTCGCCCTTACAGCCCACAAACGAGCAGGCTATAACGGCTACTAAAATTAAGCTTATTATTCTTTTCATTCTTTACCTCCGTGCTTATTAAGAAGTTCGGCTCTTTGATTCCATAGTTCTTGCGATAAATCTACATAATAGGCATGCGGTTTTTCAAAACGCTTAACCTCATCCCAAAGACTTTCAACCTGCTCTTTGCAGTACTTGGCAATATCCTTTACTGCGGGGCAGGTATAAACCTGTTTGCCCTTTTCCATAATTTTAACCTGCAGTTTTTTGGCAACAAAATCGGTAACGGTTTTGCGCTTCCAGGTGTATTCGGGGTGGAAAATCTCATAACCACAAGAATCGTCGATTTTCTCGTAATTTAAGGTGATTACGTCGGCTATAGCCTTGCCCGTTTCTTTATCGAACAAGCGCCACGGAATTTTTACGCCGGGAAGTGTGATTTTTGAAATATTCTCGCTTATTTTAATTCTGGGGGTTATAACGCCGTCTTTCTCTACTGCGGCAAGCTTATAAACACCGCCAAAAACGGCCTCTGACGAAGAGGTTATAAGTCGCTCGCCAACGCCAAAGCTATCTACTGCGGCGCCCTGCATAAGCATATCACGAATAATATATTCATCAAGCGAATTTGAAACTATTATTTTACAGTCGCTATATCCTGCATCATCGAGCATTTTGCGCACCTTTTTAGTAAGATAGGTAATGTCACCGCTATCTATTCTAACACCCTTGGGTCTTGCACCGAGCGGTTTTAAAACCTCATCAAACACCTTTATGGCATTGGGCACGCCCGATTTTAAAACGTTATAGGTATCTATAAGCAAGGTACACGAATTCGGGTACATTAAGGCGTAATTTTTAAATGCGGTATATTCGTCCTCAAAAAGTTGCACCCAGCTATGTGCCATTGTGCCTGAGGGTGCAACGTCAAAATCCTTAGCAGATTTTACGCAAGCGGTACCAACGCAGCCGCCTATTATTGCAGCGCGTGCGCCGTAAATTGCGGCATCGTAACCGTGGGCGCGGCGTGAACCAAACTCTAAAACTGCTCTGCCCTGTGCGGCGGTTACAATTCGGTTTGCCTTAGTTGCTATAAGTGACTGGTGATTTATGGTGAGCAACACCATTGTTTCCACCAAAAACGCCTGTATTGCAGGTCCTTTTACGGTTACAATAGGCTCCATCGGGAAAATAGGTGTACCTTCGGGAACTGCCCAGACGTCACACTCGAACTTGAAATCGGCAAGGTAGTCCAAAAACTCCTGACTGAATAAATTGAGCGAGGTTAAATACTCAATATCCTCCTCACTGAATGATAGGTTGTTAAAATATTCGATTAACTGCTCTAAACCTGCCATTATGGCAAAGCCGCCTTCGTCGGGAACACGACGGAAGAACATATCGAAATAGGTAACGGTATCGCGCATATCGCTGTTCAAAATGCCGTTGGACATTGTCAATTCGTAAAGGTCCATCAACATTGAAAGATTTCTTTTCATTATTTCGCATCTCCAAAATCAGTAGGAATTAAATTCATCAAGCAACCATTTATTTCGGTTTTTAAGCCAATTTCTAAGATCGTCCACGTTAGCAACCAAGGTAGGCTTCGGTGTGTTTTCAAAAGCACTGCTTGTGGTAAAGGTCCAACCCGCAGTGGTAAAGTTGCGGTAAAACGACGCTTTATATTCGTTATAAAATTTATCGACCATATTTTTGCCGAGCTCGTTATCCTCATAAGTATTTACAATCTGAGGCTGAAGCTCGTTATAGCGTGCTTTAACCAGTTTTTTAAACTCATTATTTTGCATTAAGGTAACGTACCACGGGAACGAACGCTGACACCATAGTCCTTTATAGCTCGCGCCCAGATTGTTACCGCTCATATAGTCGGCATACGGCGCAAAGTTTGCGTTTGCATTACCCATAGATAAGTCAAAGTCCCAAACGGGTCCGGCGTAAACGATGGAATCTTTTATATAAAAGCGGGGCGATGAATAGTGGAAATCGAGCATTTTCAGATACTCGTTGGCAATATAGAAATTGACAAACGATTCTATATCGATATACTTTTTCATCTGATTTATATC
Organism: Clostridia bacterium; assembly: GCA_017436815.1. Lineage (GTDB taxonomy): Bacteria > Bacillota > Clostridia > Oscillospirales > Acutalibacteraceae > RGIG3013. The sequence continues at coordinate 3,382 of JAFSCI010000040.1, forward strand.
GCCCGATTTTATTGCCGCATCAGCATTATCGAGTATGGTTTGAAGCTTTTTCTTTTGTGCGGCTGTGGGTTTTTCAGGCTCGTTAACCTCAAAACGTGCGTTTAAAGACGAAGTTGTAACGTAGGTTACATCGCCACCCGATTTTTCGGTTATCTCGATTAAAAAGTCGCCGTTTTCTACGTCTATATCTATGCGGTCTTTATTAGCCTCGACCTTCTCTGTAAGCAAATAGTTTCCTCTATACTGACCGTTTACGTACACGTCTACAAAGCGGTATTCGGCGCAGTATTTTACGCCTGCACGTTTAGAAAACTCTAATGCTATGGCATTGCGAAGCAGAGTTTTATCGAACGCATTGGCCAGCAAATACCAGCCTCTGTCATCACCCATACCGAAAAGATTTTGTTTCTCAGAAAACTTTATATTATACGGTGCTTTGGCAAAATGTGCTGTGGTGTTACCTCTTATTCTTATTTGGGCAGAATTGTCTATAACCAGGGTATTAAGCGCACCGCTATGGTCTACCACCGAAACCTTTGCGCCAACGTAGCCGCCGTTAACGGTCGGGGCCTTATTGTACTCAATATAAACTGCCGAAATATCTGACGATAAATACTCTGGCTTGCTTATAGCATTGTTTAAATCTTTAACAATACTATCGACCTCTGACTGAGATGCGTTTTTGCGGTTTAGTGAATCTATAACGTTCACAAGCGCCGAAACCTGATTTTTGGTTCTGACACCTACGTATTTTTCATAACCCTTAGGGATAGAATTTTTAAGAGAATCGAGCTGAGAAAAATCGACCTTTTTGTTCTGAGTATTCCCCGTAACGCCACCGTTTTGATTATTTTGGCCCGATTGGTCGTTATTATTGGGAGTGTTTTGGTCGTTTTCGTTACCGCTCGGCTTATTGGTGCTTTGAGTGTTAGAAGGAACATCAAAATTCTCGTTATCGGCAGCAAGCTGCTCATCAGTCTGATTATAAAGCGATGATAAATCTATCTGCTGAGGCTTGCAGCCAGCAAATGATAAACAAATACATATTACTAATATAGTGGAAAGTGCCTTTTTAAAATTTATCAAAAGTATCGCCCCCCATTTATATATTTAATAATACTTTATTTTTACTATGATGTCAAATAAAAAAGCGATGAGGCACGCCTCATCGCTTTTAGGGTTAATATTAATACATTCCGCCTGCGGCCGATGCTGCGGCTGCTGCAGCTGCAGCGTTCTGAGCATCTTCCTTTTTGTCGGCTATTAATGATTCGGTTGTAAGCACCATAGATGCTACCGATGCGGCATTCTGAATTGCCGAACGGGTAACCTTGGTAGGATCTACTATACCGGCTTCTATCATATCGGTATAAACCTCGTTATAAGCATCGAAGCCGTAGTTTGCCTTATTGGAGCGAACGATTTTATCTACGATTACAGAGCCCTCAAGACCTGCATTCTTAGCGATTTGGCGCATAGGAGCATCCAAGCTCTTTAAAACGATGTTTGCGCCTGTTTTTTCGTCACCCTCTAATTTGGCAATAAGCTTTTTAACGTTAGGAATACAGCTTACGAGCGCTACGCCGCCGCCTGCAACAATGCCTTCCTCAACTGCGGCCTTGGTTGCTGCAAGAGCATCTTCTACTCTTAGCTTTTTCTCCTTCATCTCAATCTCTGTAGCAGCGCCAACCTTAATAACTGCAACACCGCCCGAAAGCTTTGCAAGGCGCTCCTGCAATTTTTCACGGTCGAACTCAGAGGTTGTGGTTTCAATCTGGTTCTTTATCTGATAAATGCGGTCTTTGATTGCCTCGGGAGCACCGTTACCGTCAACGATTATGGTGTTTTCCTTGCCAACCTTAATCTGACGTGCGGTACCGAGCTGTGCTAAGGTTGCGTCCTTAAGCTCTAAACCGAGCTCTTCGGTAATAACCTCGCCGCCTGTTAAAATAGCGATATCGCGGAGCATTTCCTTACGTCTGTCACCAAAACCGGGCGCTTTAACCGCAACGCAGGTGAATGTGCCTCTTAACTTGTTAACAATAAGGGTTGAGAGTGCTTCGCCCTCAATATCCTCAGCAATTATCAAAAGCTTTTTGCCGCTTTGAACAATCTGCTCTAAAACGGGTAAAAGTTCCTGGATGTTAGAAATCTTTTTATCGGTAATAAGAATGAGAGGCTCGTCGATAACTGCTTCCATCTTATCAGAATCGGTAACCATATAAGGAGTAATATAGCCGCGGTCAAACTGCATACCCTCTACAACCTCGGTATAGGTTTCGGCAGTTTTTGATTCCTCAACAGTAATAACACCGTCAGCAGAAACCTTGCCCATTGCCTCGGCAATAAGATTACCTATAACTGCATCACCTGCAGAAACTGTAGCAACTCTGGCAATATCGTCGGTGCCGTTTACCTTTTGAGAGTTATTTTCAACCGTTGCAACTACCTCGGCAACTGCCTTTGCAATACCCTTTTTAACTACCATGGGATTTGCGCCTGCGGCAACGTTCTTCATACCCTCTAAAATAAGTGCCTGAGCTAAAACGGTTGCGGTTGTTGTACCGTCACCTGCGAGGTCATTGGTCTTTGTAGCAACCTCTTTTACAAGCTGAGCGCCCATATTCTCGAACGGATCGTCTAATTCTACTTCCTTAGCAATTGTAACACCGTCGTTAGTAATAAGCGGTGCGCCAAACTTTTTATCCAACACAACGTTTCTGCCCTTAGGGCCTAAGGTTACCTTAACGGCATCTGCAAGAGTATCTACACCAGCCTGGAGTGCTTTTCTTGCCTGTTCGCCAAAAATAATATCTTTTGCCATAATAAATACCTCCAAATTACTCTACTATTGCTAAAATATCGGACTGACGTACAATGCTGTACTCCTCACCGTCAATTTTAACCTCGGTGCCCGAATATTTGCTTGTAAGTACTTTATCGCCAACCTTAACGGTCATTTCGATTTTTTCACCGTCTATTATTCCACCGGGACCTACTGCTACAACCTCCATAATCTGCGGCTTTTCCTGTGCAGATGATGTAAGTATAATACCGCTTTTTGTGGTTTCTTCGGGTACCGATGCCTTTACTACAACTTTATCAAATAAAGGTTTAATAGTCATAATATGTTCCTCCATAAATATAAACATATAATTAGCACTCTGCGCAGAGTGCTAATTATATTTTAGCCATATTTTTCTAAAAATCAAGTATTTTGGGTAATGTTTTCAAATTTTTAACAACTCTTTTTCCATGTATTTCTCAGCTACTGTTTTGGGAAGCAAAAAGTTTACTTTTTTGGCTACGAGCTCGAATTTTGCGTATGTACCGAGAGTTATTTCACCGTCAAGGTTAATAGGTATGGGCTTCTTGGAAATAATCTCCATACTCTTACACGAACCCACCTTGCAAAACGGTAAATTCTGATGCTTTCCCGCTTTGTAAGTGCCAAGGAATTTTAAAATTTTAGGCCTAGAAATTTTGTTTATGATTACGTATTCAAGCTTTTCATCAAACGGAACGGCACTCGGAGCACTGTTATAGCCGCCGCCATACACGGGTCCGTTAGCGCATACGGCAAACAGACAGTCTTTCTCTCCAAAATCCTCACCGTCTATTTTTATTTGTATGCGGTTGCCGATTTTGCCAAAAAATGTCTTTACTACCGATAAATTATATGCCAAAGGTCCGCTGACTAACGGCCACTTTTTAAATATCTTCATATCGTTAGCTACGTTGGCATCCATACCAACCGAGCACTGATTTATGGCATACATATCGCCAGCCTTAATTAAATCGACCGGTATTGCGGTACCGTCTATTTGATTTTGCAGGTCTAAGAATGCGGCCTTATCGTTAAAATATTTTAAAAAATCGTTGGCCGAGCCACTTGGGAAAATAGCAAAAGTGGCATTAGAAAAGCCTACCATTCCGTTTAAAACTTCGAGCCCCGTGCCCTCGCCACCGCAAGCAAAAAAGGTAACGTCATCACCCTTTAAACACTCGTTTTTTACAAACTGAGTGCTTTCTCCCGCCTGCTTTGTTATGTGCACGCTGTACTCTAAAGAGTTTTGTGCAAAGCACTCCTCAATTTTCGGTAATACGGTTTGCTCGTATTTGCCCTTGCCGGCTATGGGGTTAACTATAAAAACATATCTCATTTTATTTTCCACCATTATACATAAATAGTTGGCATTTTAACATTCCGTTATAGAGCTTGCGTTTTTTGTCGGCCTTTCTGCCAAAAAAGGTCTCGAACTCATCGTGGGGACTTATAATATAATATTTTTTAAAGTCTTGCTTTATGAATACCTGACCCATAGTTTTGTAAAGCTGTTCGGCCTGCTTTAAGTCTAAAAGGCGTTCTCCGTATGGCGGATTTGTTACCACCAGGGTTCTGCCGTCTTGCATTTTAAAATCGGCTACGTCGGATTGCCTTACGCTTATATATTTTTCCACACCCGCTTTTTTTGCATTAGCAAGGGTGAGCTCTACGGCTTTGGGGTCAATATCCGAGCCGTAAGCCTTAAAATCTATGTTGTGCTGAATAAGGTCGGTTGCCCTTAAGCGTTCGCTCTGCCATACGTGAGCATCTATAAATCCAAAACGCTCTGCCGCAAAATATCTGCGCAGTCCCGGAGCCGTTTTCGTGGCCATTAAAGCGGCCTCTATTAAAATTGTGCCCGAGCCACAGAAGGGATCGTATATTACGGTATCGGGATATATTCTTGCCAAGTCGCACATAGATGCGGCAAGTGTTTCTTTAATCGGAGCCTCGGTAGAGTTGCGGCGGTATGCGCGTTTATGAAGCGGCTCACCGGAGGTATCTATCATAAGAGTAACGTGGTTTTTTAAAATTGAAAACCTTATTTTGTACTCGCAGCCCGTTTCGTTAAACCACGAAACCGAATACTTGTTTTTTAGTCGTTCGACCATTGCTTTTTTAACGATTTTCTGGCAATCGGGTATGCTGTGAAGGGCAGAATCTATACTCCAGCCGTTTACGGGGAAAGCATCTTCCTTGCCAATGTACCGCTCCCATTCCAAAGCCTTTACGCCCTGGAAAAGCTCTTCAAAGCTTTCGGCCTCGAACTCGCCTACGTTTATATAAATTCTTTCGCAAAAACGGGAGTTTATATTGGCTCTTGCCAATATATTAGCATCGCCGCTAAACAAAACTCTGCCGTTTTGCACCTGAATATTTTCTATGCCCATTCTTCTGAGCTCGCCTGCGGCAATACTTTCTGTACCGAACAGACAGGGCGCTACCATATTAAAAAGTTCCATTAAATCTCCTTTGTTATGTGACGTGTAACGTGACATCCTATGTTAACCGCTACGGGTAAACCTGCGATGTGGGTCGGGGCGGTTTTTATTTTTACGGCCAAAGCAGTGGTGTTTCCGCCAAAGCCCTGCGGGCCAATGCCCGTTTTATTGATAAGTTCTAATAATCTTTTTTCTAAATCGGCATAGTACTCGTCAGGGTTTTTAATATCTATATCCTCTATAAGAGCCTGCTTTGAGAGTAAAGCGCACTGCTCAAAATCACCGCCGATACCTACGCCCACTATTATTGGCGGACACGGATTTGCACCCGCACTTATAACCGTTTTCAGCACAGAATCTATTATACCCTGCTCACCGTCAGAGGGTTTTAGCATAAAAATTTTGCTCATATTCTCACTGCCAAAGCCCTTGGGCGCTACCGTAATTTTTACGTTGCTTCCGGGTACAATTTTGGTGTGAATTATAGCAGGGGTATTATAGCAAGTGTTGACTCTGTTTATAGGATCACTTACTACCGACATTCTTAAATTTCCGGTTGTATAGCCGTTTTTTACACCCAAGTTTACGGCATCTTCTAAAGCGCCGCCAACAAGATGCACGTCCTGGCCGAGTTCAATAAAAACAACCGCCATTCCGGTATCCTGACAAATGGGGATATCAAGCTCTTTGGCGCATTTTAAGTTTTCTTCCAGGTCATTTAGCACCGATAAAGCCAACGGATTTTGCTCGGTATTTCGGGCCGATAAAACGGCATTTTTTACATCTTCAGGTAAAACCTTATTGGCGCTTATGCACATCTGCTCAACCGCTTTTGCAATAACGTTTACATCTAATTCTCTAATCATTATATCTCACTGTTTTTTAAAAAAATAGGCAGACTACTTGTGAGCCTGCCGTAAATTTGTCATTTTACTTTGCCGAACCGCGTTTTGCACGGCGACTGTCGGCATTTTTGCGTTTTAAATCAGACATTTTTTCATCACTGGTCTGCTTGAATTTGCTCATCATATCTTCAAACGATGCGCCCTCGTTCTTTTTTGGCATCCATACAAATGAGTTGTCGGGCTTTGTGGTCTGACGCGGTGCCCTGGGGGTACGTTCTGCAGGTTTTTTCTCTTCTGCGCGTTTGATGCTCAGCGATATTTTGCCGTCGTCACCAACGCTTAAAACCTTCATTTTTACTACATCGTTTTCCTTTACGTGCTCGCGGATTTCGCTTACGTACGTTCTGGCAACCTCCGAAATATGTACCATACCCGTTGCGCCGTTGCCTAAATCGACAAATACACCAAAATTTGTAATTCCGGTGATTTTGCCCTCTACAATTTCTCCCACCTGAAGCTGCATAGACCTAAAATGTCCTCCTCAAAATTTGCATCTATAAAATATACAGGCTAATCGCCCGATATATCTATGTAAACCTGCTCGTCCGCATAGACGTAGCCAAGACGCTCTCTTGCCGCCTTTTCTATAATTGCGGCTTCGTCTCCGCTTTCTAATAAACGTGTAAGTTCATCTATTCTAAGCGACGTTTGTTCCTCTACAGTTTTCCAATAATTAAGCTCATTGTTAGCTTCTGTAAGGTCTTTAAAAAGGCCGCCCATACTTATTATCATATAAATTGAAAAGGCCAAAACAGCCAGGCGTAAGAAAATACTGTTTCCTATACCCATCTTTTTCTCTCCATTATCTATGTTTCGACAAATCACAGTAATTGTACACTAAGCTTTTGTTTTATGCAAGAGTTTTTTACAAGAAAAAAACATATTTTTAAAAATTTCTACCGTTTTATTCAATAATACCTTGAATTTATCGCACAAAAACAGAAAACACCTTGAAAATATGCCGTTTATAAGCCTTAAAAGACTCTTGCATTTTTCAAATAGCCATACCAACACTTTGAAAATTATAATCGACAAGCTTATTCTGCATACAGCAAAGCCTATTATAATACCTAAAAACACGTAGGCCCTTATCTGTCCCTTAGTTGTGGCAATCAAAAGTAAAAAAGTTAAAACTGCCGATAGTGCGAAAAAGACTACGTCTTGTACAAAAACAGCTATAACCGAAGGTGATTGTACTTTGCGATAGCTTCTGAAAACATCGTAAATTATGCACAGAATGACACCCAGCGCCGCCGACAATAAAAACGACGTGGTCTGATTTGCAAGATCTATCTCCCACATATTACTTAAATACCCGCTTTAAAAAGCCGGACTTTTGCGCAGAATCGTTAACGTAGACTAAGGCGTAAATATCGGATGCGCAAATTTGCAGACTAAGTGTAGTAGCGTTAAAATTTTCAATTTTAAGTCCACTGCCCCTTACACAAATCTGACCCATCACCGACTGCACGTGAATCTCATTCTCACTAAAAGAATCTACGTCTTTTATGCCGCTTAAGGTAAGCGCTTTACGGTTATTCATAATAACGCTGTGCTCAGCCAAGGTATTATCAGCCATAACAAACCCGCCCTCTTAAAATAATCTATATAAAATTTATGTTAAAACGGGCTATGGTATGCATTACTAATCAATAAGAGTATAAAGGTCTACGGCTTCTTCTTTTTTTACTACCTCTTTTACCGAGGTAACCTTTAGTTTTACCTGCCTTGTACCAAACGAAATTTCTATAACGTCGCCTTCCTTTACAATATAAGACGCTTTGGCAGGAAGTGAATTGACCGTTACTCTGCCTGCATCACAGGCTTCATTTGCAACGGTGCGACGCTTTATAATACGTGCTACCTTTAAATATTTATCTAATCTCAAAATATCACCTGAAAATAAAAATTTAAGCCGCCTATGCGCAGCATAAGCGGCTTTTTGGAAAAATTATTTTACAGCGTTCTTTAATGCTGCGCCAGCCTTGAAAGCGGGAGCCTTGCAAGCTGCAATTTTGATTTCCTGCTTTGTTCTGGGGTTGATACCTGTTCTTGCGGGACGCTCACGTGTCTCGAAAGTACCAAAGCCGATAAGCTGAATCTTTTCGCCCTTCTTAAGTTCTTCTGTAACGATTTCTACAAAAGCTGCTAAAGCCTTGTCAGCATCCTTCTTAGAAATTTCTGCTTTTGCAGCCAGTGCTGCTACGAGTTCTGTCTTGTTCATGATATGTTTCCTCCGAAAAATTTTTTATAAAAAACAGTTTAACTGCCTTTTTATACGAATTAAATTTGCTTTGCCTTTTGCCAGAGCTCGTCCAGCTCTGCTTCAGACAAATTGCTAAGTGATACGCCGTTTTCGTTCGCCATTTGCTCAGCTAAAGAAAACCTTTTAATAAACTTGTTTACAGCGCCTGTTAAAGCGTGTTCGGAATTTACCGAGCTTTTTCTTGCAACGTTAACTGCAGAGAAAAGCAAATCGCCGATTTCGTCTTCTATATTCTGTGCATCGGCAGATTTTAAAGCCTGTACAACCTCATCGGTTTCTTCCCTTAGCTTTAAAACGGCATCTGAAACGTCTTTAAAATCGTACCCTGCTTTTGCGGCACGCTTTTGGACCTTCTGAGCGCGAAGCAACGCAGGAAATGCCATTGGTACGCTACTGAGTGTGTCGGTAAAGGTCTCCTGGCTTTTTTCCTGCATCTTTATTTTATCCCAGTTATCAAGCACCTGCTCGGGTGTGTCGGCCTTAACCGACCCAAAAACGTGCGGGTGGCGCAGTATCAGCTTTTTGCTGATACCCGTTATAACGTCGGATATATCAAAGGTGCCGTACCCAGCCGCTATGTTAGAATGAAAAACCACCTGCAAGAGCATATCACCAAGCTCTTCGCAAATCATTGCGGGGTTGTCCAGATCTATAGCGTCGCAAACCTCGTAAGCCTCTTCTAAAGTATCATTACGAATGGACTTATGTGTTTGCTCAATGTCCCACGGGCAACCGCCGGGGGAACGAAGAATTTGCATAATTCGCAGCAAATCTTCAAAAGAATATTTTTCTTGCTGAGTATCTATATCTATTTTTACCATATAATCACCTAAAAATCAAGTATATTTTAAGCTTTTTGGCTAAAAGTTATAAATTTTAGGCCAAATTTTAGCCAAATTATCTTAGTATTTTGAGTTTTGTGAGCAACGAAGCTATCTTTTGGCCCTTAGGAAGACCTAAAACGTCATCTTTTTCTATTACTCTTAAAACGATTATTGCAGCTACGTAAACCACTACGGCGGCAATTAAAGCCAGTAAAGTATCTATAATAGAGTTGCCCAGCACCTTAGCAACGCCCATAGCCGTACTTGCGCATAAAAGCGATGCTATTAAAGGCTTTATGAAGGTAGACATTATGTTGGGCATTACGTGTGAAAATTTTACAAGGCATACAAAGTTAGCAATAGCAATATAAGCGTAGCAACAAAGTGTGCCGTAAGGAGCGCCCTTAATATTTACACTCGGAGTGCCAACGAGAACAAAGTTAACGATTATTTTTATAAGCGCGCCGACTGCAATATTTATAACGGGGACTATCTGCTTGCCGATTGCCTGGAGCATATTGGTCATAGGAATTGTCAGTCCTGCAAGCGCTGCCGCAAAGCCTAAAACCGTTAAAAGCGGTGTTGATACCGCAACGTCGGTAGTATTGGAAGAATATAAAAAGCTTAAAATATTAAACGAAATAGCCGCCATACCAAGACCTGCGGGCAACGATATAAGCGAGGTTGTGCGAAGTATAGTTTCTATATTCTTTTTTACGCCTATTTTGTCTTCCTTGGCCCAGGACGTAACCAACACCGGCAGAGCGCTTACGCCCAGCACCGAGGTTATTACGGGCACAAGATTATATATTGAATAAGCGTAGCCCTTGTAACAACCGTAAAGCGCGGTAGATAAATCCTTAATACCGTTTTCACATTCGCTTATAAGCTGCGCATATTCACGAGCGAAAAACTCGGCGTGATCCTTAATGGCGTTAGAGAGCTGTATCTTGATCATAAACACATCTATAAAGCCCGCTACGTAGGTAGCCATAGAGCCCAGAACAATCGGGATAGCAACGCTTAAAATTATTTTTAAGGTTTTCTTATTTGAGTAAGGCTCGGGGGACTCTGAAATCTGCTCATCTGTAAAGAAGCTTGACTGGCGTTTATATTTTATAACCAGATAGCCCGCTCCCAGAGCCGTACCGATTGTAATACCAAGCAGTGCGGCGGCAGAAGCATAAACAAGCGAGCCTGTAGTTTTCATAACAATAAGAGCCATACTGTAGCCGAGCAGTAATTTGCCGAGCGCCTCTATTACCGATGAAACGGCCGTAGGGGTCATATTGCGCATACCCTCATAATAGCCTCTGTAGGCCGACATTACACAGCAAAACAGCAGTGACGGTGTAATACATATAATAGATGCTATTGCGCCCAGACTGTCGGTCGATTTTGCAAAGGGGTAAGACAGCGCGCACATTATTATAAAACCCGTAAGACCCGTTACCAAAAACATTCTTTTTGCAACCTTAAAGGTTGTAGCTACGTCTTTGTAACGGCATTTTGCAACGTTTTCGGCCACTATTTTAGAAATAGCTATGGGCAGACCCGCCATTGCAAGAGAGTATATCGGCAAATATAAATCGTACGCTACCGAATAATAACCCATTCCGACCGAGCCTAAAAGCTTGGTAAGCGGAATTTTATATATTGCGCCAATAACCTTTACGAGCGCCGTTGCCAGCACCAAAATAAACGAGCCCTGCAAAAATGACTGCGGCGCTTTTGTTTTATTGTTTTTCATTTCTTCACCTTGATTTTGTTTTACTTAAGTAATTTGTTTACACACAAAACGAATTTTTCGGTTAGAGTAGCGGTTGAAAAGGTATTCATCTGCGAATAATCTGAGTATGCATCGGCGCCTGCATCGTCAGAGACAATGCGAATTGCCACGAAGGGAGTATTTGTTAAATGGCCTATGTAGGCAACTGCGGCAGTTTCCATATCGCAGGCAACGGCGCTAAAGCGCTCTTTTAAAAGATCCCTTAAGGCTTCGTCGCTTACAAATTTATCTCCGCATACCATTGTGCCCGATTTTGCGCCCAGTTCCTTGCAAAAAACATCGGTCAAGGCTTTGTCGGCCGAATATATATACTCCTGCGCGGGCTTCTGGGCAAAATCGTAGCCAATGCCTGTAAGATCAAAGTCGTGCTCTAAAAATCTTGAGCCCAAAACAACCTGTCCGCGTGTTACACCGCTTATACCACCGCTCAGTCCCAGACTGACAAGTAAATCGGCGCCGTTTTCGGCCAAATGCATTGCCGCGGCAGTAGCATTTACCTTGCCAATACCGCAGCATATTGCTCTGACGTTTATAGTGTTTTGTCCATCTGAAAAATCTACCGCACAGCCGCTGCGGTTATAAAAGATTTCTTCTTTACCGCCGTTTTTTAAAGCATACTCTAAAAAAGGCTTGTACTCATCGGTATCGGCAATAACAAGGCCGATTTTTTTTATTTTTTTTTCCATAATTTTCCCTTATTTATTCTGTTCGAGTTCGTCTTGTTTTAGCTTAATTTGCTTTTTTATAGCATCAATATTCTGTATTACGCTATCAAGATTTATCTCTTCGCCCGATTTATAAGCATTATAATAAAGCTTACCGAGCAAGCGGTACTCTTTATTTAACTTGTTCTCGAGTGAAGCGATCTCCAGCTTTTGTTTGCCCGTATTTACGGCGTCGCCTGTTTTTTGGTAAGCAATTTCAAATATTTCTTTTGCTTTTTGAACGGTCTGGTCTAAAAATTCCATAAATCATTCTCCCCTATTCATATTTGCCGCCGGGTACAAACTCGCGTATTAAAGAATCCTGCGGCAAAAGTTCAAAATTCAGCGTTTCTATTTTCTCAAGCACTGACTTTGCCTTAATTATATAATCGTAATTTTCGGCAGTTTCGGGTAAGGTGCTAAGCATTTTCAAAATATTCTCTTTAAGCACCGAGCACTCAAAACTGTGGAATGTGGAAATCTGAATATCGGCAGTATCTTTAAAGACGTACAGATGTTTTCTCTCACCCTCTGTAACACCCGTCCAGAGAGATAAAGTTCGTGTAATATCCGCGCCTCTGTAAAGCGAGTCACGGTTTATGCGGCGCATAAGTCGCATCTGTCGGCTTGTAAGCGCAACCGAGCCGTCATCGTTTAAAAGGGGCATATTTACACTTATATACATTTTTAAAACAGAAGATTTATCTATGCTTTCTATCATAACCGGGTTCAGCGCATGAAGGCCTTCTATAATAACAATGCCGCCGTTTTTAATGTCCAAATGCTTTGCATTTGGCTTTGAGCCCAACTTAAAATCGTAAATCGGCATATAGGATTCTCCGTCTGTTTGCAGAGCCTTTATGCAGCGGTTAAATTCGGGTATATTCAGAGAATAAACCGTTTCAAAATCAGGCTTGCCGTTTTCGCCTTTGGGCATCTGGTCGGGGTTAAGATAAAAATCATCTAACGACACGACCTCGCAAAACAGACCGTTATCTCTTATATAATCACGCAGAATATGCGCCGTTGTGGTCTTGCCCGAGCCCGAGGGACCTGCAAGCATAATTATTTTAATATTTTTGCTTATACAGGTTTCAGATACGTTTTTTATCTGAGTATGATATTCGTTCTCTACACTTTTAACAAAACCTTCAGCATCGGTTTTTATGGCAGAATTTATTTTACTTATTGTATTTATCATAAAAATGGGATATCCCTTCCTTCCTCTCAATTATTTCTTCAAAGCGGGATATATATTCATACGGGTATTTAAAGTTGAAAATGCGCTCTATATACGGACCGTTCGGCTCACGCAGTTTGGTAACGGCAGAAGCGCCGCAGGCTAAAACAGAATGGGTTTCATCCATTATGTATATGTTGTAAAGTCCTTCGGTACCTTCCTTTGCATAGCCGACGTTTTCAAGATTGCCGACCGTTTTACTCTGGCGGTACATATAATAAGGCACTATGCCTGCTTGCTTTAGAGCCTTAAGAGCATAATCGACCATTTTAAGCGCTTCTTCGCCCAATGCTTTATCGGGGAAAAGCTTGTTTGCCGACATATTTGACGAGCGCTTTAACGATAAGGTATGCACCGTTACGTTTTCGGGGTCGAGCTGGATTATTTTATCGACCGTTTTCTTGAAGCTGTCAAAATCATCACCCGGAAGTCCTGCAATAAGGTCGGTATTTATAACCTTAAAGCCTACCTGTTTAGCCGTTTTATAAGCCTCAAAAAACTGCTCTACGGTATGCGCGCGGCCAATGTTGGCAAGCACCTCATCGTTTAAGGTCTGCGGGTTTATGCTTATGCGGTCTACGCCGAGATTTTTTAAAACCCCGAGCTTCTCGGCAGTTACGGTGTCGGGTCGACCTGCCTCTACGGTAAATTCCCTTAAAGTGCTCAGATCAAAATTATCTTTAATGCACGATATAAGGTCCTCTAACTGAACGTCGCTAAGGGTTGTGGGTGTGCCGCCGCCAATATAAATTGTTTCAAGCCGCAAGCTATTTTCTTTTGCCTTTTTGGCAGTTAAAATAAGCTCTTGCTTTAGTAAAGACAAATATTCCTCTACAAGCTTGCCCGCTTTTTCTACCGAGTGCGATACAAACGAGCAATACGAGCACCTTGTAGGGCAAAACGGAATAGAAATGTAAAGGCTGAAAGAGTTTGGTTTTGAGAGCGCAGTTATTTTTTCTTCGGACTTAAAAGTCGTACTGCAAAGTCCGATTTTACCATCGCTGACAAGCAGCGAGTTTTTAAAATAATCTGCCGTAGCCGGCTCGCCTAAATTGCGGGTAAGCTTAGAATAAAGCTTTGCGGGGCGCACACCTGTTAGTATGCCCCAGGCCGATTCGTAGCCCGTTAAAGCTACAAAGCACTTATAAAGCATTACCGCAAGATTTCGCTCGCACTCCGAAGTATAATCTTCGGTTGTATTTAAAATCTCAATAGAATTTGTCTGCTCTTTTCCGCCAATAACCACTTTGCTTAAGAGAACAGTAGTTTTATCTCCTTTTTGAAGATGGGTTAAAATGTATTCGTCTGCGCTTGGAATTTGCTCCTCAAAACGAATAGCCTCGTACGGCATAAAAATTCTGCAGAGTTTTTCAAGCTCGTACCTAAATGAATGATTTACTGTTGCTAATATCATATGCACACCAGAAAATAATTGTTCTTTTTTTCGTTGTTTAAGGTTGAGGCTTCACCGTGGCCCGATAAAAGCCTGTAGTCCTTTTGTATATTTTTGAGCCTTTTTAAAGATTCGCGCATTTTTTGGTCAGATCCGTTTGGAAAATCGGTTCTGCCAATGCTCATACAAAACAGAGTATCACCGCTGAACATAATATCGTCGACCAAATATATTGTCGAGCCGTTTGTATGCCCGGGTGTAATCATAACGTCTATTTTGGTGCCGCCAAAATCAAGCTGCTCACCGTCGGTTACGGTAATATCGGGTGTAACGGGAATTTGCATTTCACTGTTTTCGAAGGCGTTGTTAAGGCTTAAATCGGCATCTGAGAGCATTAAAGCGTCCTCTTTGCTTATTACAACCGTACAAGGAACGTACTCCTTAATTTTTGCAACCCCTAAAATGTGGTCAAAATGACCGTGAGTAAGCAAAATTACAAACTTTTTATTCGGGCGCAAATCTATAAGACTTTTTAGTTTACCGCTGAATTCACCAGGGTCTACAATAAAAGCAAACTCATCGTTTTCAAAAAAGTAGCAGTTTGAATAAAACCCAACCGGAAAAAGTGTTTTGACTTCCATTATAAATTTCCCCACTCGGTAGTATCGAGAATTAAGGTAACGGGGCCGTCGTTTAAGCTATTCACCTGCATATCGGCGCCGAACTGACCCGTTTGAACGTTTTGCACCTCGTTTATCTTTAACTGCTCGCAAAGGCGCTCGTAAAGCTCGTTGGCAGTTTTAGGCTCCATTGCATTAGAAAATGACGGGCGGTTTGAACGGTGTGTATCGGCACAAACAGTAAAATTGGATATTACCAGCGCCGAGCCGCCGATATCGAGCAAAGATAAATTCATTCTGTCGTTTTCATCGGAAAATATTCTGAGTCTTGCAAGCTTTCGCGCCATTAAATCGGCATGGGCAGGTGTATCGATTGAGTAAACACCAAGTAAAATAAGAAGTCCCTTATTTATTGCGCCTATTTGTTTGCCGTCTACACTGACCGATGCAGAATGCACTCTTTGAATTATTGCTTTCATTTTTACACCTCGGGGTAGAGCAAATAACCCAGACTTAAGTTTAAAAAGGCGGATTTTTGCTCATACTTTGTTAAAATACTCGTTAATCTACTGATTCATTCTTTCTACGCTGAATACTCCCGGAAGCTTAGAGAGTCGGTTCATAATGCTTTGTAAATGCTCTACGCTTTCAGCGCTTACAGTTACCGTTACTATGCAGTTGCCCGACTTTGCGGTTCGGCCGTTTATGGCGTGCATAGGAACACGCATATTGAATATGGCGGTAGTAATATCGAGCACCATACCGTCGCGGTTAACACCGCTGATCTGAAGCGAGGAGGTAAATATTTCTTTTACGGTTTCGTTCCAATGCGCCGCAACCCAGCGTTCAGGCTCGGCAGCTTCACTTATATTCTGCGGAACGTTCGGACAGTCGCACTTGTGTACCGAAACGCCGTGACCACGGGTTATAAAACCAATAATGTCATCACCCGGAAGTGGCGCGCAACATCTTGAAAGCTTAATAAGGCAGTTGTCTATGCCGTCAACCACAACGCCGTCTTTATTACCGCTGCGGCGAGGAGCCACAATTTCGGGTGCCTGGGCGGGTTTAGACTGATTAACAAGCTTTTGATACTCGTCTTTTATACGGCCGATTATTTTTGAGAGTATAATTCCGCCATAGCCGATATCGGCATAAAAATCTTCAACACTTGCACACTTTTGCTGTTGTGCAATGGTTTTAATAAAGCTTTCCTCTTTTTCATCATCAAGAACAATATTGTTGCGCTTAAGTTCTTTTTCAAGCTCGGCCTTACCGGTAATAATATTTTCTTCCCTGCGCTCCTTTTTGAACCAGTTTCTGATTTTGCTCTTGGCCTGGTTGGTAACCGCAACGTTTATCCAGTCGCGGCTGGGTCCTCTGCCCTGCTGGTTGGAGGTTAAGATTTCTATAATCTCGCCGGTTTTTATAACGTGGTTTATGGGAACGATTTTTCCGTCAACCTTAGCGCCAACCATTTTTATACCAACGGCTGAGTGAATTGCAAAAGCAAAGTCTATAACCGTAGCGCCGTTGGGCAGGTTTATAACGTCACCTCTGGGGGTAACGGCAAAAACGTCGTCCTGAGATAAATCGACCTTGAACGAGCGAACAAGCTCGGATGCATCCTCGTTATCGTTCTGGGTTTCAATAATCTGACGTATCCAGGCAAGATAGTTATCCATCTTGTTGTCGTTAACAACGCCCGCTTTATATTTCCAGTGCGCCGCAATGCCGTATTCTGCAGTTTTGTGCATTTCGGTGGTGCGTATCTGAATTTCAAAGGGAATACACTCTCTGCCTATAACGGTGGTATGCAGCGACTGATACATATTGGGCTTGGGTGTAGAAATATAGTCCTTAAAACGACCCGGAATAGGACGGAACATATCGTGCATAAGACCTAAAAGGTTGTAGCAGTTTGTGACTGTATCGGTAATAATTCTTAAGGCATAAACGTCATAAATTTCATCAAAATCCTTGTTTTGAATAAACATCTTACGGTATATGCCGTGAATAGATTTTACTCTGCCCTCTATTACAAATTCCAAATCGGGCATATCGGTATGCAGAGTTGTTTCTATGCGCTGCTTTATGGAATTTAAAATATCCTCTCTGTAAGGCTTTTTCAAAGAAAGCATCTGCTCAATTTCGTGGTACGCCACGGGGTCAAGATGCATTATTGCAAGGTCTTCTAATTCCTCTTTTAGAGCTCTGATACCGAGTCGGTGAGCAATAGGAGCGTAAATTTCTAAGGTTTCGAGCGACTTATCACGCTGCTTTTGCTCGGTTTGAGCATCTAGCGTGCGCATATTGTGCAAGCGGTCGGCAAGCTTTATAATAATTACTCTTACGTCCTTTGCGGTTGCGAGAAGCATTTTTCTTAAATTTTCTGCCTGCTGCTCTTCACGTGAGGAAAATGAAATTTTACCGAGCTTTGTAACGCCGTCAACAATAAGCGCAACGTCGTCGCCAAACTCCCCTCTTATCTGTTCTACCGTAATGGGAGTATCCTCAACAACGTCGTGAAGCAACGCGGCTGCAACAGACTGGCTGTCGAGTCCGTAAGAAATAACCAGCATAGCAACCGAAAACGGATGAATATAATAATCTTCACTCGATAAGCGCTTTTGTCCCTCGTGAGCGGTAACGCACATTGAAAAGGCACGGGTAATAAGGTCGGTATCAAAATTACCGCCCTGTTTTTCTAAAGCGCCCAAAAGCTGTTTTAAATTGTATTCGTGTTGGGGTTTCATTTAGCTACTCACCTCTCAAATCTCTATATGTAGGCGAATTTGAAATATCGTTTTTATGCGCCGATAATACACGTTCTATAAAAGTAACATCGTCTTTTTTTGTGATTTTAATAAACTGTAATTCTCTTAAAATATCTACCGCTAAAAGTATTTTTGTGCAAGAAATAGTGTTAAGCAGCTCATTTACAAGTCTTTTAAGCGTTATGGGCCTGTCTATGCTTCTGAACACCGTTCCAACGTCCTCACGGGTTATATGCGCAAGAGATTTATCGCTTAGTTTGCCTAAAACGTACCGGTCGTAAATTTCTTTTTCACGGTAGGCTTTTTCTCCGTCTGAGCCTGCGGCCTTTATGGCCTTTATCTGTACGCTCAGCTGCTTTTCGCCGTTATAGTAGTTTGTGCCTACAACTACGGCAATATCCACAGTGTCGCCCACCGCAAAGCCAAGCGAGTGCTCGTTAGTAGAGAACATTATGCCCGATAAAACCGACAATTCTTTTTTGAACAAAAGTCGCAGATGCTTGCCGTTACCAACAGGTGTTATGCGGTCTAAGGTTGCGCCATACACACCAAAAATTGGCATTGGGTTGCCTGCGCCGAAGGGGGCAAGAGTTTCTATAACCTCGGCCAAATCAAAATTGATTGCCGAAATCTTAAGCTTGCAGTCAAGCGTAAGCTCGGGTACGGGAAGGGGCATATGAGAGCAGTTCTGATTTATTTTTTCCCTGAACTGATCTACCAAATCGGCGTTTATGGTAAGACCTGCCGCCTGCTCGTGACCGCCGAATTTAAGCGTCATATCCTTAACAGTACAAATAGCATCGAATATAGAAAAGTCCTTAACGCTTCTTGCCGAGCCAACCGCAAAGGTATCATCTGAGGAAAATACAATTACCGGACGCTTATATTTTTCGCAAAGGCGCGCCGCGCATATTCCCGTTACACCCTTGTGCCATCCGCGGCCGCTTACTACAATTATTTTATCGGTCGCAAGGCGGTTCTGTTCAATAATCTGCACCGCTTCAGCCGTTATTTGCTGCTCTGTATTCTGGCGCAGGGTGTTTAAATTGTTTATTTTTTCAGCAAGAGAGTAGGCCTCAGTTTTATCGGTACAAATTAAAAGGTCAAAAGCATCTTTAGCGCTGCCCATACGACCCGCTGCATTTATTCTGGGAGCGAGCATAAACGAAACCGAAGTTGCCGTAACCTCTTTGTCTTTATTGCCGCTAACGTCTAAAAGCGCCTTAATGCCAAGGTTATTAAAATCTCTTATAAGCGGCAAGCCGGCCTTTACTATAGCACGGTTTTCGCGAATAAGCGGCATAACGTCGGCAATGGTGCCAAGACAAACCAAATCGGCATATTTAGGCAGCATTTCTTCGGGGTCTGCGCCCTCTAAAGCGCAAACGAGCATAAATGCAACACCAACACCGCTAAGCGCTTTAAATGCACTGTAATTTTCGTCTGAATACGGATCTATTACGGCTATGGCATTGGGGTTCTGGCCTGTGGGCAAATGGTGGTCGGTTACTATAACGTCAAGACCCAAAGAATTTGCAACGTCGACCTCTCTTAAGGAGTTTATTCCGTTATCTACGGTTATTATAAGCTTTGTACCCGACTCTGCAACGGCCGCTATAGCATCGGCATTTAGTCCGTAGCCCTCGCTTAAGCGGTCGGGAATATGGCAGTCAACATTTGCGCCGCAAGAGGTCAAATACAAATACAGCACTGCAGAGGCAGAAATACCGTCACAGTCGTAATCACCAAAAACCGTAATTTTTTCTTTTTGTTCTATGGCGGCCTTTATACGCTGAACCGCAACGGGCATTTGCGAAAATTCAAAGGGCGAGCATAAAACAAGGTCGTCGGATATAAATTCTTCAAACTCGTACGGGTCGGTGTAGCCTCTTGACGATGCAATGAGCGCTAAAAACGGGTCGGCATCGCATTCGTCTGCCAACATTTTTGCAATCTGCTTATCGTACTGTGCTATGGTCCATTTTCTAAAATCCATACAAGTTACTCCGAAAAGATAATACTTACCTATTGTGAACTATTATTGTACCACTTTTTATTTAAATTTTCAAGATATATATAAATATATAAAAAAGACCGCCAATTCTAAAATCAGCAGTCTTTAAAACTATTTAATTGCGGTGTCTATATTCGGGTCGAAAACCGGCATAAGCTGGAGCTTAAACAAGTTTATTTTATGCAGATAATCAATTCGCTCTTTTTTGGCTTTATCTTCAATTTCGCCCGTTCTTATATAGCGGTCGAGCTCTGAATATTTAAAGCCTAATTTGTCTTCATCGGTCTTGCCGCAAAGTCCGTCGGACGGAACCTTTTCTATAAGATTTTCGGGCAATTTTAAGTATCTGCCTATCTGCTTTACCTCGTCTACCGTAAGCTTGCTTAAAGGACTAAAATCGCCCACAGAATCACCGTAGCGTGTAGAATAACCAACCCAATCCTCCGACAAATTGCAGGTGTTTGCAACCCTGCCGTTTACACTTTGCGAGATAGCGTAAACGCACGACATTCTTATTCTTGGCGGAAGGTTAACTATGCTCTGTTCAGAAAGGCTTAAATCACTCGGCATTGCCGCTTTCAAGCCCTCTACCGCCGCCTTAATATCAACAACGTAGTGCTTTATACCAAGGTGACTGACAAGCTGATGTGAGCAGTCTATATCGCTCTGCTCACCGCACGGCATAAGCACGCCTATTACCCTGTCTTTGCCAAGAGCCTCTACGCAAAGTGCCGCAACAACGCTGCTGTCTTTTCCGCCCGAGATTCCAAGCACGGCATTGCAGTCTTTACCGTTTTTTTCAAAAAAGTCGCGTATCCATAAAACGCAATTTTCGGTTACTTTTTTAACGTCAAACATTTTTTACTCCATCTGTGCGGGCACTACCGCACCTGAATCTTTTAATCTTTGTTTTAATGCTTTAATATCTATTTTTGTTGGAGATGTGTTTTCTATGGCCGATAACGCTGCAGCAGTACCTGCCGCCTGCCCCATTGCCATACAGCTTGCCTTTACTCTTAAGGCCGAGTTGGTTTCGCGGTCACTCGATACACATCGGCCCGCTGTAATTAAATTTTTAAACCCTTTTGGCAGCATTGAAGTGTAACGAATCGTAGGGGTTACACCGCTTGTAATATACTTTATAAGAGCAGGTTCGTTTTCTCGGTGTATGTCTACAAACCAAAACGAGTAGCAAATCGAATCTTCAAAAACCTTACCCGCAACAAAGTCATCAACGTTCATACTTGTTATACCCTTTATTCGCCTGCCCTCACGCTGCGCTACCATTGGAGCCGACGCCATTATACCATTTTGGCCCTGATTCTTTAAATTCAGCATTTGCTCAAACAGCATTTTCCTTGCGGCTATATTGGCCATGGTTAAAGCATCTGAGTCGGTTGCATCCATTTTATTTACATGATTATGATTATCGCCAAAATCAAGCACATAATCACCATTACCGATAACCGCAGGATAATACCGTATAGTACCAGGCTGGAAAGTACCATTGTTGTCGCCTGCATCAAAATTGGCGCCTGCAAATGCGCTTAAATCGCCGTCGCCCGTAGTGTCGATAAACACCTTGCTTTGAATGGTCTTAAGCCCCTGCTTTGTAGATATTATAACATTTTTAATATGTTTTTCTCCATCTACTTGCTCAACATTTACATCTACAACGGGTTGAGAATAATAAATATCCACACCCTCGCTCAGCAGCATATCATCCATAACCTTTGCAGCAGCTACAGGGTTTACCTTTACAGAATACTGAGCATGATGAACATAGGGTGCATACATATCGGGAATTTCGGCAAAGCCGAGTTCTTCAAGCTTTTTTACAAACTCAAGACCTATTCCCTTAATTACCATTTTATCACCGCTTTTAAAAGGGTTATTAAACTGATCTATTGCGCAATTTCCACCAATCGTAAGTATTCCACCCGGGGTGAATTCTTTTTCTAAAACTGCAGTTTTAGCTCCCTGTCTTGCGGCAGCAACCGCAGCGGTAAAGCCTGCGCTGCCTAGTCCGCACACTACAACGTCGTATTGCATTTTATCACCTCAAAAAATCATAAAACTGAATATATTCGCTGTATTTGTACCGTAAGTTTTCCCCGGCACAAATTCTATGCTTTTTACTGTATCTGCCACCGAAATTTTAACAAGGCGCTGGTGGTTATCGGTTACCGATACAGTCTTTATCTCACCGCTACTCAAAACTATTTTTACCTCAAAATCGCAAAGCATGGTTTTGGGGATATATGCCTTCGGGAAAGAAAGCTTTATATTGTTGACCATGTGTCTGTGCAGCTTGTATTCACGCTCGCTAAGAGTTTCACGGTTTAAGTCACTGTCGAAAACAAGCTTAATAAAATCGACGTATTCGCCGCTTTCAAATTCATACCTTGCAAACCCGCCAATTTGAGCCACTGCACAGTTTGTATTATTCCCTACCTTGCGGTCGATACCGTTACGTAAATTTTCAGCATTCTCGAAATCAGAGATAAGAGTAGCATTTTTGGTTTTCTCAGGCACAAACGGACGAGTAAACGGCAGATAGCAATCGTCGGTCATAAGAGCGTTTTGAAGCTCGCTTATATGCTCTAAAACACCTCTTGGCAAAATATTTTTAGCCTTTGCAATGGCCGCCGCAGTACCTGCTGCCTGACCCAAAAGCGCACAGGTAGCCATTACTCTTGTAGAGCTCATTGCAGCGTGGGTAACACTTATGTTGCGACCCGCGAACATAAGATTTTTAATGTTTTTTGAATATAAGCATCTGTAAGGAATACCATACGGCGAGGGCGCCGGGTGGAAAATGTTAGGCGCATCTTTACCGTATAAGCCTTTGGGATTATGGTCGTCCATAGTCCAGCCGCCATAGGCTATAATATCAAAGAATTTGCCCTCGGCCAAAACGTCGTTTTCGGTCATTACAAGGTCGCCGATATATCTTCTGGATTCACGTTTGCCGGGTAGTATGCCGACAAAATCCAAATCGTAATTTTTGTTTTTTTCCTTTTGTGACGGGTCGTTTTTAACAAAGTCCCAAATACCGTAAACCGCCTTTAAAAGCTCATCTCTTATAATTTCGGTATCGTCTATGGTGTTCATAAGACCGCCAAACTCAATAAACCAGAAATTTTCAAAATCGTTAGATAAATCGGGCATTCTGAACGGTAAATCTTTTTCGGTGAATTTCTTGGCCCATTTTGGCGGTATAAATTCGCGCTCATACGGGTATTCTCTTGCCTGAATTAAAAGGCTCATGCCCATTGTTTTTTTATCGGCCTTCTCAGGCGCTATGCTCTCGTTATACTCATCTCTTGCCTCTCTGCCCTGCATAAACAAAGCATTTGATATGGGCGCTAAAATGCTATCTCCCGAGCAGTCTATAAAAATATCGGCCTTAATATCAAAAAACTTCTGTGTGGTGGTTTGCCAACACTCGACCGAGAGAATCGTATCATCCTCACATTTGCCACCAAGACACGAGCAATTAAGCAAAAGTGTAATGTTTGGCTCATTTTGAACCATTTCGAGTATAACGGTATCCCAGATATTATAATTTTTGTACGGATTTCGGTAGTAGTTGTTAAGCATAAGTTCTTCAATTATGCCTGTTTCGTGCATATTATCGCCATTAGCACCGCAAACCCACATACGTATCTCACTGGAGGCATTTCCGCCAAGCATAGGTCTGTCTTGCACAAGGGTTACCTTTGCGCCGTGACGAGCTGCGCTTACTGCCGCTGCAACGCCCGAAAGGCCTCCGCCTACTACACAAATATCACTTAAAATGTGTTCGGTTTTAAAAACACTTTTTTCCATTTTAGTTCACCCAGTCACTAGGAATTGTAACCGATGCATTTGGTGTAGAGGGGATAATATTCTCTCCGTCGTCCTCGAACTGATCGATATCCACATAAGAGCTTGTACCCTGCTCTTTATCGTTATCGGAGCAGCCTGCAAAGCAGCTGAATATGAGGGCCGCCAAAAAGAATGCTAAGAACAGTTTTTTCATAATTTTCACCTATATATCGGCTACAAGCGTGCCGTTTTGTTCCTTTACGGGTATAAAAATCGGAGTCTCGGGTATAGGGCCGAATGCCTCGTTGGGCGAATGCAAACTAAGGTACTTCTTGTTATCGAGCCCTGTAAAAATCATTCCGTGGCCGCCGTCTAGATTATTGTTCATTTCCTTTGAGTAGAGCAGTTTTTCTTCTTGTATCCATTCACCGTCTATCTTACCGTTTTTAGATTTGGCAATTCCTATGCAGTAATCGATAGAATTACTAAAGTTGGACCACAACATTAAAAGTGAGTTGTCTTCGCATTTATACAAAAAGCAGCCGTCGGTAACGTAGTGATTACTCCACTTTGGCGCATCGGCTCTGAAAAGCTCTTTGGGTTCGCTTACAAAATGCGTTAAATCGTCCGATAACTGCGCTACCGCCATTGTGCCCATTTGCTCCGGCGCACTTACCCACTCGTGCACGAACACCATAAAGGGCGTGCCGTTTTCATCAACGTAAAGGGTGGCGTCTATGCAGTCCCAATCAGGCGGGGTTGCCGTGCCGTCGGTAATTTCATAAAACGGGCCTTCGGGAGAGTCGGATTTAAAAATTGAACATCCCCTGCGGTTTGTAAGTGTTGAGTAATAAGTGGCAAAAAGGTAGAACTTTCCCTTGTATTTATGTACTTCGGGCGCCCAAAAATTTTTAACAGCATTTTTCGGCAAAACCGCTAAGGGTTTTTCTACCATTTGCCAGTCGCCATCAAGTTTACCGCTTGTGTTTTTATAGCAAGTCCAAACGGTATTGTCCCAACCGTCGTCGGTTACCCTGGTGCCGTACATATAATAAACGCCGCCGTCTACCAAAATAAACGGGTCACGAAGCTTCTTAATATCTGTTTTTATAATCATTAACTTCACTCACTTTCGTTCATTATTTTATCATAATAAATGAAATTGTGCAACAATTAAACTACCTGCTTTCCCAAATATAAAAACATTGTGTAAATTTTTATTATTTTGTGTGAAAAATATTGACATTTTTTGTTTTAATATTATAATATTTACTGTACTTTTTAAGAAATGCTCAGGAGACAGATATGGAACAAAATGTTTTTGAATTCAAAGAACAACCGGAAAAAATTGACCCGTATAAATATCCGTTTAATTTAGAAAAATGTGAGCTTACGCAAAGCATTAATCCACACATAACCGTAACTCCCATTAGCCATAACTACATATTCGAATACATAGTAAAGGGCGAAGGCACCCTTATTTGTAACGATAAAGTGTATCACCTTGAAAAAGGCGATTTGTTTATTTTGGCAAAGGGCTCTAACTACCAGTATTTTCCCGATATTAAAAAGCCCTGGACCAAAATTAAATTTGCGGCCGACGGCATTTTAGTATCCAACCTTTTTGTGTCTTACAGTTTAACCGACGTTGTTGCCGTTAAGGGTTTTAACGGGGAGCGACTTTTTAAAGATATGCTTGATCTTTCGCAGAGTGAAATAAACGAAGAAAGAAAGATGCTTGCTCAGTCGCTTAAATTCCACGAAATTTTGCAACGTGTTTATATTACACAAAGCCGCAATTTACCTAACGATACCGCAGCTGCAATCAGAAAAATTTTAGATACAAATCTTTATAAGTCCGACTTTTCTATGAAAGACGTTTCAACACTTCTGGGTCTTTCCAAGGCGCAAATAATAAATATTTTCAGAGAAAAATACAACAAAACACCTTACAAATACTTTATAGACCGTCGCATACAGTTGTCTGTTACAATGCTTCTTAATACCGATATGTCGATTAAAGAAATTTCGGACACGCTCCATTTTTCCGACCAACACTACTATGCCAATGTGTTCAGAAAAAGCATTGGCACCTCTCCCAAGCAGTTCAGAAAAGAGCATATGGAAGTTTTCAAAAAATCTTCAAAATAAACAAAGAGCACCTTAAATTAAGGTGCTCTTTTGTTTTTTAAAATTTATTAAATTGGCTTCCGTAAAGCTCGTTTTCTATGCTTATAAGCCGGTTGTATTTTGCTACGCGCTCACTTCTTGCGGGCGCGCCGGTCTTAATCTGACCGCAGTTTAGCGCTACGGCTAAGTCGGCAATCGTTGTGTCTTCGCTCTCTCCCGAGCGGTGCGACATAACGGTTTTATAGCCGTTTTGCTTAGCCATAACTATTACCTGTATGGTTTCACTTAAAGTGCCTATCTGGTTTGGCTTTATTAAAATTGCATTGGCACTCTTTTTGGTAAAGCCCTCTTTTAGTCGGTTTTTGTTGGTAACAAAGAGGTCGTCACCTACAAGCTGAACGTCGTTATTCAGTTTGTCGGTAATACCCTCCCAGCTTATCCAGTCCTCTTCTGCAAGAGGGTCTTCGAGCGAAAATATGGGATATTTTTTTACAAGCGCACACCAGTAATCCACAAGCTGCTTGCTGGTCATTTTTTTGGCTCGTTTGGGTAAAAAATACTCTCCCTCGCCCGACTGCCACTCGCTTGCGGCGGCATCTAAGCAAATTTTAACTTCATTAGTCGAATAACCCGCCTTTTCGATAGCGTTTATTATATATTCAATAGCCGCTTCGTCGCTACTGAGTTCAGGGGCAAATCCGCCCTCATCACCTACTGCAGTACTCTTGCCGTCGGCCTTTAAAATGTCGGCTAAAGTATGGTAAATTTCGCTGCCCGCTCTTACGGCCTCTTTGAAGCTCGGCGCACCAAGTGGGTATATCATAAACTCCTGAATATCTATATTGTTCGATGCATGCGCGCCGCCGTTTAAAATGTTCATCATAGGCACGGGCATTCTGTACGAGCTGATACCGCCTACATACCTGTAAAGCGGCATTTTATAGTGCTCTGCCGCCGCTCTGCAAACGCTCAGCGATACACCAAGCAGCGCATTTGCGCCC
The DNA here is from genome assembly GCA_017436815.1 of Clostridia bacterium. Taxonomy (GTDB): domain Bacteria; phylum Bacillota; class Clostridia; order Oscillospirales; family Acutalibacteraceae; genus RGIG3013. The sequence continues at coordinate 30,123 of JAFSCI010000040.1, forward strand.
AGCTTTGCTTTATTTTCGGTGCCGTCCAGTTTTATGAGTAAATCATCTACTAAAAATTGGTCAATGCAGCCCTGCTCTATAAGCCTTGGCGCAATAATATCATTTATATTTTTTACGGCCTGTAATACACCCTTGCCGCCGTAACGCTTTTTGTTACCGTCACGCAGTTCTACCGCCTCGAAGGTGCCGGTCGATGCGCCCGACGGAACTATAGAAAATACTTCAGAGCCGTCAGACAAAACCACCTTTACCGCAACGGTTGGATTTGCTCTTGAATCTAAAACCTCATAGGCCTTTACACAACAAATTTTTGCCGACATAAAAATTCTCCTTACTCTTTTTTATTAGGGTATCCAAATATTTACTGAATATTTAAAAATTTCTTTAAAAAGGCTCTTCATTTTTTTGTTATTATATGATATAATTAAATCACTTATATAAAATGGGTGTTATTATGGAACAAAATCAAGTAAATTCAAACATTATTTTCGGCCGCAACGCCGTTTTTGAGGCGGTACGCTCTAACAGAGAAATCGACCGCTTATTAGTTGCACATCAAAATACATCGGGCTCGGTAGCTGCAATAATTGCAAAATGCAAGGAAAAAGGCATTTTAATAAAAGAGGTTCCCTCCTCTAAGCTCGACTTTTTGTGTAATAATCAAAACCACCAGGGTGTTGCCGCCATTATAGCAAATTTTGAGTACTGCAGCGTGCAGGATATTTTAGATGCTGCAAAGGAGAAAAATCACAATCCGTTTATAATTATTTGTGATGAAATAGAAGACCCGCACAACCTAGGCGCAATAGTCCGCTCGGCCGAGGCCGCAGGTGCTGACGGAATTATTATTCCAAAGCGCAGAGCTGCATCGGTCAACGCAACGGTAGCAAAGTCGGCAAGCGGCGCACTCGAATATATGAAAATTGCAAGGGTCACAAACCTTGTTAATGAAATGGAATACCTAAAAAAGCAAGGTATTTGGATATTCGGCGCCGATATGGGCGAGCCCAACTGGACAAAAACAGATTTTACAGGACCTGTAGCCATTGTAATCGGTAACGAGGGCAAAGGAATAGGAAGGCTCGTTTTAGAGCATTGCGACCAGGTCGTAAGCCTGCCTATGCTGGGTGAGATTAACTCGCTCAACGCATCGGTTGCCGCAGGTGTTTTAATGTACGAAGTAGTACGACAAAGAACACTCAAATAATCTTTAACGTATGGGAGATAACTATGGGATGGTTTTCAAAAAAGGGTAAGGATATCGACGATATCGACGACGGCTTTATCCTTACTGATGATATCGATTTAACAAAACCAAATAATCAAAGCCCTTCGGATCACAATAAATCTTCAAAGGGTATGGCTCCTCACGCCTTAACGCCCGACGAGGTTTTACATAAAGGTCAGAATAAACCCAGCCAGGTTTACGAAACCGAGCAGATACCTATGTCTAGCGGAGAAAACGTTGACGTAAACCCCGCTACTGCTTTGCTTTATAAGCGTATGATGAAGTCTAAAGAGGCCGCTTTGGCTAAAAAGGAAGACAGCAAGCCTCAGCAAAATAATCCTGTTACATCGAGCCAATCTTACGTTATAAAGCCTTCGGTTAGTGATGAAGGCGCGCAAAATCCAAAAACCGAAGAAGTCAAAATCGCACCTGACGTAAAGGCGGATATTGAAAGGACCATTAACGAGCTTAAGGGCAACGACAAGCCCGAAGCTCCAAAGGCAGAGGTTAAGACTGCGGCTCCAAAAGCTGAGGCCGAAGTTCAAAAGTCAGAGCCCGAAACACCAAAGGTAGAAACTAAAGCTCCAAAGGCTGAACCCCAGGCTCCGAAATCAGAGCCCGAGGCCCCAAAAACCGCGCAGGTGGAAGAGCAGATCCAGCAAATGATAGAAGGGCTCAAAGAGGAGTTCAAAGAAGAAACCAATAACGGCGCATCGGCCAATAAAACGGTTGCAACCCAAAATGACAATTCCGATAAATCGAGCGACGAAAATTCTAACACCGCATCTTTGCTTTCACGCTGTATGCCGTATATTATAGACGATAACGGACATAATCACTCGGAAGATTTTCCGCCCGCCTACACCTTAGACAGTGTTGAAGATATTATAAGCGCTTTTGAAAATAAGGCCGCTAAGCAGGCAAGCCAAACCTACGGCACGTCCGTGCCCGATTTACATCCAAAAAACAACGCTTCGGCTGTAGCCGGTAAAAAGAGCGTGTTTAAATCTAAGCCACCGCAGAAAAAGCCGAACACTCCAGCCGAAACTTCGGTCGATATCAAAAAAGCCGCTCCCGACGGCAGCAAAGTAAACGACCAGACACGTGTCGAACACACAAAGCCCGAAAACAGCATAAAAACGTACCAGGCAAGCTTTTCGACAATAGATATCCCCATAATCGCCAAGAATAACGGTGAGCAATCCACAATAACGTTTGATATTAACGATATTCGCCGCGCCGCCAGCAGTGATCTTGGCGCAACAAAACAGATTGTTATAAGTGATATCGGCAAAGAAAAGCAAGAATCTATTGAGCAGTTTATAGCTGAAAAGAGCTCTGATTTTGATGAAATAATAGACGATCTTAACGGCTACACATGTTTTGATGACGCCAAACGAATTCGCGCTCAGCTTTATAAAACTAAGCGCAATAATCTTATAAAATTCTTTGTTACAGCAGTTTTAACCCTGTTTGTAACAATTATGCGTCTGCCCGTTTTTGATGAGTTACTGTCGGGAAAATCCGACGCTGTATTTCTTATAAGCAGCATAGTGCTCTTGGTGCTGGCCATAGTAAACATAAAAACCTTACTTTCGGTCAAAAATATTTTTAAAGGCGCAAAAAACGCCGATCTGCCTGTTGCATTGTCGGTAATTTCCGTATTGCTGCACTCGGGTGTAACAATGTTGTTTTTTGATACTGCGCAGGTATTAAATTTAGTGCCGCTCGGCGCATTGGCTCTGTCTTTTTCATCGATGTGTGACTTTTTACACTCGGCCGAAATTACAGACAACTTCAGATTTATTGCCACACCCCAACAAAAGAATATTGCAGGAATTATAAAAAATTCCGAGATATCTGAAAAAATCATCAGTACGGGTATTGAAGGCAAGCCGTATATAATTGCCCCACGCAAAACCGTAAACCTTTTAGGCTTTTTAAAGGCGGCAAATTCCAATAGCCACGCTGCCAAAAGAATACCTCTTATTACCGTTATAACCGTTGCGGCAGCTTTGGTAATAGGTGTCGCATCGTTCTTTATATTAGATGATGTAAGCGCCGCTTTAAGCGCCTTTACAATTACTATGTGTCTTGGTTGCTCGCCGATTTCACATTTACTTGGCGCATTGCCGACCAAATGTATGTCATCGCGCCTTGCAAACAACGACGCTATGATTTGCGGCTATGAAGCGGCAATGGAGGTCGAACCCGTAAACTGCGTTACACTCAGTGCCGCAGACCTGTTCCCAAACAATTCAATTGAGCTTATAAATTTAAAGGTTCTTAATAAAAACTCGCTTGATAAAACCTTCTTGGATGCCGCTTCAATTACGCTGAGCGCACAGAGTCCGCTTTACAATGTTTTTAAAGATATTGCAAAGTCCTACGACTCTCCTCTGCCGTATTGCGATAACGTAAAATACGAAGACAAAATGGGCGTTAGCGGTTGGGTAGACGACCGCCACATTTTCATTGGCAACCGCACACTTTTAGAGGCGCACTCAATTGCGGTTCCATCGGTTGAGGTTGACAAAAAAATACTTAAGAAGGGCTACTTCCCCGTTTACGTTGCCTGCAACGGCAAAGCCTTCGCACTGCTTATGGTAAGATACATTCCAAAAAAATCCATAAAGCACAAGCTTATGCGCCTTGCATCTATGGGAGTCACCTTCTACCTTAACAGCACCGATCCGAACATAAACACCAAAATGGTAATAGATTACTTTGGCCTTTTTGATGACTCGGTATATTCATTAAAATCTGACCAGATTAAAGCGCTTAAAGAAGCCACCAACTACAAAGAAAGCTGTTTTGCTCCCGCCTGCTTTAAGGGTGGTATAGACGGACTTCTGGCGGTAGTTATAGAGTCTATTAAACTAAAGACCTGCATTGGCGTTATGGGCGTGCTTAATATAATGTGTGTTATTTTGGGAATATTCGCATTTGCGTTTGCCGTTTTCTCGGGCAGCTTCTCTGTAATAACCACAACCATACTGTTAATCTGGCAGCTTGTATCGGCCGTAATAGGTCTGTTCTCACTGTTTATTAAATAAGCCTTTTTAGGAGGAATATATTTTGGAAAAGCAAAAATTTTATATTACCACCGCTATAGCGTATTCTTCACGCAAGCCACACATTGGCAACACCTATGACGTTGTACTTGCCGATGCTATAGCACGTTATAAAAGAACCAAGGGCTACGACGTTTATTTTCTTACCGGCTCTGACGAGCACGGTCAGAAAATAGAGCAGGAGGCTCTTAACAAGGGCGTTACTCCTAAGGAGTACGTAGATGAAGTATCGGGTGAAATCAAGCGTGTATGGGACTGTCTTAACGTTACCTATGACCGCTTTATAAGAACTACCGACGCCGACCACGAGGATGCCGTTAAGAAAATATTTAAAAAGCTTTACGAGCAGGGCGATATTTACAAGAGCGAATACTCGGGCAAATACTGTGTTCCGTGTGAATCGTTCTTTACCGAATCTCAGCTTGTAGACGGCAAATGTCCCGACTGCGGCAGAGAGGTTACCGATGCTAAAGAGGAAGCATATTTCTTAAGACTCAGCAAATATCAGGACAAGCTACTCGAATATTACGAGAGCAATCCCGACTTCTTCAAGCCCGACTCCCGCCGCGCCGAAATGGTAAACAACTTTATAAAGCCCGGTCTTGCCGACCTTTGCGTTTCACGTTCATCGTTTAAGTGGGGTATTCCCGTTGAGTTTGATGACAAGCACGTTATTTACGTTTGGATAGACGCTTTATCCAACTACATTACCGGTATAGGCTATAATCCCGACGGCAGCAGCGAGCAGTACAAACGCTTATGGCCTGCAGATTTGCACGTTATAGGCAAAGACATTGTGCGCTTCCACACAATTTACTGGCCCATAATTTTAATGGCTTTAGGCGAACCGTTGCCCAAGCAGGTTTTGGGTCATCCGTGGCTGTTATTCGGTGAGGATAAAATGAGCAAATCAAAGGGCAACATTATTTATGCCGACGATCTTGCAAAGCGTTTTGGCGCAGATGCAGTTCGTTACTATCTGCTTAGCGAGATGCCCTTTGCGCAAGACGGCACCATAACCTATGAAAACTTTATTGCGCGTTTTAATACCGATCTTGCCAACACAATAGGAAATCTTGTAAACCGCACCGTTGCTATGACAAACAAGTATTTTGACGGTAAGGTGGCTTACGTAAGCGAAGAAAATGAGCTTGATGACGATTTATTCGAAACAGCAGGCACCTGCGTAGAAAAGTACTTCAAATATATGGACACCTATAAGAACGCCGATGCCGTAGAGTCAATTATGACTCTGGCCCGTCGTTGCAACAAATATATTGATGAAACTACACCCTGGGTACTTGCAAAGAGCGAAGAAAACAAAACAAGACTCAACAACGTTTTATGCAACCTGCTTTCTTGCATAAGGGTTATTGGCGCAATGCTCACCCCCATCACACCCGAGTGCTGTGAATCTATAGCAGGCCAAATAAACGCTACACTTGATTTTGACGCTAAAGCCGTAAGAGAGTTCAGCGTTGGTCAGGCTCAGGTTCTATTTGCCCGCATAGATGCCGAAAAGGTATTAAAGGAGCTAAATGAAGAAATCGAAAAAGCCAAGCAGGCAGCAAAGCCCAAGGCAGAAAACGTAGCCACCATAAGCGAAATAGCAATCGACGATTTTGCAAAGGTTAATCTTATAACCGCAAAGGTTATTGCCTGCGAGCCCATACCAAAGGCCAAAAAGCTCTTAAAGCTCACCTTAGATGACGGCAGCGGTAAAAACCGCACGGTAGCAAGCGGTATTGCGCTGCACTACACACCCGATGAGCTTATCGGAAAAACCGTAATAGTAGTTGCCAACCTGAAGCCCGCCACACTTTGCGGTGTAGAAAGCTGCGGTATGATTCTTGCGGCCGATGACGGCGAAAAGGTTAAGGTCATTTTTGCCGACGGTATAACTCCGGGCAGCAATGTAAGATAATGGATTTTAACTTTGCTACCGCACCACAAGGAAGTATATTCGACACCCACGCCCACTATGATGACGAGCGGTTCGACTCTGACAGATACGAACTGCTGGCCTCGTTAAAAAACAGCGGTGTTGGTGGCGTAATAAACTGCGCAGTTGACATTGAGTCCTCAAAAAACGTAATAAAAATAGCCGAGGATTTTGATTTTTGTTACTCGGCGGTAGGTTATCACCCCGAAAATTTACCCGACTCAAAATCGCTGGACTTTGAAAAGCTATGTGAGCTTATAAAACACAAAAGTGTTGTTGCAATTGGTGAAATCGGGCTTGATTATTACTGGCATCAGGACAACAAGGACTACCAAAAACAGTCGTTTTTGTTGCAGACCGAATTTGCAATAAAAAATAATTTACCCGTAATCGTGCACGACCGTGAGGCCCACGCAGACACTTTAAGTATTTTGCAGGCCAAAAAACCTCGCGGAGTTTTGCATTGTTTTTCGGGCAGTGTCGAAATGGCCGAAAGCATACTAAAGCTTGGTATGTACATTGGCGTAGGCGGAGTTGTAACCTTTAAAAATTCAAAAAAATTAGCAGAAGTTGTAAAAAGCTTGCCGCTAAACAGAATTTTATTGGAGACCGATGCGCCCTATATGGCACCCGAGCCCTTCAGAGGCAAAACAAACAATTCGGCATATATTTTATTTGTTGCGAAAAAAATCGCCGAAATTAAGGGTGTTACCGAAACCGAGGTTTTAGAGCAAACCTATCTAAACGCAAAAAATCTTTTTGGTGTTTAGTTTTGTGTATAATAGCACCGCATTTTCAAATACTATTTTTGAAAGTGGGGTGAAAACCGTGAACGATCAGAACAAGAACCAGAACAACCAGAATAACCAAAACAAAAACAACCAGAACCAGAATAAAAACCAGAATAACCAGAACAAAAATCAGAACTATTAATTTTTAAATAAATTACAAAAAGATACCGCAGTTAAAAAACTGCGGTATCTTTTTATTTTTACTCTTTATTCAAAGCCGTTGCCGTTTACCTGGCTGGCTTCACTTACTATAACAAAAGCCGAGGAATCTATACCCCTTACAATTTCCATTACCTTGCTTGCCTGGTGACGTCTTACAACACACATAAGCATTTGACGTTCTAAATTCGTATATGCACCCTTGGTTTTTATAAGGGTTACTCCCCTGTTTACGTTTTGCAGTATGCTTTTTGCTATAACGGTGTTCTCAGGCGAAATAACGTAAATCACCTTGCAGGTCTTTGCGCCGTAAATAACAAGGTCTATTACCTTTGTGCTGATAAACAGAGCAATAATCGTGTACAGCATACTCTCAAGACTTTTAAAAACAAGCGAATTAAGCAAAATAACGGCTAAATCTAAAATTAAAATACAGTTTCCTATAGAAAAAGCAGGCGCTTTTTTATTTATAATTTTTGCCAGAATATCTATTCCGCCCGTAGTTGAGCCCTTGTACATAATAATACTTAGCCCTGCGCCCATTATAATTCCGCCAAAAATTGCGGCCAAAATAGGCTCTACGTAACGAGGGGTAAGATAAGCATCGGTAATATCAATCGCAACCGAAAAAATAACGGTTACAATGCTTGTTCTGACAATAAATTTTTTGCCGAAAATTATGGCGGCAGCCACAATTATAGGAACGTTTAAAGCAATTATTGAAAAGCCAATAGGTATGTTGATAAAGTAATTAAAGACCGTTGCAAGACCCGTTATTCCCCCGGCCGATAATCTTGCCGGGTTTATAAACATAACAAGTCCTACAGCATAAATTATACATCCTAAAGTGTAAAAACTGTAGTTACCAAGTTCCTTTAAAATACCTTTTCGGCTTCGCAAAACATCACCCTGCTTATAGGGTAACGAGAGTCGAACCCGTTACGCCTTAAAATCAATAATTTTTCACCTTTTCTTGCCTCATCACTTGTAATACGTCAGTATTACTGCGTTCTTCGTCTTCGCCCTTTTAAAAAATTCTTTGATTTTAAGGTCGAA
>JAFSCI010000041.1 GCA_017436815.1 Clostridia bacterium
CTGGCAAGCCTCTTCTATGGTTTCGCCTCTTGAAGACGGGCAACCAAGACAGTGCATACCAATCTCAAAAAAGTACTTTGCAGCGCCTGTATCCATATCTAAAACATCGCCTATAAACATATCTTTTGTAATTTCCATTTATTTTTTTCGTTCCTTTCAGAATAAGTTTACTTTTCTATTGTTTGTATTTCTTGCGTGATTATAAATTTTACGGTTATCCAATGCCCAGAGTCTGCCCGAAAAATCACCCGCTTCGGTAGCGTCAAGAGCTTCGGCTATTTCGTAAACACGTGAATCTAACATATCAAGCTGAGATAATAACTCGGCCTCTAAAAACATAGGTCTTACCGCTGCGCCGTGTTCGGGCTCGCCGTGGTGCGATAAAATCATATGCTCAATTAACATAGAAACCTCGGGGTTAATGCCGATTTCTTCAGAAACCTTGCGAATAAACATAGCACCCTCGGCCAAATGACCCAAAAGGTTACCGCGTACTGAGTAACCCGATACAATGCCCGAATCTGCAACCTCGTATTCATCAAGCTTAGAGATATCGTGCAGCATTGCGCCCGCAATTAAAAGATCTGAGTCAACAAACGAGTACAGCTTGCAAACACCCTGCGCTAAACGGACAATAGATAACGTGTGCATTAAAAGTCCGCCTCTGATAGCGTGGTGAAGCTTAAATGCTGCAGGCCAGTATAACAGATCGCGCTCGCAACGCTTATAAATGGTTGTAACAAGCTTTTTAAGGTCAGCATCGGCAAAATTCTCGGCAATGTTCATTAGTTCATCAAACATTTGTCTGCCCGTGTAATCGGCCGACGGAACAAAGTCGTCGGGATTAACGCCGTCTTGCTCGTTGGTTGGTCTTATGCGGTCTATTTTTAACTGATTTATTCCGTTATAGGGTGATATTGTACCGCGGATTTTTACAATGTCGTTGACATTGTAGCTGCCGTGGAGTATTTCGTTATAGCTCCATAGCTTTGCGTTAATTTCACCGTCTTTATCGCCAAGGGTCATATCTAAATACGTGTCACCTCGTGCCGATGTTTTTTTATCAATAGTTTTTATTATGCAGTAGCCTTCTACAAGACCGCTGCGGTCGATTGGAGTAAAATTCATATTATCTGCTCCGTTTTTAGATTTTTTTGCGGAATATTCTTACAGATGTAGAATAATCGCCTGCATCCTTTTGCTCTAAGCCAACGTTCATAAGGAAATCACCGCCGTAGGTTAAATCGGTGCTGGTGGGTTCATTATCACTCTTTATTTCTACATAATCTGCATCAGCTTCAAGACCCTGCATTTTTATTCTGTAAATTGCAGCGTTGGGATGAACAGTTTTTGCAAAGTGACAGAGAATAACGGTATTTTTATCTTCAGAGATAAATTCGAAGGTAGATTTTTCGCTCTCGTAAGGAGAGTTAATACGGTACATATCACCCTTATGGAATACCTCGCCGTATTCTTTGTAGCGCTTGATTTGTTGCTTTGTAAGAGCTAAGTCTGCTTCGGATAATTCCGACATAACTAATTCGTAACCGAACTGACCCATTGTTGCAACGTCGCCACGGGTTTTGTAAGAAATATTACGAACAGCGCCCTCGTGAACTGCCGAAACGTGCGCGCCCATACTTGAGCAGGGATATACAATGCTTGTGCCGTACTGTAAAGCCATTCTTTCTCCTGCATCGGTACAGTCACTTACCCAGGTCTGCGGCATATAGTAAAGCATACCCGGATCATAACGGCCGCCTCCTGATGAGCAGCTCTCAAACAAAATGTCGGGGAATTCGTTAACCAAACGCTCTAAAACGCTGTAAAGACCAAGAATGTAGCGATGTGCTACTTCGCCCTGACGTTCGGGCGGGAGAAGGTCTGAACCGATTTCACTCATATTGCGGTTATAGTCCCATTTTACGTAGGAGATTTTTGCGGTTTTAAGAATGTCGGCAACCGAGTGGTAAACAAAATCACAAACGTCCTCGCGTGATAAATCAAGCATAAGCTGATTACGTCCTAAGCTTAGCGGACGGTTATTTACGTGAAGCGCCCATTCGGGATGTGCGCGGTAAAGGTCGGAGTCTGGAGAAACCATTTCGGGCTCAAACCAAAGACCGAACTTAAGGCCCATAGCCTCAATTTTTTCGGCAAGACCGTCTATACCGCTGGGTAATTTGTCATAGTTAACGTACCAGTCACCCAGTGCGCACCAGTCATTGTTACGTTTACCAAACCAACCGTCGTCTAATACAAGCATATCAAGGCCAACGTTGGCGGCGGTGCGTGCTATTTCTAAAATCTTTTCTTCGGTAAAGTCCATACCGGTGCCTTCCCAGTTGTTAACAAGGCAGTATCTTTCTATATCTCTGAACTTGCCGCGGCAAAGACGCGTGCGGTAAAGCTTGTGGTAGGTTCTGGACATTTGACCGATACCGTTATCTGAATATACTAAAACGGCTTCGGGTGCCTGGAAACTCTGACCGGGCTCTAAAAGATAATTAAAGTTAAAGGGGTTAATACCAATAAATGCACGTGTTACGTCAAACGCGTCTACTTCGGTACCTGCTAAGAAGTTACCGCTGTAAACAAGGTTAAAGCCGTAAACGTCACCTGTGGTTTCGGTAGCATTGGGAGAAAGCAGAGCAAAGAAGGGGTTGTGTGCCGATGAGCTTGCGCCTCTTCTGCTTTCAATCGACTGTGTACCGTGGTATAGCTTAGAGCGGCTTACCGCACGCTCTCTGAGCCACGTGCCTTCCAGGTGCATGAACTCAAAATCTTTACCTTCAAAGTCTACGCTTGCGCTTAAAATATGGCTGATATTCATATTGGCGTTGCCGTTGTTAACAACACGAACGCTTCTTGTGATGGCATCAATCTCGTTAAATGCGGTGTAGGTTAAGAATACGGTAAGGCCGGTAAGAGAATCTTTCATCTCAAGCTCTAAGGTATCGGCCTCATTATCGTTTTCTACGTATGTAGAGGGAAGACCGCAGAGAGCGGGTTTGCCCTTTATGATTTTATGAGAAACGTATTCTAAACGGGTGGTTGTGCTACCGTCGAAAAAGCGGATGTTAAGTGCGGGGTGTCTTAAATCACCGCTGCCATAGGTTGGGTATTCCATTGTATTATTATCACAACTTCCGGCCTCGGTTTTATAAAGCTCGGCTTCAACGGGTGAGAAGGTGCGTGCATGGAACGTCATTGCGGGTTTGTAAGAGGTGATTTCTCTTATTTTTTTACCCCAGTAAATATGCATTAAGAATTTGTCTGCATATACGCCAAAAACATAGCTCGTGTTCTTGGTTGAAAGATTGAAAATTTTAGTTTCTTTATTGAATGTTATCATAAATAGCACTCCTAAAAAAGATATTTTTTTACAGATATAATTCTATCATACATCTTTATTTATTGCAACAAAATATTAGCTATAAAAACAAAAAAACACCCGCAAAAGCGGGTGTTTGAAAATTAGTTGGTTAAATAATACTTAACCAGTGTTTGCAAAAGAGTATCGCGGTCAATTCTTCTTATAAGATTGCGCGCGTTATTATGGGTGGTAATATAGGTTGGATCTTCCGAAAGGATATAACCTACAAACTGATTAATAGGGTTATAGCCTTTTTCTTTAAGTGCATCATAAACCGTGAGCAGAATTTTTCTGATTTCCTGCTCTTGTTCGTTGCCTATTGAAAAGGTTAAAGTTTTATCTATCATTCAGACCACCTCTTTAAAATACATTGTATTATATATTTGCTCACAAATCAAGTATATTTTTTATTAAATTTTTTTTAATTATTGGCGCAGCGCTACATCAATAGTCTGCAGTCTTTTTATAACCTTGTTTATAACGGCATCTACTTCCAAATCGGTAAGTGTAGCCTCGGCCGAGCGCAGTACTAAGCTTATGGCAACGCTCTTTTTGCCGTCGGGGATTTGCTCGCCCTCGTAAATATCAAAGAGCTCAACGTTTTCACAAAGCTTGCCTGCGGTCTGAGAAACAAAATCAATCAGATCGCCAACGGGCTGAGTTTTGTTGCACAAAAGAGCAAGGTCACGGTTAACGGCAGGGAATTTAGGTGTAGCCTTATAAATTACAGGTGGTTGTACCGCTGCATAAAGCTGCTCTAATTTAATTTCTGCAACGTAAACCTTTTCGTTTATATCATAGCAGTCGGCAGTTTTAGGATGAACCTCGCCAAAGGTACCTATTACTGTATCACCTAAAACAATTTGTGCCTGTCTGCCCGGATGTAAGAACGGCTCGGCAGATTTTTGATACTTAACGTTTAACGAGAAGCTTTGCATTAACTGCTCAATGATTCCTTTGAGTGTAAAGAAATCTTCACCCTCGCCGTAGATACCCATACATAAAACCGGAAGCTCAAGCGGTTGCTCGGTAAGAGGTAATGATTTTGGAATAAAGCGCTTGCTTATTTCAAAAAATCTTGCGCTCTTGGTTTTGCGGTTTATGTTGGTAGAAAGTACGGTAAGCATACTGGTTGTAAGCTGTGTGCGCATTGTAGAATATTCATCACCAAGCGGGTTGATGATAGAAATTGTCTTGTTGCGCTCATCGGCTTCGTTTAAATTAAGCGGCTCTAATGCTTTAGAGCTTATGAACGAATATGTGGTAATTTCACGCATACTGTTGCAGATAAGCAGATTTTTAATTTTATCGGCCTTCATACGCTCGTCAGATTTTTTACCGCGTGTTAAAACACCCTTAACCGATGTGCCTACAATATGCTCGTAACCATATATACGCATTACCTCTTCGGCTATATCGGCCTTGCCTTCAATATCATCGCGCCAAGAGGGGATAAGGCAGTTTAAAATGCCGTTATCTTCACTTGTTTTAATGGATAAACGGTTTAATATATCTACCATAACCGATGCATCGATGTTTAAACCTAACAGATCGTTAACGCTCTGTGCAGAAACGTTAAGCAGTCTGTCCTCCTTTAGACCTTGGTGAAGGTCTATAGTGGTGTCTATAATGTCGCCTGCATCAAGCTCGCTTATCAGCTGCAATGCGCGATCCATAGCAAACTGAACGTTCATAATATCGGTTCCGCGTTCAAAACGGCTGCTCGATTCTGTACGAACACCAAGCGCTCTTGCAGTACTTCTTACGTTATCACGCTTGAATTTAGCAGACTCTAAGAATAACTCGGTGGTGTCATCTTTAATTTCACTGTTGAGTCCGCCCATAATACCTGCAAGGCAGGAGGGAGCCTCAGCATCGGCAATAACCAGCATCTGCTCGGTTAAAGTATGCTCTTTTTCGTCTAAAGTAGTGATTTTTTCGCCTTCAAAAGCGTTGCGGATAATTATTTTGTTGCCCTTGATATCTCTGCGGTCAAAGGCGTGCATAGGCTGACCTGTTTCCAACATAACAAAGTTTGTAATGTCTACAATATTGTTAATCGGGCGCATACCTGCTGCCTTTAAGCACTTTTTCATCCAGTCGGGTGACGGCTTGATGCGTAGGTTATTTACAACTCTGCCCATATAACGCTCACACAGGTCAAAATTGCGGTCCTCTACGGTAATATAATCGGTAATTTCACCGGAAACTGTTTTGTAGGTAGGATTCGGAATATTAACAGGCTTATTTAAAACAACGCCTACTTCTCTTGCAATACCGATCATACATTGGCAATCGGGACGGTTAGAGGTAACGCTGAAATCTATGATTACGTCGTCTAAACCCAAAACCTCACGCATATCGGTACCGGGAATTAAGGAGTCGTCTAAAATAAGAATACCGTAAACCTCGGCACCCGGATAATCGGCTTCCTTTAAGCAGAGCTCTTCGCCAGAGCAAAGCATACCGCAGCTTTCTACACCGCGAAGCTTGCCTTTTTTAATATTCATACCGTTGGGTAACACCGAGTTGTGAAGTGCAGCGGGAACAATTGCGCCCTCAAACACGTTCTGTGCGCCTGTAACAATTTGCACTAATTCACTCTCGCCAATATCTATCTGACAAATTTGCAGATGGTCGGAATTTTCGTGAGGGGTGATTTTTACAATTTTACCAACAACTACGTTTTGCATAGTGTCGGCTAAGTTTTCTACGCCTTCAACCTCAAAGCCTGCAGATATCATTTTATTGCAAAGCTCGTCTAAGGTGACGTCAATGTCTACGTAAAGTTTGAGCCAATTTAAAGAAACTTTCATTTTTTTACACCCCCGTTAAAATTGCTCTAAGAAACGAACGTCGTTTTCAAATAAAAGACGGATGTCGCTTATTTTGTGTTTGGTTGTGGTAAGTCTGTCTAGACCAATACCGAATGCAAAGCCTGTGTAAACCTCGGGGTCTATGCCGCACGAACGTAAAACGTTAGGATGTACCATACCTGCACCTAAAATTTCTATCCAGCCTGCGCCCTTGCACATATTGCAACCCTTAGTGCCACATTTAGGACAGCTAACGTCAACCTCAACGCTGGGCTCAGTGAAGGGGAAGAAGGACGGACGGAAACGAACCTTAGTATCACTTCCGTAAATTTCTTGCGCAAACTTTTCTAACGTACCCATAAGGTCGCAAAGTGTAATGCCTTTATCTACAACCAAGCCTTCTACCTGGTGGAAAACGGGGGAGTGTGTTGCGTCAACTTCATCGGCACGGTAAACTCTGCCCGGAGAAATTATGCGAATGGGAGGCTTTCTGGTTTCCATTGTACGAATCTGAGCTGCCGAAGTCTGTGTTCTGAGCAAAAGCTCAGGTCCTAAATAGAATGTGTCCTGCATATCTCTTGCAGGGTGGTCGGCAGGAACGTTTAATGCCTCAAAATTATAATGCTCGGTTTCGACTTCAGGGCCGTCAACAACGTCAAAGCCCATAGACTGAAATATATCTATAAGATTTTCGAGCACCGAGTTAAGCGGGTGTAAGCTACCCTTTGCGGCTTGCTTGCCGGGTAGAGTAATATCTATTTCTTCAGCCTCTAATTTAGCGTTTAAGGCCTTGTCCTTTAAAAGTGACATAGCGCCTGCTATTTCGGCCTCAATATCGGCTCTTACTTCATTTGCAAGCTGACCGATTATTGGGCGCTCCTCAGCAGAAAGAGAACCCATCTGCTTTAAAATAGCAGTTATTTCACCCTTTTTGCCTAAGAATTTTACTCTTATTTCGTCAACCGCCTGCACGCTGTCGGCAGCATGTATTTCTGCTTTTGCGGCGGATCTTAAGAGCTCTAATTTGTCTTTCATAAAAAACCTCCAAAATAAAAAATAGCTCCGCCCTTAATCCCAAAAGGGAATTAAGGGGCGAAGCGAAAATCTCCGTGGTACCACCCTTGTTTTTGCGTATAGCAAACACTCGGTAGGCTTAACGCGCCTAAAACGTCACCACTTACTGAAATTTCGGCGGTGCTGCTCGAAAGTGAACTTCATTAGGGTAATACATAGTAACGCTTTCAGCCGGTGGCATTACTTCTCTGCTAAGATTAGTACCTAACTACTTTTCTTTGTCATTGCATTTAGAAAAAGATAACACTATCATTACTGACAATATAGTGATATAATATCACTAAACCTGACTTTTTGCAAGTGCTTTTTTAAAAAGTTTTTTAATACATATAGCTATGGGTGATATATATGAGAAAAACAATAGCTTTTCTTCTTTGCTGTTTGATTCTTTGCGGATGCTCGACTCCAAAATCTGATAACGAAGAAATAATCGACAAAAACAGTATTATCTTTAAAGGCGTTTGGTTTAGCTACTATGAGCTGGATGCTGTTTTAGATAATACAACAGAAGACAAGTTTAAAAGGGATATAAATTTAGCGCTCGGTAAAATATCGGCGCTGGGGTTAGATACGCTTGTAGTTCACGCAAGAGCCAATGGTGATGCGTATTATAATTCTACGCTTTTCCCAAAAGCCCCGTCTTTGCAGAATATAAGCTTTGATCCGTTAGAAATAATTGTACAATTAGCAAACGAACATTCTATTAGGGTGCACGCCTGGGTCAATCCGTACAGAATATCGGGCTCAAAGCCGTTAGAGCAGCTTGCTGTTGACAATATAGCAAACAGAATTTTAACCGATGAAGACACTGATAATGATAGCTGCATTGTTGCTTTAGATAATGGAGTTTATTTTGACCCTGCATCAAGCTATGCAAAAGAGCTTATTGCAAACGGTGTGGCCGAAATTGTAGAGAATTATGATATTGACGGTGTGCATTTTGATGATTATTTTTATCCTACAACCGAGCCATCGTTCGATAACGATTCATACCTTGCGTACTTTAACGCTACGACTCAGGCAAAGTCTTTAGCCGATTTTCGAAGAGAAAACATAAATGCACTTATTAAGACCGTTTATGAAACTATAAAAAATAAGAAAAGCAGTGTTGAATTTGGAATTAGTCCGATGTATAATATGGAGGTCAATTTTGAAGAATATTATGCCGATGCAGAGCTTTGGCTGAAATCTGAGGGATATGTAGATTATATATGTCCGCAGCTTTATTTTGGCTATAAACACAGCAGTGCAGATTTTACTAAAATATTAAGTGAATGGAATAACCTCAGTAAGCATAAATCTGTAAAGCTGTATGCGGGTCTGGCACCGTATAAAATAGGAACTGACGACGAATTTTCAAACAACGAGTGGAATACCGATACCGATATTTTAAAAAGACAGGTAATCGACGTTATAAAGTCCAACAATTTTGACGGATACTGTTTTTACAGTTACACGTCACTTTTTGATAATTCGGCCCTTAATTTAAAACAAAGAGAAAATTTGTTGAGTGTCATAAAATAGTACATATAAAAGGGAAGTTAAAATGGATAAGAAGTTCTATAAACAAGCTGCAGCGCTTGCAATACCCATAGCGCTGCAAAATTTGCTTACCTCATGTGCGTCGCTTATAGATACCGCAATGGTTGTGGTTTTGGGTGATAACGCAACGGCGGCGCTTGGTGTGGCGGTAAGATGGTCGTTTTTGTTAAACGTTGTTTGCTTTGGCTTTTGCTCGGGCTCGGCAACGCTTATATCGCAGTATTGGGGAGCGGGCGATAAATCGAATATTCGCAAAACCTACGGTCAGGCTTTAATGATGTCTATGATTGTTGTTGTGGCTTTTACTCTGGGCCTTGCGTTGTTCCCGAAAACTTTAATGCGAGTGTTTATATCCGACCCTGTTATAATTAGCCTTGCGGCAGATTATGCCCGAATATATGCAATAGGCGTAGTATTCCTTGTGTTTTCACAAATCACCTGTGCAGCCTTAAAGGCAACGGCCAGGGTTTACGTTCCGCTTATTTCATCAGCCGCCGCGGTGGTAGTAAATACGTTTTTAAACTACTGCCTTATTAACGGTAATTTTGGTTTTCCGAAACTCGAAATTAGGGGAGCGGCAATAGCAACGGTTATAGGTTTAGCTGTGCAAGCGCTTATAGTTTTGTTGTTTGTCTGCTTTGGCAAAACCGATATAAGTACCTCGCCTAAAAATATTATTAAAATCGATAAAGAGCTTACCAAAAAATACTTAAAAATAAGCGCACCCGTAATTTTTAACGAGAGTATGTGGGCAATCGGCACCAATATATACGTAATGGTTTTAGCAAGGCAGGGTACCGAGTATTATTCGGGCTACACTATTTTTGAGACCGTTCAGCAACTATTTTTTGTGTTCTTTGTGGGCATAGGTCACGCTTGCGCAGTTATGGTTGGAGCAAGCGTTGGCAAAGGTGAAACCGAAGTTGCATATAAAAACGCAAAGCGGTTTGCTATAATGACACCACTTGCGGGCGTTATATTAGGTTTTTTGAGCATAGTTTTGCGCAACCCAATTCTTTCTCTTATGTCTATAGAAACCGAACTAGCGCGCACAACGGCTTCTACGTTGCTTTTAATTTACGGCTGTTGGCTTGGCATAAGAATGGTACAATACACTATGATTTGCGGTGTATTCAGAGCGGGTGGCGACACTAAAACGGGCTTTAAGTACGATGTGCTCTCACTTTACTGCATCAGTATTCCGGCCGTTATTTTGGCGGGCTTTGTGTTTAATACACCGTTTGTGCTTATAGTTGCTATAATGTTCATCGCAGAAGACGTACCGAAAGCAATTCTGTGTATAAGGCATTTTAAAAGCCGCAAATGGATAATTAAGCTTACCGATGAAACAAGATAAACCATAAAAACAAACACCCCGAAAACGATTCGTTTTCGGGGTGTAATTTATTGCGTTATTTTTTACCGCCTGTAAACTTGTTAAGTAAAACGGTTATTAAAATTATTACGCCTATAACTACAAAGATACCAATCATACCTTTTAGCATATAGCTAAGGTTAGTGATAAAATTCATAGGATTAAAATTCATTTATAATACCGCCTTTCTTACATAAAGAAGTTTAAGATTAGACCGCCGGCTATAACCGATGCAATCTGACCAGAAACGTTTACGCCGATAGAATGCATTAAAAGGAAGTTCTGATTGTCTTCTGCAAGACCCATTTTGTGAACGATTCTGCCTGACATCGGGAATGCCGAAATACCTGCAGCGCCGATCATGGGGTTTATCTTCTTCTTTAAGAAGAGGTTTAAGAACTTTGCGAATACAACACCGAATGCGGTATCGAAAATGAACGCTACAAGACCAAGGCCGAGTATTAAAAGTGTGTTTATGTCTAAGAATTGTTCGCCCTGCATCTGAGATGCGATTGTTATACCGAGGAATATTGTAATGAGGTTTGCGAGTACCTTTTGTGCGGTTTCTGATAACTGGTTGAGTACGCCGCATTCTCTTATAAGGTTACCGAACATTAAGCAACCAACCAGGCTTACAGAGCTGGGTGCTACTAAGCCTGCAACTGCAGTAATGATAATGGGGAAGAGAATTCTTGTAAGTTTAGAAACACTCTTTTGCTCGTAAGGCATACGAATCATACGCTCTTTTTTGGTTGTTAAAAGCTTAATAACAGGGGGTTGGATAATCGGAACGAGTGCCATATACGAATATGCGGCAACCATTATTGCGGGTAAGTAGTTAGAGCCTAACTTGTTTGCAACAACTATAGACGTAGGACCGTCTGCAGCGCCGATAATACCGATAGAAGCAGCATCGTTAATGTCAAAGAACATAGATGCCATACACAGTGTAAAGAATATACCAAATTGTGCTGCTGCGCCGAAAATCATAAGCTTGGGGTTGGTCAAAATAGGTCCGAAGTCTATCATTGCGCCTATACCAATAAAGAGAATAAGTGGGAATAACTCGTTTGCGATACCTGCATTAAAGAGTACCGATAGCATGCCCTCTTCTATTTCGGCCTCAAGACCTTGTTCAATGAGTGAGTCATACTGCGCTTTGGAAATTATCTCACCTGCGGCGTTTCTGTACTGTGTTACAGCGCCGGAGAAGGGGAGGTTAACCATAATTGCGCCAAAGCCCATGGGTAAAAGTAAGGTCGGTTCCATATCTTTCTTTATAGCAAGAAAAATTAAAATACCGCCTATGGCCCACATTACAGGCATCTGCCAGGTTATGTGGGTAAAGTTTTCATACAAAAAACTTATAAGGTCCATTAAAAACTTCCTTTCTTTATAGGAGATGGTAGAAACTAAACAAAAAAGACTTTGCGTGTAAATACACGACAAAAGTCTTGCTGTTTGATACAATGTCGGGCTAATAAGAAGCCGTACTGACGAACATTGTAACGGTATTCCGCCGCTACTCCCTTTTATCAGTTAACAAGTTTACACTAAATTTTACAAAAAGTCAACCAAGATGTTACAATTTTTTAATAGTCTCAAAATGTTCTTGATAACTTTGTGTTTTCTTTTATAATATAATTATAGATGTTTTCAGGGGTGCAATATGAGATTTTTAAAACTATTATCACTTATTTTAACGGTTGCGCTTGTTACCTGCTTGTTTTCGGGTTGCGGCTCAGCAAAAAAAGACTTTAAAAATGCTGCAGAGGAGTTTTTTGTCGAGTTTTCAGCGCAAAAGGCTACTGCTCAAAATACACAGGTACTGGAATTTAACAAAAAGGCCCCTTATGCAATAAATTATCTGAACATCGGTAACGAGTCGGTAGATAAAGCCGTTGCCGATTATATAGACCTCAAAAAGACCGAATTTTTAACCAAAGCAGAGCTTGAAGAAAATAAGGGTAATTCCTTGTTTGTCGACTTTGCTTGCTACAGGGCAGCCGAAAATTTAATAGGCGTTGTTGTAAAAACAGAGCAAAAAACAAAGGACGGAGCACTGCTTAGTACCGATTATAAAACCTTTAACTTTAATTTGAATAGTGGAAAAGAAATTACTACCGAGCTTTTAAGCACCAAGCTTCGCAACAAAATGTCAAGACATCTTAACAAATACAGTGAAGATAAGCTTGGCGGCGAAATGATTTTTGATTTAAACAGTAAAGAGATTTCCACCGCAGTGCTTTCCGAAAACGGCCTGCTTGTACATATAAATAACTTTAAAAATAAGGTTAATATTCCGTACCAAGACGTTGCAAGACAAATAAGCAGTGACCTCAGAGAGAATTTAAGCATAACCACTATTAACGGCCAGGTTATAAGAGACGTTGACCCAACAAAGCCCATGGTTGCCCTTACCTTTGACGATGGTCCGAGCGCTAAATACACCGACAAAATTTTAGATATTTTGGAGGACTACGATAGCGTAGCAACCTTTTTTGAGGTCGCCGCTAACCTAAAATATGCGCCCGATGCACTCCGTAGAGCCGAGCAAATCGGTTGCGAAATCGGCAGTCATACCACCACCCACGCAAATCTTTCGAAGTTAGATGCCGATGGCATAAGGGCCGAGCTTTCTAAAACCAATGCCGAGTTCGAGCGTGTGCTTGGCCACAAACCAACACTCCTGCGCCCGCCTTACGGCGCTTGCAACGCTACTGTAAAGCAAACCTGCGACCAGTATCTTATCGGTTGGTCGGTTGATACGTTAGACTGGCAAAGCCGCAACGCTGATAAAATAATAAACATTGTAAAGAGTGAGAAAAGCTTAAACGGTGACGTTATTTTAATGCACTCTTTGTATGAATCTACCGTTCAGGCTACCGAAAAGTTGGTTCCTTGGCTTATAAGCGAGGGTTACCAGCTTGTAACCGTAAGCGAGCTTATAGAGTACGGCTACGAAAGTGACCTTACCCTCGGCAAATACTATAGCTATAATTTCTTTACCGGAATTGAATAAGAAAAGAGATGTTTATATAAAACCCAAAAAATAAAAAGAAGGTGCAGATATGAAAAGGTTAGTGTCATTCTTGCTTTTAATTGGTATTGTTTTTGTGTTTTGCTCTTGCGATACAGATGAATTTGAAGGCAAAAGACCGCTCGATTATCCGAATTCTTCTTGGGTTTGTGAAGAATATGCAGCGTACTTCTCGGTTGATAGTGACGGAAAATTCAAAGACACAAAAATACTGATAAATAGCTCAGAGATACCGTTTGAATTTCTTTTTTCAAAGTTTGACAATAAGGCGACGATGAAGTTTGAAACAAATTCAAAGTCCGATTCGTTTTCCGGTGAATGTGAATTCTCCGATAAAAAGTTTGTGTTTAATATTTTAGATACAAAGGGATACTTTAGCGATGATAAAGTAAGTCTGACTTTTATAAGGCAAGTCAATAACATAGAAAACAACTTTGCCTATGTTGTGAATGATGATGCCGTGACAATAATATCATACCGAGATTTTAATGCTACTGTTGTTAATGTACCGAATACTATAGCGGAAAAACCTGTTAAAATCTTGGGTCAGGATGCCTTTTATCAGCATACTCGACTGGTTGCTGTTTCTTTGCCCGATAGTTTAACTACCATAAAGGGCGGTCCTTTTTACCGTTGCTATTCGCTGGAGAAGATTTCAATTCCTGAAAACGTCAGTTGGATTGAGTGTAATCCTTTTTTCCGTTGTAGCAGTTTAACCGAAATTACTGTTGATTTAAAGAATGATTATTTTGCCGATATTGACGGAGTTTTATTTAACAAAGACAAAACTGTTCTTATAGCATATCCCGAAGGCAAGAATGCAACGGAATATACCGTTCCCGACACTGTAAAAGAGATTTATGGTGACGCATTTGGGTATAAAACGAATTTAAAAAGGATAATTATACCTTCAAGCGTTACCGATTTTGCCGATTACAATATGTTTGTTTTCCCCGATGACGTTATTTTAGTGGTAGAAAACGGATCTGCCGCCGAGCAATATGCAAAATCGCATAATCTAAAATACGAGAATTATACTGCAAAGTAGTGATGCATAATGTTAAGAAAGTTAAATGTTAAACACCTGGTCGATTTATATGTAATTCTTTTTGTAGTGGGCATTCCTTTGTGGGTGGCTTTGCCGCTGTTTTGCGAGGAGTTATATCACTTTACGCCATCTGTTGCGATTATATATCCGTTCTTAGTTGCCGCTAGTAGTGATGCGAGCGCAACAACTGTAATTTTGTGTTTATTTTGGATACCTATGTTTTTTATTGCGCTAATCACATCTTATGTCTTTGCACGTTTTTTAAGAAAAAGAAAAACGTATTTACCGTTTATAATAGTAATGGGTCTGGACCTATTGGCAATGTGCGGTACTTGCCTTTTTAAACTTTGGCACGCAAATTATTACGGTTTTCCAATAATGATAGCCGCCTTTTTGGTAAGGCTGATGTATTATATCTTTACAATACGTCTGTACAAAAAATATGTAGTGCAGAGTAGAGTTTCTTAGTCGTTATAAGTATAAGCAAAACACCGCCGCAACCTTTTGGGTTGCGGCGGTGTTCTTTTAGTCTTTAAAAATATTTTTAAGCTTTTCGAAGAATGAGGAATTTTTGTTGTAGTTTTTATCGTCCGATATTTCACCAAACTGTTTTAAAAGCTCTTTTTGCTTTGAGTTAAGGTGTTTTGGAACCTCTACCACGATTTTAACGTATTGGTCGCCTCGGCCTGAATAGTTAAGGCGCTGAATACCCTTATTACGTAGTTTGAATTCATCGCCCGGCTGTGTGCCCTCGTGAATGGTGAATTTAACCTTACCGTCAAGGGTCGGAACGGTTATTTCATCGCCCAAGGCTGCCTGAGTAAAGGTAATGGGAATTTCGCAGTAAACGTCAAAGCCGTCACGCTCAAAAATGGGGTGGGGGCGTACCGAAACGTTTACCCTTAAATCTCCCGAAGGACCGCCGTTTACACCGGCATCACCGCCGCCACGAAGGTTAATAATCTGTCCGTCGTCAATGCCTGCGGGAACGTTTATTGTTTGCTCGCGGCTCTTTCTTATTCTGCCTTTACCTGCACAGGTTTTGCAGGGGTTATCGATAATTTTACCGCTGCCACGGCAGTTATCACAAACCTTTTGGGTTTGCATAGCGCCAAACGGGGTGCGCTGTGTAACGTTAACTCTACCTGCACCGTGACAAACAGGACAGGTTTTTGGTGTACTGCCTTTTTCAGCACCGCTTCCCGAGCAGTCGGGGCAGTTTTCTATTTTGGTAACGTTTATGGTTTTGGTGCAACCCTTTGCAGCCTCTTCAAACGATAAATTAACCGTAGCAGAAGTGTCGTTACCGCGTCTTGGTGCGTTGGGGTTGGCTCTTGCGCCACCGCCAAAACCACCAAAGCCACCGCCGAAGAACTGGCCGAAAATATCACCTAAATCGCCAAAATCAAAGCCACCCGCACCAGCGCCGCTTGCACCAAAGTTGGGGTCAACACCTGCGTGACCGAATTGGTCGTAGCGAGCTTTTTTGTTGGAGTCCGAGAGCACCTCGTAGGCTTCGTTTACCTCTTTGAAGTTTTTCTCGGCCTCGGCATCACCGGGGTTTAAGTCAGGGTGATATTTTTTAGCCGCTTTTCTGTATGCTTTTTTTATTTCATCATCACTGGCGCTGCGGTCTATACCGAGCACCTCGTAATAGTCTTTTTTCTGTTCTGACACCAGTAGCACTCCTTAAAAATAGGGTGTATGTAGAATACTTTTTGGGGCGGCAGGGCCGCCCCTTTGGTTTTATATATTATTTGTTGTCGTCTACGTCGGTGTAGTCTGCTTCGTAAACGTTGGGGTCAGCGTTTGCATTTGCATTAGCATCTGCGCCGCCTGCTGCTTGTTGTGCTTCGGCAGCTGCCTTGTAAACCTTTTCGCTTATTGCGTAGAGTTTCTTCTGGAGTTCTTCCTGCTTTGCCTTAATATCTTCAACGTTGGTACCCTTTAAGGATTCCTTTAATGCATCGCAAGCTGCGGTGATATCGTTCTTTTCATCTTCGGTAATCTTATCACCGAATTCAGAAAGAGTTTTCTCGGTCTGGTAAACCATCTGGTCAGCGCCGTTACGTGTGTCAACCTCTTCCTTGCGCTTTTTGTCTTCAGCAGCATACTGCTCGGCATCCTTAACGGCCTTGTCAATATCTTCCTTAGACATATTTGTGCTGGAGGTAATTGTTATAGACTGCTCTTTACCTGTACCAAGGTCCTTAGCCGATACGTGTACAATACCGTTAGCGTCGATATCGAAGGTAACCTCAATCTGAGGAATACCGCGGGGAGCAGGAGCAATGCCGTCGAGCTTGAATACGCCTAAAGTCTTGTTGTCTTTAGCGAATTCTCTTTCGCCCTGTAAAACGTGAACCTCAACAGAGGTCTGACCGTCTGCGGCGGTAGAGAAAATCTGGCTCTTCTTAGCAGGGATTGTTGTGTTGCGGTCGATAACCTTTGTGCTGATGCCGCCCATTGTTTCAATACCGAGGGAGAGGGGAGTAACGTCTAAGAGTAAAAGGCCCTTAACGTCGCCGCCTAAAACACCGCCCTGAATTGCGGCGCCGATAGCAACGCACTCATCAGGGTTGATGCCCTTGAAGGGTTCGCGGCCGATGAAGTTCTTAACAGCTTCTTGTACGGCAGGAATACGGCTGGAGCCACCTACCATTAAAACCTTGTTGATTTCAGATGCGCTAAGACCCGAGTCTGCCAATGCCTGCTTAACAGGACCCATGGTAGCTTCTACAAGGTCAGCAGTAAGCTCGTTGAATTTTGCGCGTGTAAGGTTTGCTTCAAAGTGCTTAGGACCGTTAGCATCTGCAGTAATAAAGGGGAGGTTAATGTCGGTAGCAGTCATACCCGAAAGGTCGATTTTAGCCTTTTCTGCAGCTTCCTTAATACGCTGCATTGCCATTTTATCGTTAGATAAGTCTATGCCGTTTTCGTTTTTGAAGGCATCTAC
Organism: Clostridia bacterium; assembly: GCA_017436815.1. GTDB lineage: Bacteria > Bacillota > Clostridia > Oscillospirales > Acutalibacteraceae > RGIG3013. The sequence goes on from JAFSCI010000041.1 coordinate 17,228, forward strand.
TATCCACTTCATAATTCTTTCGTCAAAGTCGTCACCGCCCAAACGGTTGTTACCAGCGGTTGCTAAAACTTCCTGAACGCCGTCGCCCATCTCAATAATAGATACGTCGAATGTACCGCCGCCAAGGTCATAAACCATAACCTTTTGGTCGTCTTCCTTATCAATACTGTATGCTAAAGCAGCTGCGGTGGGCTCGTTGATAATTCTCTTAACCTCTAAGCCTGCAATTTTACCTGCATCCTTAGTTGCCTGACGCTGAGCATCGGTAAAGTAAGCGGGAACTGTAATAACAGCCTCGGTTACTGTGGTGCCTAAATAGCTTTCGGCATCGTTTTTAAGCTTTTGTAAAATGATTGCCGAAATTTCCTGAGGGGTTAACTTCTTATCATCGATAGAAACGGTGTAGTTTGTACCCATTTCTCTTTTAATAGAGCTTATTGTGCGGTCGGGGTTGGTAATAGCCTGACGCTTTGCAACCTGACCTACCATTCTTTCACCTGTTTTAGAGAATGCAACAACACTGGGTGTTGTTCTTGCGCCTTCTGCGTTAGCAATAACTACCGGCTCGCCGCCTTCAATAACTGCTACGCAAGAGTTTGTTGTACCTAAGTCAATTCCTATGATTTTTCCCATTTTAATTTCCTCCTAAAATATATAGAAATGTTATTTATTAATTAGTTGGCTACCTTTACCATCGCGGGACGGATAACGGTATCACCAAATTTATAGCCTTTTTGTAAAACCTCGGCAATAACATTCTCGCCTAAGGTTTCGTCCTCTACGTGCATAACTGCTTCGTGAAGATTAGGATCGAAGGTGTCGCCTATAGCGGCAACCTCGTTTACGCTGAGCTTTTGGGGAAGAGCGGCAAACTGTCTTATTATCATTTCAAGACCCTTTGCATAATCATCTCCGCCTTTGGCTGAAAGTGCACGGTCGGCATTATCAAATATAGGCAAAAGCTCTTTAATAATATTGCATTTTGCGTATTCGGCAATTGATGCTTTCTCACGCTCGGTGCGTTTTTTAAAATTATCGAACTCTGCAGCGGTTCGCAAAAGCAAATCTTTGGTGCTTTCAAGTTCGGCCAGCGCTTTTTCGAGCTCTGCGTCCTTTTTGGTTTTCTTAACCTTTTTTTCGGTTTGCTTAGCAGAGGTGTTATCTGTTGCCTCGTTTGGTTCACTGTTTACGGTTTTGTTTTCTTCACTCATTTTAATCCTCCATAAATTCGAGCGCACGGTTTATGTGTGTGCTAAGTGCTTTTGAAAAGTATTCTATGCCGGGAATAATGCTTTCGTACGATATTCTTGCCGGTCCTATAACACCTATCTTTGTAGGCGTGTTACCCGGTATTTTGCAATTTGCAATTATCATACAGGGCGGATGCTCAAGTGTGGCGTCGGCCGAGTTTGCAAAAACAACGTTTATAGGATCGTTCAAAGAATTAAGCATCGCAATTACCGAGTCGGTATTTGAAAGCATTTTTAAAATTTTAAGTGCATCGTCTTCGGCAAAAGAGCCACCAAACAAGTTCGCCTGACCTTTAATGTACAGCTTAGAGGTTTTAAGCTCAGACACAGATGTGAATATCTGCGACAGAAGACCGGTGAGCCGTAACGCATCCCACCCATAAGACGATACTATGTTTTGAAGATAAACCTTATCAAGTAAAGTTAACTTCCTGGAAATTATGTATTCATTTATAATAGCGTTGAGATTTTCAATATCGTTATCGGTTAAATCGTTCTCACTGCGGCAAACCTGACTTTTAGATGCTCCGTTAGATGCAATAAGTACCATCAAAATCGTTCGGCGACCTATTAGTGTTGCGTGAGCGTGTTTTATAAAGGTAGAATAGTTAAAGTCGGTAGCCGAAATGGAAGCAAGCCCTGTGTACTGTGAAAGTAATTCGGCTGCGGCAGCAGGGATAAGCTGTGGGTCATCGGGCAGCTTGCTTATAAGTGAGTCGATTTTTTGTTTTTGTTCATCGTCTAACGTGTTACTGCCTAAAACCGAGTCAACGTACATTTTATAACCCATTACCGATGGTACTCGGCCTGCCGATGTGTGAGGTTGCTCTAAAAGGCCTAATTCACACAGTTCACTCATTTCGTTTCGAAGGGTAGCAGACGAGAGGCTAAGGTTTAATATGTTGCTTAGCAGCTTTGAACCAATAGGCTCGCCCGTTTTAATATACGTTTTTACCACTGCAGTAAGTATTGCCTGTTTTCTGGCGCTTAATTCCATTTATTCACCCCTAACAATACGAACTTTACGTTTTAGCACTCTAAGAGCGCGAGTGCTAACTGCATATAATTTAACACCACAAAGAGCAAATGTCAATAGGTATTTGTGAAATTTTTGTAAAGTTTTTTGACCTTTACTGACCTTTGTGATAAAAACCTCTGAAAATTTACAAAATTTTACTGTACAACTTCGGGTATATATGGTACAATAGTTAACAAGTTAAGTATCTTCATTATAAACATCAGAGCGGAGGAAGAATTTATGCCGCCAAGAGGAATGTTAGGTGGACCGCGCAGCTTTTTAACAAAAGAAGAAAAAGAAAATATGCCTAAGGTTACAAAGGAGCTTCTTGCACGAATTTTAAGTTATCTAAAACCGTATGGCTTACAGTTTGCGTTTGTCTTTTTTGCCATTTTAATTTCTTCTGTTTTAGGACTTTTACCGTCTTTGCTTACAAAACGAATAGTGGACGAAGCATTACTCGGTAAAGATTTTGAAATGCTTATTGAGTTGCTTATATACTCACTTATTACCGTGATACTTTCTCAGATTATCCAGGTTACACAAAATTACGTAAATACGTGGATATCGCAAAAAATTATTTACGATATGAAAAATCAAATGTATAACCATCTGCAGTATATGTCGCATTCGTTTTTTACCAATGAGCGTCAGGGTGATATTATTACCCGTATGAACAGCGATATTGGTGGTGTGGGCTCGGTTATAACGAGTACCCTTACAAGTGTTGTGGGTGATGCTTGCGTTGTTATTACTACGCTTGTAGCTTTGTTTTCGCTTAATTGGAAGCTTGCTATCGTTGGCATAGTTATAGTACCTCTTTTAATTTTGCCGACAAGAATGGTCGGCAAAAAACGTTGGAGCTTGCTGCAAAAAGCGCAAGAAAAGCACGATGCGCTCAATCAACACATTAACGAAACCCTAAGCGTAAGCGGCTCTATGCTTGTAAAGTTCTTTACCAAAGAAAAGGATGAATACAAAAAATTTGAGTCGGTAAATAATGACGTTGTTAAAATAAGCCTTAAAGAGCACTGGGCAGGCAATATGTTTTTTGTAGTGCTAGGTATGTTTGGTCAGATTGCTCCGCTTTGCATATATTTAGCAGGCGGCATAATTATAATCAAAAACGGTTCGATGGGGCTTACCGTAGGTGGAATTACCGCCATTATTGCGCTGCTTAACCGACTTTATCATCCGGTAAGAAATTTGCTTAATATTCAGGTGTCATTCGTAAGAAGTCTGGCTTTGTTTACAAGAATTTTTGATTATTACGACAGAGAGAACGATATTGTAAGCAAGCCCGATGCTATAAAGCCCGATATTGACGGCGCCGATATTGAGTTTTGCAAGGTCGATTTTTCGTATGAGAAAAACGTACCTATATTAAAGGATGTATCTTTTAAGGTGCCAAGCGGCAGTATGTATGCAATTGTGGGCGCTTCGGGTGCGGGTAAATCTACAATTATCGGTTTAATCCCAAGACTTTACGATGTATTAGACGGAGCCGTAAAAATCAACGGGGTAGACGTAAGAGATTTTGATTTGGAGTATTTAAGAAAGAATATAGGCGTTGTTACCCAGGATACGTATCTTTTTAACGGAACTATAATGCAAAACTTACTTTACGCTAAGTCAGATGCAACCTACGAAGAGATAGAGGCGGTCTGTAAGGCGGCTAACATTCACGAATTTATAGTATCGTTGCCTGATAAGTATGATACCTTGGTAGGCAACCGTGGACTAAAGCTATCGGGCGGAGAAAAGCAGCGCATTTCCATTGCCAGAGTTATGCTAAAGGACCCCAAAATTCTTATTCTTGATGAAGCTACTTCGGCGCTTGATTCCATTTCGGAAAATCTTATTCAAGAAGCGCTCGAGCCTTTAATGAAGGGAAGAACAAGCATTGTTATAGCTCACAGATTATCTACCGTGCTTGCTGCCGATAAAATTTTGGTTATAGATAAGGGCGCAATAGTCGAAGAAGGCACTCACGACTCGCTGCTTGTTGACGGTACGGTATATAAAAAGTTATATGAAACGCAGTTTAAAAAGGTTTTAGAGCATAACAGACAAGTAATTGAGAAACCGCTTGATATGCCGCCTTTTCCGAAGCATTTTAAACCGATGCATAATTTTGATTTTGAAGAAGAATAAATGAACTGCGTACAAAAAATTTGGACGCAGTTTTATATCTACTTGAAAAAATTTGTTTTATGGTATAAAATACTTTACAATAAAAGAACAAGGGATGATTTTGTGGTTAATTTTATGGGAAAACGTGTTCCTAAAAAAACGGCAACAATAGCAATGTGTTGCATCATTACTATTTTAATAACCTGCATTTTTTGTATATGCTATTTAGCGCTTACAAAATTTAATGCTCAAAACACAACACACATAACGGTCGAGATAGTTTATGCCGATTCCTCAATTCAGGAATTTAAAATTGACTCTGCGGGAGCAACACTGGAGGAAGCTCTTTTGGATGAGGGACTTATAGAATCGTCTGAGCAGCAAACGGGTGTTTATACCGTTATAGATGGGGTCGTGACCGAAAACGGCGCAACCTGGCAGATACTTATAGACGGGGAAGCTACCGATTCAAAACTTGCTGACATTCAAATATCAAACGGCGACTGTTATCAAATAGTATATACTCACTGAAAGGACTAATGAACGTGGCAAAAAAACAGTTTAAAGCCGAATCTAAAAGGCTGATGGATTTAATGATTAACTCCATTTACACAAACAAAGAGATATTTTTAAGAGAGATTATTTCTAACGCCTCCGATGCGCTCGATAAACTTCGTTATACGGCGCTTACCGATGAAACCGCAAGAAGCGTATCTGACGATTTACACATTAAGGTAGATATCGATAAAGAAAACCGCACCGTAACCGTTACCGACAATGGTATAGGTATGACTGCCGAAGATTTAGAAAGCAACCTTGGTACTATTGCGCGCAGCGGCTCTTTAAAATTCAAAGAGCAAATTGCCGAGGGTGACGATACTGCAAATATTATAGGTCAGTTTGGCGTAGGCTTTTACTCGGCATTTATGGTTAGCGATAACGTTAAGGTAATATCAAAGCATTACACTTCCAACACCGCTTATATCTGGGAGTCTGAAGGCATAGACGGATATTCTGTTATGGAATTCGGTGACAGTGCAGTCGGAACTAAAATTATAATGCACATAAAGGAAGACACCGAGGCCGAAAATTACAGCGAGTTTTTAGATTTGTACAGACTGCGCTACCTTATTAAAAGGTATTCGGATTACATTTCTTATCCTATTATTATGGATATGGAAAAGTCGCGTCAGGTAGGAGAGGGTGAAGAAAAAACCACCGAAACCTATATAGAGGCCGAAACCGTAAACAGTATGGTGCCAATTTGGAAACGCTCAAAGAATGAGGTTACCGAAGACGATTTAAACGCATTTTATCAGGATAAGTTTTTCGATTTCAAAAAGCCGTTTGCTACTATTAAGGTAAGCACAGAGGGTATTGTATCGTACGATGCTTTGCTGTATTTGCCTTCAGCTGCACCGTTTAATTATTATACAAAGGATTACGAAAAAGGCTTGGAGCTTTATTCTAACGGCGTACTTATTATGGATAAATGCGCCGACTTGTTGCCCGATTATTTAATGTTTGTAAAGGGTGTAGTAGACAGTCAGGATTTATCTTTGAATATTTCAAGAGAAATGCTTCAGCACGACCGTCAGCTTAAGAGCATTGCTACAAACATTGAAAAGAAAATTTTAGCAGAGCTTAAGAAAAAGCTTGAAAATAACAGGGAAGAGTACGAAGGCTTCTTTAAAGAGTTCGGCTTGCAGCTTAAATACGGAACTGTTGCCGATTACGGTACAAATAAAGAAAAAACACAAAATCTGTTACTGTTCTATTCGAGCAACCTTAAAAAGTACGTAACCCTTAACGAGTACGTAACCGCTATGCCAGAAGCCCAAAAGTATATTTACTATGCTTGCGGAGAATCTGCCGCTAAAATAGATGCTTTGCCACAGGCTGAGCTTGTAAAAGAAAAGGGTTATGATATTCTTTGCTTTACCGATGAGGTTGATGAGTTTGTTGTAAATACTCTTTTAAAGTTTAACGAAAAGGAATTCCGTTCGGTCGATGCCGATAATGATGAGCTTCTCTCAGATGATGAGAAAAACGAGTCTAAAAAAGCATTTGAAGATAACGAAGAGCTTTTAAAATTTGCCGCAGAGTATTTAAAAGATAAGGTAAGTAAGGTTGTTATTTCTAAAAAGCTGAAAACCCACCCGGTAGTACTGAGTGCCGAGGGTCAGATAAGCATAGAAATGGAGAAGTATTTTGCCGCTATGCCCGGAGAAAATAAGCCTAAAGCGGCAAAGGTGTTAGAAATAAATGCAAAGCACCAGGTGTTTGAGGTACTGCAAAATGCTTATAAAACCGATTCTAAAAAGGCCGAGGAAATTTTAGAAATTCTTTATAATTCGGCAATGCTTATTGCAGGCTTTAGCATAGACGACCCAACTGCTTACAGCGAGCTTATTTGTTCACTTATAAAATAATGCTTTACTTTTTGAAACTTGTATGATATAATTGCAAAGCTACCGTTTACTATGCATTCGGCGTCTGCCACAAAATGTGGATTCACTAACGGCCATATGCTTGGTTTATCGGCTGACAAATTAAAAAAAGGAGTGAAACAAATGTTAAAGGAAGAAAAGCAGCAGATCATTAAAGATTATGCAGTTCACGAGGGTGACACAGGTTCTCCTGAGGTTCAGATTGCAGTTTTAACAAAGCGC
>JAFSCI010000042.1 GCA_017436815.1 Clostridia bacterium
ATTCAAAATATGATTAATACAGCAACTACAATGAGCGAACTGCTCACGCAAATCAATAATAATTCCGCACGAAAAAAGGAATCAAGTCATATTGAGAAGGCATTGAAATCTCAGATTGCTGAACGAGAAAAATTGGTATCTATGATTACCGACCTTTATCCCGATTGGAAAAGCGGTGTTATCACAGTGGATGAGTATCAGATGTTAAAGGAACGGCTTAATGAGAGGCTTAGGGTTATTGACGAAAAAATTGCTTCACTCAACAAATCTGCAGAGCAGTTCAAAAACGGTATTAACGAAGATAACGACTTTGTAGCGCATTTTAAGAAGTACGGTAATATTGAGACTTTAACAAGGCCGGTAGTAACCGAACTTATAGAGGAGATTTTCGTACACGAGGGCGGAGATATCGAGGTTGTATTCAAGTTCCAGGATGCCTATGCACAGGCAGCCCAATATATCGAACTCAATAAGCAACTCATCGAACCCGAAAAGCCAAGAAAGAAGAAAAAGACAGCATAATGATAAAGCGTGTGACAGTAACTATCACACGCTTATTTATGGTGTAAAACATCATCCTAACCATAGAAGCACCCATGATTTTCCAAATTTAAAGGTCAAAAAATTTTTTTAAGGAATTTTATGGTGTTCTCTTGACATTTTCCCCTGCTGCATACAATACCATAAAGCAATATTTGGCCGATACCGAAACCTTACCAAAAGATTATGATGCGATTTTTACGGGAGATTTAGGTATTGTAGGAAGTGATTTGCTTTGCAAGATGGCTGATTCTGACGGAATAGACCTAAAAACAGTTCACAAAGACTGCGGTGTTATGATTTTTGACACCAAAACGCAGGACGTGCATTCCGGTGGCTCGGGCTGTGGATGCTCTGCAAGTGTTTTGTGCTCGCATATTTTAAACAAATTAAACGCACGTGAGTATAAAAATATTCTTTTTTGCGCTACGGGCGCTTTGCTCTCGCCAACGTCATCGCTGCAGGGTAAATCAATTCCGTCAATAGCGCATCTTGTGAATATAAAAGCGGACTGATCGGTTGCAATAAAAACTTGACTTTTTAATGGTTATATAATAAAATATTTTTGCTGAGATTTTGAGAAGCAAGGAGTACAGGGTTACTGTGTCCTTGCTTTTGTTTTTAAAATGTAAGCGTTTTACAAAAACAAATTAATTAACCGTTGGAGAAATAGTTATGGACATAAGACAGCAGTCATTAAAAAAGCATTATGAGTGGGGCGGAAAAATAGAGGTTGTATCAAGGGTTAGCGTTGATACTCGTGAAGATTTATCGTTAGCGTACACCCCGGGTGTGGCCGAGCCTTGCCTTGAAATTCAAAGGGACCCGGATAAGTCTTACGACCTTACACGCCGCTCAAATTTAGTTGCCGTTGTTACCGATGGCACGGCGGTGCTCGGTCTTGGCGATATTGGTCCGGAGGCCGGTATGCCGGTTATGGAGGGCAAGTGCGCGCTGTTTAAAGAATTCGCCGGAGTTGATGCATTTCCGCTTTGTGTAAAATCTAAGGACGTTGACGAAATTGTTCGCACAATATATCTTTTATCGGGCAGCTTTGGCGGAATAAATTTAGAGGATATTTCGGCTACACGCTGCTTTGAAATAGAGCGAAAGCTAAAGGAAATCTGCGATATTCCCGTTTTTCACGATGACCAGCACGGTACGGCCATTGTTGTTGCGGCGGCTTTAATAAACGCCTTAAAGCTTGTTAAAAAGCAAATAGACAAGGTAAAGGTTGTTATTAACGGCGCAGGCTCGGCCGGAATTGCGATAGGCAAGCATCTTATGAACATAGGCGTTAAAAACATTACTTTTTGTGACAGATTTGGTATTATCTGCAAAGGGGACCCCAACAATAACCCTGCCCAAGAGCAAATTGCTCAGGTTACCAACTTAGAATGTAAAAAAGGCACGCTGGCCGACGCTCTTGTGGGGGCTGACGTGTTTATAGGCGTGTCGGCTCCGAACCTTGTTAACGAAGCTATGGTTAAATCTATGGCAAGTGATGCTATTATGTTCCCAATGGCTAATCCCACCCCCGAGATTATGCCCGATATTGCAAAAAAAGCGGGAGCAAGGGTTGTAGGTACGGGCAGATCGGATTTTCCGAATCAGATAAACAACGTACTGGCTTTTCCGGGTATTTTCAGAGGTGCTCTCGATTGCCGCGCTAAGTGCATTAACGAGCAAATGAAGGTTGCGACCTCTTATGCTTTAGCTTCTCTTATACCGGATGATGAGATAAATGAAGAAAACATAATCGCAACTGCGCTCGATAAAAGGGTTGCTAAGGTTGTGGCTGAGGCAGTTATAAAAACCGCAAAGCAAACTGGTGTTGCACGAATTTAGTAAATCTTAGAAATCATTGACAAAAATATTTTTATAAAGTAAAATCATTTTGACCGTAGTAATTGGAATACTGATTATACGGTCAATTGCTTTTTATAAAGAGGAGGAGAGTTAATGGAAAAACGAGTATTAGAGCTTTTTACCGATAAAAAGTTCGCCGAACTTAAAGACGTATTAGCAAGGATTAACCCTCCGGACCTCGCCGTAGCTTTTGAAGAGTTAGATAAAAAAGACACTCTTATTCTGTTCAGATTGCTCCCGAAAGAGCTTGCGGCAGATACCTTTATTGAGATGGAGTCCGACACTCAGCAAAAACTGCTTGAGGCTTTTAGTGATAAAGAAATAAAAGCGGTTTTCGATGAAATTTTTATTGACGATACGGTTGACATTATTGAAGAAATGCCTGCAACCGTTGTTAAAAGAATTTTAAAGCTATCGGACGCTGAAACAAGAAAATCCATAAACGAAATTTTAGCCTACCCGGAAGATAGTGCGGGCAGCATTATGACTACCGAGTACGTAGACCTTAAAAAGCACCTGACGGTTGAGCAGGCTTTTGCGCGTATTCGTAAAAACGGGGTAGATAAAGAAACTATTTATACCTGCTACGTTACCGATGCTCGCAGAAAGTTAATTGGTGTTGTAACGGTAAGAGAACTGCTTTTGTCGGATTATAATGACCGCATAGAAGACATAATGGAAACCAACGTGCTTTTTGCAAACACTCTTGACGACAGAGAAGCGGTAGTACAGATGTTTGACAAATACGACATTTTGGCTCTGCCGATAGTCGATAACGAGTCAAGACTTGTTGGCATAGTAACCGTTGACGATGCCATTGACGTTTTACAGGAAGAGGTAACAGAGGACATTGAGCGAATGGCGGCTATTACCCCTACCGACAAGCCGTATTTAAAAACAGGAGTGTTCGAGATTTTTAAATCCCGTATTCCGTGGCTTTTGATTTTAATGATATCGGCCACGTTTACAGGACTTATAATTACCAGATTTGAAGATGCGCTTGTTACCTTTACGGCTCTTACCGCATTTATTCCAATGCTTATGAATACTGCGGGTAATGCGGGAAGTCAGGCATCGGTAACGGTAATTCGCGGATTATCGCTCGGTGAAATTAAGTTTTCCGATATTTTTAGAATAGTTTTTAAGGAGTTTAGAGTATCTCTTTTAGCGGGAGCGGCATTGTCGGTTGCCAATTTTATAAAAATTTGGGCATTTGATATTGTCGTTTTAAAAAGCGATATTTCTCTTTTAGAGGCCGCGGTAGTTTGTATTACTATATTTGTTTCGGTTTTATTTTCAAAAATTGTAGGTTGCGCTTTGCCGATACTTGCAAAAAAATTAAGACTCGAGCCCGAGGTTATGGCGAGTCCATTTATAACAACCATTGTAGACGTTTTGGTTTTGATGGTGTATTTCACAATTGCGCATTTATTGCTTATGTAATAAAAATGAGCCGCAGGTCGAACGACCTGCGGCTTTAAAATTTTACGTTTTTTAATTAAAATAATCGGGGTTTTGCCAATTTTTTCTCTTTTTGGTTATTGCTTTTTTGTTAGCTGAAGAAGGCGGCGACTTTATAGTGTCGGTAACCGTACCTGTTGCGAAACTAATATCTTCATTACTTATTACCGAAAACCTTAAACCTTTTTTAAGAAGACTTTTGTCTATTTTCTCGTTTAAAATAAATGCTACGTCGCAGGTTGCGGTATTGGCGTGGTATTTAATGTTATCAAATACGACGGCGAAGGTTTGCTCGTTGAGTGATTTATTGATTTTTTCTTCATCAAAATCAAATTTAGCGGTCAAAACGGCGCCGTTATAAAAACGCTTTTTTCTTCTGAAAACGCCGCCCTCTTTGAGCGATAGAAATCTTAATTTTGCTTTAAACGAATACTCAAAAGGAAATGCTTTTTCTTCAAGATTACTGTACTTCAAGTAAACTGGTTTGTGAAAATGCACCACGAAAGTGCCCATCAAACAAATATTAAGAATCAGAACAGGAAAAAACAGTATTTCGTTATTTTCTCTCAAAAACCAATTAAGTACGATTATTATTAGAGAATTTATAAAAAGAAATATTACAAATGCAAAAAGAAACTTACTGTCATGACCTGAAACGTCAAGATACGGCTGGCCACATTTTTTGCAACATCTTTGCTTAGCATCATCCTCACCCAAATGTCTCCTTCTTACCGGAGGGAGAGAGGGTCGTATTCCTTTTTCACCGCACCAAGGGCAACGGTAAAGCTTCATATCATTTCCTCCTGATTTATACCGGAATAATTACTATTTTGCAAGCTGTTTTTTCTTATCTATAACTCCCTTTAAAAGCAAAGCGACACTTAAAACAATGTACAAAATATATGCGCAGATAATACAGAAGCTTACTCCGTTCATATAAAACTTTTCTATAAACATTTTGCCGAAAACGGCGGCAAATCCTAACGATAACAGGGTAATTACCATAAGCGATTTTAAGCGGCGCATAATTATAAGCGTGTTAGAGCACATAGCGCAAAGGGTATATATAATAGAACAGCCTATTACGGGGTAAAGTAAATATGAATACTGCGCTATATCCTTGCCGTATATAAGCACCAAGGCCCATTCGCCGAGCAAATATGCTCCCACAAAGGCAGCGGCGGCAAAGGCCAATATAAACACCGTGGTTTTGCCGATTATTTGCAAAAACTTTTTGAAATGGCCATTGTTATAATGCACCGCAAGGTCGGTAATTAAGGGATTAAAAATACTTACTACCAACAGCTGCACAATAACAACGGGAGTAGCCACGTTTGCGTAATAACCGAGTATTGTTTTAGAGAACATAGCCTCTAAATACTGGCGGGGAATGGTGGTTATTGCCGTAAAGCCTGCTGACGATATAACTGCGGGCATACAGGTTATCAAAATGCTTATAATTTTTCGTTTATTAAATACGGGCTTTACCGAATCAAACATAGCGGCGCATTTAACGTCGTAAACAAAAACGATTATTAAGCTTACTGCCGCGCAAAGCGAGGTAGCAATTAAAATATCGTCAAAAATATAAAGACAAGCTGCAAATACTATAAGTGATAGCACACCGCGCACGACGTAAGAGATGCAGATTTTATCCATTCTGTAGTTCTTTTGCTGTATGCCGTGGTATATATCAGACAGCGCCTCGTTTAATTTAAAGAGCATATATGCCGTAATACAAAGCACTGTTTTAAGGTCGTAGCCGTAGGCTATGGAATAGCCCAGGCAAAGCAGTATAGATACGGCGCTTGTTATAAAGCGTACTGCGATATATTCGCCGGATGAGAACTCGTCCTTAACGTCGGATATCTGATACGTTCTTACGCTGTAAAGAGCTATTGCATAGAAAATGTTTGTAACGCTTATAGAAAGCTGCAGTATGCCAACGTTTTCGTAGTTGGAAATTCTTGTTGCAACAAAAGTCATTGCCCATTGGCAAAAGCAGTAAACCAACGAGCCTATTGTATTGTAAGCGGCATTTTTTGCTAAAGACAGCCGTTTTTGTTCTGCCATAAAACATCATTGTCCTTTAAAAAATATAATATAAATTTAATTATATTCACTTATTTGTTGGTTGTCAACTTTTACTGCTTTATTGACATTATTCGACTTTTGGTATAAAATACTACTGATAAAAAAATAAAAAAAGAGGTGACGTAATGCCAAGAGAATATGATAATGCAACCTTAAAAAAAGTGCAGTCGTTAGAGCTTTCGATTTTAAAAGATTTTATAAAGGTATGCGAAGAAAATAATTTAAGCTATTTTGGCCTTGCGGGAACAGGTCTTGGAGCCATAAGACACAAGGGCTTTATCCCGTGGGATGATGATATTGACGTAGGACTTTTGCGCGCGGATTACGAAAAGGCCTTAGAGGTTTTTAAACTCAAATATAAGGACAAGTATACCGTCGTTAACGGCGATGAGTTTTCAAATTATCCGCTTATGACAACAAGAATTATTTTAAACGGCACAAAGTTTGTGGAATATCCGCTTAAAAACATTAAGTGTCCGCTTGGAATATTCTTGGACGTTTATGCTTTCGATAATGCAGCGAGTAACGAAAAAGAATTTAAAAAGCAGGCTTTTTGGGCTTGGGTTTACAGTAAGCTCTTAATTTTAAAGCATATTCCGTTCCCGGTTTTAGGCTTTAGCGGATTTATGGGTAAAGTCGTTCACTGCATAACCGCTTGCGCTTACGCCTTTTTGAACGTATTTTGTATTTCGCACAAGTTTTTGTACAAAAAGTGCAAGCAAATAAGCTGTAAATATAACGATACAGACACAGGTGTATACGCATATTTTTGTGATACCGACCGTTTTTCGAACTGCTTTAGAAAAGAGCAGTTGTTCCCGCTTAAAAAATTGCAGTTTGAAGATATAGAGATGTGCTTTCCGAATAATTTAGAAAAATCACTCGAAGATTTATACGGTGATTATATGCAGCTTCCGCCCGAAGAAAAGCGCAAAAATCATTTTCCGTTTGCTTTAGAATTTCCAGAAGAAGAGGGAGAAAACTAATGGCTAAAGACCGTTGCTACGAGCAGCACGACCTTGATAAAATTCATAAGGTTTTGCACGATGAATTAAAAGAGCTTCAAAGAATATGCGATAAGCACGATATCCCTATGTTTTTAATAGGCGGTACCGCTATCGGCGCCGTAAGACACAAAGGTTTTATCCCGTGGGATGATGACATTGACGTTGGTCTTTTGCGTAAAGACTACGACCGTCTTTTAGAAATTTTACCCGATGAATTAGATGAAAAATTCGGGTTCGATAATTGGGATACCAACAAGGATTTCCCCGCGCCCAACACCTGCATTTATGCTAAGGGTACTTTGGCCGTTCCTATGGAAATGAAGGACTGCAAATATAAATACGGCATAAGTATGGGCGTTTATCCGTACGACAACGTGTCTGATAACGAGGCCGAGCGCAAAAAGCAGTTCAGACGTGGCTTTTTCTGGGGCAGAATACATTGGCTTAAGGTGCTTCCGTTCCCGTACATACCCTACAAGGGCTTTAAAAGAGCCGCTATTTATACGGTTTGCGCAGTCGCACACGTTTGCCTGAAGCTTGTTCCTAAAAAGTGGATAGTTGCCCGTTGCGAAAACGTTATTCGTTCTTGCAATGACAAAGATACCAAGTATTGCACTATAGTGCTCGATTCGTCACCTACGGGAAATATGCTTGAGAATGCAGATATTTTCCCACTTTGCAATGCTGATTTTGAAGGCACTACCACCAAACTTATTGCGGGTTACGATAAAGCGCTGAGAAATCTGTACGGCGATTATATGCAGCTGCCGCCCGAGGACAACCGAAAGAACCATTTTCCGCACACCCTCGATTACGGCGATTACGAATTTTAAAAACAAAAAAAGCATCTCGTTTGAGATGCTTTTTTCATATTTATTCGTTAAAAAGTGGGGTAGACAGATAATGCTCGCCTGTGTCGGGAAGAAGGGTAACTATTGTTTTACCCTCGTTGTCCTTTAAGGCTGCAAGCTGTGTTGCCGCATATAAGGCCGCGCCCGATGAAATTCCCGCAAGCACGCCCTGAGTTTTCAGTAAGAGTCTTGCAGCTTCAAAAGCCTCATCGGTAGTAACGGTCATTATTTTATCAATAATCGTGGTATTCAGTACCTTTGGTACAAAGTTTGCGCCAATACCCTGAATTTTGTGCGGACCCGCGGTGCCCTTTGAGAGCAGGGGAGAGTCGGCGGGCTCGACTGCTACGATTTGTACGTTTTGATTTTTGCTCTTTAAAAATTCGCCAACACCCGTAACGGTGCCGCCCGTACCAACGCCCGCTACAAAAATATCTATATTGCCGTTCAGGTCATTATAAATTTCGGGGCCGGTGGTTAAAAAGTGTGCGCGTGGGTTTTCGGGGTTATCGAACTGGCCTGCAATTATACTTCCGTCAATTTCTTTAAGAAGCTCGTTGGCTTTTTTTACCGCACCGTCCATACCAAGACTGCCGTCAGTTAAAACAAGCTCGGCGCCGTAGGCTTTAAGCAGGTCTATGCGTTCCTTGCTCATGGTGTTTGGCATTGTTAAAATTACCTTGTAGCCCTTTGCTGCCGCTACCAAAGCAAGACCTATACCGGTATTACCGCTTGTGGGCTCAATAATAGTGCCGCCTTTTTTTAGCTTTCCGCTTTTTTCTAAATCTTCTATCATAGCAAGCGCGACTCTGTCTTTAGCGCTGCCCGCAGGGTTGAACATTTCAAGCTTTGCAAAAAGCTTTGCCTTAGCATTTATGCTATTTTCTAAATTTTCAAGTCTTAAAAGCGGAGTGTTGCCTATAAGAGAGGTGACACAATTATAAGTTTTCATAAACTGATTTTCCTTTATTTACAGAAATTCTCGATATAAGAATCAATAGCGTCTGATACTACCTTAATAGCATCTTCCTTACCGCTTACCTCGTTTACGGCGGTATCCTTGTGCTCGAGATTTTTGTAAACTGTAAAGAAGTGGCGCATTTCATCAAAAATGTGTTTGGGTAATTGGCTTATATCGGTATACTGGTTGTATGTGGGGTCGCCAAACGGAATTGCTATTATTTTTTCATCGTTTTTATCACCGTCTAACATAGATATAACGCCTATCGGGTATGCTCGCACGAGAGTTAAGGGTTCAAGCGGCTCAGAGCAGAGCAAAAGCACGTCTAACGGGTCGTTATCGTCGCCGTATGTACGAGGAATAAAGCCGTAGTTTGCAGGGTAGTGGGTAGAGGTGTAAAGAATTCTGTCAAGCATTAAAAAGCCTGTTTCCTTGTCTAACTCGTACTTATTTTTGCTGCCCTTGGGTATTTCAACAACCATTAAAAAGTCGTCTGGATTTATTCTTTTGGGTGAAACATCGTGCCATATATTTGACATACGTTTTTTCTCCTTTTTATCAAAATTGCTTTGTAAGTATAATTATATACACAAAAAACTCATCGGTCAAGTATTTACGATTTCTTTTTATTGCCAAATCAAAAACAATATGGTATAATTACAAAAATATTTTTTACAACTTTTGGGGGAAATATGAAAAGAATATTTTGCTTGGTACTTTGTGTATTGCTGATAGTGCCTTTTTTTGCAGGCTGCGGCAAGGTGAATATGCCTAATTTTGAGGGCAAAACTTTAGAAAGAGCCAAACAGGAGCTTGCATCTTTGGGTATGAAGGTTCAGGTAGCAAAGGGCTATGACGGCGATTTGGAGGACGGTGTGGTTTTATCGCAATCTGTCCAAAAATATACCGACGTTAAAAAGGGCGCAACCGTAAAGCTTGAGGTTAACGATCTATCTCTCTTTGGCTATGAGTACGAGAAAAAGGAAGACGGCACAATAAAAATCATAGGCGTTTTAAACAACTGTGTAAAGCTTGGCGAAATTGATATTCCGTCTACTATAGATTCCTACACCGTAACCGAAATAGGTAACGGCGCATTCTGGGGCTGTGATGGACTCAGAAGTGCATTTTTACCCGACACTGTTACCGTAATAGGCGATAATGCGTTTTCCGACTGCTCGGCGCTCGAATACGTAGGCCTGTCTAACAAGCTTGAATACATAGGCGAAAAGGCCTTTGTAGGCTGTAATGCGCTTGATAATCTTGTAATACCCGGCTCGGTTAAAACGGTCGGAAAAAGCGCTTTTTATCAGTGTGAGGGACTTACTCAGCTGACCGTTGATGGCGGAGTAGAGCTTATAGACGAATACGCTTTTTCTGAATGCATAAATCTCAAAAAGCTGAATATAAGAGATGGAGTATTAAAAATAGGCGCGCACGCTTTTTATATGGATAAATCCATACAAAGCATAATAATTCCCGACAGCGTTACCCATATTGGCTACGGCGCATTTTACGAGTGCGCAAACGTAAGTACCGTCACAATAGGTTCGGGTGTTAAAGAACTCGGCGAATTTGCTTTTGCAAACTGCCTAAAGCTTAAAAACCTAAACATTAAAGAAGGCGTAAAGATAATTCCCAAATGCGCGGTTGCAAGCGCTACAAGCCTTGTAAATCTTAACATACCTTCATCGGTAACCGAGATTAAAGAAAACGCATTCCAGTACTGCGCGGCACTAAGAAACGTTAATATTCCCGCATCGGTGCACACCATAGGTTACGAGGCTTTTTGGGGCTCGGACAAAATAGAAGTAGCAATAATTAAAAACAAAAACGTCAAAATAGAAGAAAGAGCTTTTATGACTCATATTCCTCTCACAATCGGATAAAATTTATAACCGTCTGCTAAATGCAGGCGGTTTTTTGATATATTAGCGTCATAAATGTCAATATTATATTTATATAATTACGGTAATTCTTGACAATGGCACAGAATATGAGTAAAATATATATTATCTATACTTATATATTGGCGTATTGTGCCTTTAAATAACAACATTAACAGATTATGTGTTTATACATACCTAATTTTTACGGAGGAAAATAATGGCTCAAAACAAAAAAGAAACACAACAGCCAACAAAACAAAAAACGTCTGCAAAAAAGCCGCAGTCAAAATCTGCAACAAAAAATTCTAAAAATACAAAACAATCCAAGGGCAGTAAATTTAATGCAAAGCCCAACAAAAAGGTTCAGAACAAAACAAAGAAGCCGCAAAATACTCTGCCGATTAAAATAATACCGCTTGGCGGTTTACAGGAGATAGGCAAAAACATTACTCTTTACGAATACGGCAGTGATCTTTTGCTTGTAGACTGCGGTATGGCATTCCCGGATGAAGAGATGCCGGGTATTGATATTGTTATTCCTGATTTTTCGTATTTGATAAGCAATAAAGACCGCATAAAAGGTTTAATTTTAACCCACGGTCACGAGGACCACATTGGCGGTATACCTTATTTGCTCAAAAACTTTAACGTGCCTATTTACGCTACCAGATTAACCCTCGGTCTTGTAGAGGGCAAGCTTAAAGAACACAGACTTTTGGCGGGCGCACAGCTTAACACCGTAAAACCCGGCCAGACAGTTAAGCTCGGCAGTTTTGAGGTTGAGTTTATTCACGTAAATCACTCAATTCCCGATGCCGTAGGTTTTGCAATAACCACACCCGCGGGTACGGTTATTCAAACGGGCGACTTTAAGATTGATACTACCCCGATAGACGACCACGTAATAGACATTGCCCGATTTGCCGAATACGGTAAAAAAGGAGTTTTAGCGCTGCTTTCGGACTCCACCAACGCAGAACGCCCGGGCTTTACGGCATCCGAGCGCAAGGTGGGCGAGTCCTTCTCGACTTTGTTTAAAAAAGCAGAGGGTCACAGAATAATAGTTGCAACCTTCTCGTCTAACATTCACAGAATTCAGCAGATTATAGACGAAGCCGTTCGTTGTAACCGTAAGGTTGCGGTGTCGGGCAGAAGTATGATAAACGTTGTTGCGGTTGCCGAGGAGCTTGGCTATTTGTCGGTGCCCGCAGGCGTGCTTATAGACATAGAGTCAATAAACCGCTACGAGCGTGAAAATATTGTTATTATCACGACCGGCTCGCAGGGTGAACCGTTATCGGCTCTGCACAGAATGGCATTTTCGGACCACCGCAACGTAGACATTTTCCCCGATGATATGATAATCATCTCGGCAACTCCAATTCCCGGTAACGAGAAGCTTGTAAGCAAGGTAGTAAACGAACTCATCAAGCGTGGAGCCAACGTTGTTTACGAGAAAATGTATGACGTTCACGTTTCGGGTCACGCCTGCCAGGAAGAGCTGAAGCTTATTTTAAGCGTTGTAAACCCGCGCTACTTTATTCCCGTACACGGCGAAGAAAAGCATCTAATTAAGCACGCAGGCCTTGCCGAGACACTTGGTGTTGACAAAAAGAATATAGTAATTGCAAATATAGGCGACGTAATCAGTCTTGATAAAAAATCAATCAGAATTACCGAAACCGTACCCGCAGGCAGCGTTATGGTAGACGGCCTTGGAGTAGGTGACGTAGGCAGTGTTGTTTTACGAGACAGAAAGCACCTTGCCGATGACGGTATTTTGGTTGTTGGTATTGCTATGGACAGTGTTACTAACGAAGTTGTGTCGGGTCCGGATATTATCTCACGTGGATTCGTTTACGTAAAAGAATCCGAAGAGCTTATAGACAGCGCTACAGTTGTAGCCGAGCGGGCTTTAGAATACTGTTATTTGCACAGAATTCACGACCGCGGCGCTATAAAGAATAAAGTAAAAGATACAGTATCTAAATTCATTTTTGAAAAAACCCGCAGAAGACCTATGGTATTGCCCATTATAATGGACGTTTAATTGTTTTAAAGAAGGTGAAGCAAAGTGAAAAAAATATCAAAAACCGATATTTTTATGACAATAATTACCTTAATATTAATATTGCAGACCGTTTTATTTGCATTTTATAACCCAATAATCAGTATGATTTTTGCCGCTTTGTTGGTTGTAATCGCAATAGTTTTCATAATCGGTCGAAATTCGGTAAGACGCAGAGTAAAGCAGCTTGTTTATTCGGCGGCGCTATCGGCCGATGATACCGACGGTTTGTTTTCCAATACCGATATTCCCATAATGGTTGTATCGGGCGGACGCATACTGTGGTGCAACTCGCCCTTTAAGGTTTCGGTTGCGGGCGGAAAAAATCTCGTTGGCGTCTTGCAGGATGAAATTTTGGACTCTGCGGCACTGGAAGCCTTAGATCACCTAAAAAGCTGTGAGCTTGCGTACAACAACAAAATATTCCTTGTTTATTCGGCTATACAGCAGCAGGGTACGGTTTACTACTTTGTAGACCAGACCAATCTTAAAAAGACCGCTACCGAGTACAAGCTGAGCCGTCCGGTTGTGGCTATAGTTGCGGTTGACTCATTAGATGAAGTAACCCATAATATGCGTGATAGCGAGCGTATTAAAATAACGGGTAAAATTCAGAACGTTATTGAGCATTGGTTTGCCGATGCCAAGGGTGTTATGACAACTCTTTCAAACGACCGCTTCTTGCTTTTGTTCGATGAAAAGAACCTTAAGATATTTGAAGAGGGCAAGTTTAAAATACTCGAAGAAATCAGAAATAAAGATTTTGGCGAAAAAATAAACGTAACCCTTTCCATCGGCGTAGGCTACAAGGCAGGTTCGGCCAGAGGCTGTGAGGACTTAGCGGTCCAAGCGCTTGATATGGCGCTGGGCCGTGGCGGTGATCAGGTTGTTATAAAGCCTCAGGGCGCAGATTACCGTTTTTACGGCGGTGTTAACGCCGCTACCGAAAAGCGCGCAAGAGTTCGCACAAGAATTATTGCATCGGCAATAAGCGAGCTTGTAAGCGGCAGTGAAAACGTTATTATAATGGGTCATAAGTATTCTGATTTAGACTGTCTGGGAGCGGCATATGCGCTTTACGGCATTATAAATACTCTTGACCGACCCGTAGCAATTGCTCTTAATAAAAACGAAACCCTTGCTAAACCCTTGCTCGAATATATAGAAGAAAATGACCCCGAGTGTAAAATTCTGAACGATGAGCAGGCACAAAGCCTTGTTACAAAGAAAACACTTGTAATTATTGTTGATACTCACAGACCTATGTTTGTGGACTGTCAGTCGGTTTTGGAAAAGGCTAAAAATATTGTAGTAATAGACCACCACAGAAAAGCGGTAGATTATATAGACAATGCTACCGTATTTTATCACGAAACTGCCGCATCGTCTGCTTGTGAAATGGTGACCGAATTATTACAGTATATAACGTCGGGTAATATAGGTAAATTAGAGGCCGATGCTTTGCTTTCGGGTATAATGCTCGATACTAAAAATTTCGTACTCCATACGGGTGTCAGAACCTTTGAGGCGGCGGCTATTTTAAGAAAATCGGGCGCAGATCCGGTAAAGGTTAAAAAGATGTTTAGCGGAACAATGCCGCTTTATAAAAACAGAGTAAGAATTGCATCGTCGGCAGAACTGTTTGATGACTGCGCAGTAGCCATTAACGAAATAGAGGATGCTGATACAAGAATTGCAACCTCTCAGGCGGCAGATGAATTGCTGAATATTGATTCTGTAAAGGCGTCGTTCGTTATTTGCAAAACGGCCGACAAGTATAACATTTCGGCTCGTTCTTTGGGCGAAGTAAACGTTCAGCTTATTATGGAAATTTTAGGTGGCGGCGGTCACAGAACTATGGCGGCATCGCAAATAGAGGCTGAGTCTTTTGATGATGCAAAAGAAAAATTAAAACAGGCAATTGATGAATATAAGCAAAACAGATAAGGAAGGGACAAAAATGAAGGTAGTATTATTGGCCGACGTTAAAGGTCACGGTAAAAAAGGTGAGCTTTGCAACGTATCTGACGGATTTGCAAAGAACTTTTTATTCCCTAAAAAATTAGCGGTTGAAGCTGACGCAACTGCTCTTAACGAGCTTAAAAACCGTCAGTCCTCAAAGGAGCATCACGAGGCTGAAAACAGAAAGGCTGCAAACGAGCTCGCTGCTAAATTAAACGGTAAAACCTTAACTCTACACGCAAAAGCAGGCGCTTCGGGTAAGCTTTTTGGCTCTATCACCTCAAAAGAGATAGCGCAGGAGCTCAAAAAGGCATTTGACGTAGAGATAGACCGCAAAAAAATGAATATCGCCGACATTAAAAGCTACGGCGACTATACCGCAGAGGTAAAACTTTATCAAGGAATCAGCGCAAAATTCACTGTTAGTGTTACCGAGTAGGTGAAAAAATGAAGGACGAAAAATTGGTTTTTGATACTCTTGAGCAACGATTGCCGTATTCTGTTGATGCCGAGCAGTCGGTTCTGGGCGCTATACTTATAGACCCTAAATGTATAAATCAGGTTGCGGCTATAGTTAAACCCGAATTTTTCTATATTCCGCAGCACAAGGAAATATACAAAATACTCTCGGGTATGTTCGAGCTTAATCTGACTATAGATTTTGTCTCGGTTTTAGAGCGTCTTAAAAACGAGGGCGTTTATGACGAAGCAGGCGGCAAGGCATATCTTGCACAGCTCGCCCAAACGGTACCCTCGTCGGCAAATATTCTTACATACGTTGGCATTGTTCGTGAGCGTTATTATGCGCGTTCGCTTATATTAGCTGCGCAAAGCATTATTAAAGATGCTACCGAGAACGTTTTGGATGCAGGTCGACTTTTAGACAGCGCCGAGCAGAAAATTTACGAAATACGTGACGGCCGTGACGTTTCGGGTCTGGTGCACATTAAAGAGGTTATAGAAAACGAAACCTATGACCGTCTGACAAAAATGACCGACCCCGAAACCAAGGACGATTACGTGGGCATACCCAGCGGAATAGGCTTGTTAGATAAAAAAATAACAGGTCTTAATAAGTCTGACCTTATTATTCTGGGCGCGCGTCCGGGTATGGGTAAAACTTCGTTTGCGCTTAATATTGCCAGGAACGTTGCCATTAACTCTAAAAAGACGGTTTGCTTTTTCTCGCTCGAGATGACACGTGACCAATTGGCGCAGCGTATGCTTTCTAACGAAGCATCTATTAAGAGTGAGAAGCTTCGTACGGGTGATTTAACAAGCGATGAATGGA
The DNA here is from genome assembly GCA_017436815.1 of Clostridia bacterium. Classification (GTDB taxonomy): domain Bacteria; phylum Bacillota; class Clostridia; order Oscillospirales; family Acutalibacteraceae; genus RGIG3013. The sequence continues at coordinate 15,994 of JAFSCI010000042.1, forward strand.
CACGTTTAGTACAGGCGGGCGCAAATTTGTCGGAGGCAAATCTTTATTTTGATGAAACCTCGGCAATTACCGTTCCCGAGATGAAGGCAAAGCTTATGTGTATGAAGAATAAGCCGAACCTTGTTATTATAGACTATCTTGGTCTTATGAAATCTGCAAAAGCGACCGAAAACAGAGTACAGGAAGTATCCGACATAACCCGTAACCTTAAAATAATGGCAAAGGAACTCAACGTTCCCATTATAGTTTGCGCACAGCTTTCCCGTGGTACCGAGACTAAGGGTAAGTCCCACAGACCTGCTCTGTCTGACCTTAGAGAATCAGGCTCTATCGAGCAGGATGCAGATATAGTACTGTTTTTATATCGTGACGTTTATTACGATTCCGAAAAGGGCGATGCTGAAGACAGGGGAGATCCAAACAAGGCAGAGTGTATTATTGCTAAAAACCGTCACGGCGAAACAGGTACTGTTGATTTGTACTGGGACGGTCAGTTTACTCGCTTTGCGGCTCAGGATAATTTAAGATGATTGGTAAACTACAAAACGCCATAAACGATTTTTCTCTACTTTGCGGCGTTAAGAAAATTATAGTTGCGCTGTCTGGCGGCGCAGATTCGGTTGCATTGCTTCATTCAATGCTTAATGTTTGCAGTGAAAACGAAATTAAGCTGGAAGCGGCGCATTTAAACCACTGTCTGCGTGGTGAAGAGTCGGATAGGGATGAGCTTTTTTGCGTAAAACTTTGCGAAAAACTCGGTGTTAAGCTTTATACAAGGCGTGAGGATATAAATTCCTATGCCGCCGCTACCAAGCAGAGCATAGAGCTTGCCGCAAGAGATAAACGGTACGAATTTTTTAACGATATTTGTACCCCCAATACCGTTGTTGCCACTGCGCATACTGCGAGCGATAATTTGGAAACTGTCATTTACAATTTAACTCGTGGTACGGCTTTAAAGGGACTTTGCGGAATTCCGCCTAAAAGAGATATTTTTATCCGTCCGCTAATATACTGCACACGTACCGATATAGAAAATTACTGCAAAGAAAATAATCTTGATTACGTTACCGATAGCACAAATCTTACCGATGATTACACCCGTAACGTTATACGGCACAAGGTTGTAAGCGTTTTAAAGCAGATAAACGAGTCGGTAGAAGCTAATGCCGTTAATACCGCTAATTCTTTACGGTATGACAGCGCTTATTTGACAAAGCAGGCAGATATTGCATTTAACGAGCTTTATGACGGTGAGTCTATTGACACAAAAGGGTTAAACTCACTTGATTATGCAATTAAAAGCCGAGTAGTTGCAAGGCTTTTGGAAATAAACGGTTGCTCGGTTTCGGCAACACTTGTAAATAAGATTTGTGATTTGTCGCAAAACGATTTTCCGAAATTTTCGGTTAAAAAAGATATTTACTGCAGTATGCAAAACGGCAGACTGCGTCTTGTGTCAGATTTGACCGATAATACCGATTACAAAGTTCAAATTGAGGAAATTTCTTTAAAAGACTTTGAAAAATTACAAAAAATTAACAGTTTGTTATTAAAAAACACATTCGATTATGATAAAATTGTGGGCAAGCCTGTAATAAGGACTCGTATAGAGGGTGATTCCTTAAAACTTCCCGGCAGACCCCAAAAGACATTTAAAAAACTGTATAACGAATGCAAAATACCCGTACATTTGCGTAAGAACTTGCCCGTAATTGCCGATGAAAAGGGAGTTGTTTGGGTAATGGATATAGGCGTTTGCGAACGCGCAAGGGTTACAAAAAACTCGAAAAAAATCGGGTTAATAAAGTATTTAAAATAATTTTTTTGGGGATGTTAATTATGAATGAATCCGATATTAAAAAAGTGCTGCTCACAAAAGAACAGTTAGATGAAATTGTAAAAAGACTTGGTGAACAAATCTCTAACGATTATAAAGACAAAAAGTTAATGCTTGTCGGCGTTTTAAAGGGTTCTGTTTTGTTTATGGCAGACCTTATGCGTTCTATTACAATCGACTGCAAAATTGATTTTATGGCAGTTTCATCGTACGCGGGCGGCACAAAGAGCACCGGCGCGGTGAAGATTATTAAGGACTTGGACATAGATCTTTCGGGATATGACCTCTTAATCGTAGAAGACATACTCGATTCGGGCAATACTTTAAGCTATTTAAAGAAAATGCTTTTGGCAAGGAATCCTTCCAGTATTAGAATTTGTACCTTGCTCGATAAACCGAGCCGTCGAGTAGCCGACGTTACGGCCGATTACGTTGGAGCAGTTATCCCCGATGAGTTTGTTGTTGGCTACGGACTCGATTATGATGAATATTACAGAAACTTATCATTTGTTGGTGTATTAAAAGAATCTGTTTACGAATAATTATTGATTTTTAGTTAGGAGTGCTAATAAATTGGGTAAAAATTTAAAAAACACCTTGCTGTTCATAGGCATACCGCTCATTTTAATTTTGGCAATTGCCTTTGCATCGGTAAGCGGACAGTCAAGAAAAACCACAAAATATTATGAGATTGTTGAAATGGTGCTCAACAACGAAATTTCCGAGTATCGCTTAAATCTTTACAGCGGCGAACTCGACTACGTTGTAAGAGCCACGGGTGAAAAGCGCAGCTATACCGTTGCCGACCCAACAATTTTCTATAACGACGTTAACGAAACCGTTATGAAAATAAATGCCGAAAATGCCGGAACCGATATGGTTATAAAGCAAGACTATAAGCGCGGCAATGAGGCATCGTGGCTTGTCAGCATTCTGCCCACCGTTTTAATGATAGGCGCTTTAGTGTTTATATGGTTCTTCTTTATGAAGCGTATGAACACCACTATGGGTGCCGATAAAACTATGGGCTTCGGCAAGGCAAAAATAAAGAAGCCGAGTGATAAGCGCAAAACCACCTTTGCTGACGTTGCAGGCGCCGACGAAGAAAAGCAAGAGCTTGAAGAAATAGTAGAATTCTTAAAATCTCCTACTCGCTTTAACGATTTAGGTGCCAGAATACCTAAGGGCGTTTTACTTGTGGGCCCTCCGGGAACAGGTAAAACCTTGCTTGCGCGTGCAGTAGCAGGTGAGGCAGGCGTGCCGTTTTTCTCAATGTCGGGTTCTGACTTTGTAGAAATGTTCGTAGGTGTTGGCGCATCACGTGTACGTGATTTGTTCGACGAGGCCAAAAAGGCATCTCCGGCTATAATATTTATAGATGAAATTGACGCCGTAGGTCGTCAGCGTGGCGCAGGTCTTGGCGGCGGTCACGATGAAAGAGAGCAGACTTTAAACCAGTTGCTCGTTGAAATGGACGGCTTTGGCACTAATGAGGGCGTTATTGTTATGGCGGCAACCAACCGCCCCGATATATTAGATAAAGCTTTGCTCCGTCCTGGCAGATTTGACCGTCAGATTATGGTAAGCTATCCCGACGCTAAGGGCAGAGAAGAAATATTAAAGGTTCATTCCCGTTCAAAGCCCCTTGGCCCCGACGTAGACTTAAAGGCAATAGCACAATCTACAATTGGCTTTACGGGTGCTGACCTTGAAAATCTTTTAAACGAGGCCGCTTTACTCGCAGCTCGCAAGGGCTTAAAGGCTGTTACTCAAGAGCAAATTGAAGAGGCTACCATTAAGGTGGTAATGGGTAGCGAAAAACGCTCGCACGTTATTAAGGATAAAGATAAGAAAATTACCTCTTATCACGAGGCAGGCCACGCAGTTGTGTCTTACTTCTTGCCGACTCAAGACCCCGTACATCAGATATCCATTATTCCGCGCGGAATGGCTGCGGGCTACACAATGTATCTGCCTACAGAAGAAAAGGGTCACGTAAGCCGCAATCAGATGTTAGAGGATATTTGCTCGCTCCTTGGCGGTCGTGCTGCAGAGCAGATTACCCTTGACGATATTTGCACAGGCGCATCCAACGATATTCAGCGCGCAACCGAGCTTGCAAGAAAAATGGTTACCAAGTTTGGTATGAGCGAAAAGTTGGGTCTTGTAACCTACGGAAGCTCTAACGATGAGGTATTCTTAGGCCGTGATTTCTCCTCGACACCTAACTATTCTCAGGAAATAGCAGGTTTAATCGATAAGGAAATCGAGAGCATTGTTATGACTCAGTACAACCGTGCAATTGATATTTTAAATAAGAATATTGCAAAACTCCACAAGGTTGCCGAACAGCTTTATCTTAACGAAAAGCTTGATGGCGAGGCATTTGTGAAAATTATGGAAGAATAAGCAAAAACCGACAGTATTAAAAAATATTGTCGGTTTTTTGTTTGACTTTAAAGTGGTGTTGTGTTAAAATGCTAATATAATAAATTTTTGGGAGATTGGTTATGTTTACAGTTAAAAACGCAGATACCGATTATTTTTTCAAGGCAATTTTAGCGCTTGAAACTGAGGAAGAGTGCTACAAGTTTTTTGAAGACGTTTGTACAATTAAAGAAATTCAGTCTATAGTTCAGCGTTTTACTGTTGCTAAAATGCTTAGTGAAAAGTGCGTGTATAGCGATATCGTTAAAAAAACAGGCGCATCTACAGCTACCATAAGCCGTGTCAATCGTTCTTTAAGCTACGGTAACGATGCTTATGAAATGATTTTTAAGCGCATAGACAAATGAGCGGATACAACGATTTTGCCTTAGTATACGACTCGCTGATGCAAGATGCCGACTACGAAAAAAGAGCGCAGTATTTAAAAGAGCTTTTTTTACGGTACGACAGAATACCTACCCTTATGCTTGATTTTGCTTGCGGAACGGGTGGGTTTTCTTTGGAGTTTGCCAGACAGGGCATAGAGGTAATAGGGGCCGATATATCGGAAGATATGCTGAGCATTGCCAGAGAAAAGGCCGATAAGCAAAATTTGTCGGTTATGTTTTTAAACCAAAGCGGTAATGAACTCGATTTATATGGTACTGTCGATGGCGCAATATGCTGTTTAGACAGTATAAATCACATAACCAATAAAAACGAGCTTAAAAAGGCGCTTAAAAATATAGCCTTGTTTTTAGAAAAAGACCGACTGTTTATTTTCGACGTTAATACACCCTATAAGCATAAAAAAGTGCTGGGTAATAATACGTTTGTTATAGAGCAGGATGATATTTTCTGTACTTGGCAAAATTATCTCGGCGCAAATAATACAGTGGACATTTATTTAGACTTTTTTGTTAATCAAAACGGCAGTTATACCCGCTACTGTGATAATTTCAGCGAGCGTGCATATACTGATGAGGAGCTGAAAATTATGCTCAAAAATGCCGGCTTTAAGGTTTTGGACGTTTTGGGCGATTTATCGTTTAATGCTCCGGGCAAAAACAGTCAACGAAATATTTATATAGCAAAAAGGATATAATATGGGAAAACTTATTAGATGTATAACAAGCGACGGTCAGGTAATGGCTACCGCAATTGATTCTACCGACATTGTCGCAAAGGCCGAACAAATACATACTACCTCTGCAGTAGTAACCGCCGCCCTTGGCCGACTTTTGACCGCAACAAGTATGATGGGTAATATGCTAAAGGGCAAGGATGACAGCATAACCTTAAAGCTTTCGGGTAACGGCCCCGCCGGTTCGTTAATAGCGGTGTCGGACTTTAACGGAGACGTCAGAGGCTACGTTTCCAACCCGATAGTAGAATTGCCGCTTAACAGCAAGGGAAAATTAGACGTTGGCGGCGCAGTGGGTAAAGACGGCTTTTTGTACGTTTTAAAGGATTTAGGTTTAAAAGAGCCATATTCGGGTTCGGTTCCGCTCGTGTCAGGCGAAGTGGCCGAGGATATTACCGCTTATTATGCCATAAGCGAGCAAATTCCTACCGTTTGCGCTTTGGGAGTACTTGTTAACCCCGACTTAACCGTAAAAGCAGCAGGCGGCTATATAGTTCAGCTTTTACCCGCCGCAAGTGAAGAGGCAATAGAAAAACTGGAAAACGGAATAAAAGATATTAAATCGGTAACCCAAATGCTGACAGAGGGCAAAACCCCGTTAGATATTATAAAAGAGGTTCTTAAAAACTTTGAGGTAGAGGTTCTTTACGAGCACGACGTTTTCTACAGATGCAACTGTTCTCGTCAGCGTGTAGAGCAGGCGCTTATAAGCGTTGGTAAAGAAGATTTGCAAAGTATGGCCGACGAAAATAAGGATACAGAAATTAAGTGTCATTTTTGTGATAAGGTCTATAATTTTACCCCGCAAGAGATCAGAAAACTAATATAAAAATATTTTTTAAAAAAATTAAAATTTGGTGTTGACAAACGACATTAGATGTGGTATTATACTTCTTGCCGCGGTAGTTTGCAGAGCAAATTCCGCCAGAGCGTATAGGTGGGAGCATAGCTCAGCTGGGAGAGCATCTGCCTTACAAGCAGAGGGTCACAGGTTCGAGCCCTGTTGTTCCCACCATTTATGGCCTGGTAGTTCAGCTGGTTAGAACGCTAGCCTGTCACGCTAGAGGTCGTGGGTTCGAGCCCCATCCAGGTCGCCAAATGCCTCTGTAGCTCAGTCGGTAGAGCAGGGGGCTGAAAATCCCCGTGTCATTGGTTCGATTCCGATCGGAGGCACCAATTTTTATGCGGATTTAGCTCATCTGGTAGAGCGCCACCTTGCCAAGGTG
>JAFSCI010000043.1 GCA_017436815.1 Clostridia bacterium
CACCCTCTTCTACTACTACGGTTTCGAGCTTAGCGCAACCACGGAATGCATAAGCATAGATGGTCTTAACGTTGCCCGGAATTGTAACGGAAGGTAAATTGTTACAGAACGAGAATGCGAGCTGTCCGATTGTCTGCTCACCTGTACCGAATGTAAGAGTCTTTAACATATTGTTGTTTCTAAACGACTCTACGCCGATCTTTGTGATTGTGTTCGGGAATGTAACCTTACCGATTCTCTGCTGGTAGAATGCATAGTCACCGATTGTCTGTGCACTAGATGTACCTCTGAAGGATAATGTAGAGATACCTAAGTTATTTGCAACGTTGGATGACTTATAGAACAGGTATGTCGGAACGTTTACTGCTGTCTCGTAAATTCTGGCTTCGTTAATTGTTGTACAACCCTTGAATGCAGGGTTTTCCATACTACCGGCTGCACCTGATGTTAACTTAACCGGGTACCAGTCTACACGCTTAATAGATGTACAGTTTAAGAAAGCATGTGCGCCAACCTCAGTTACAGTTGCAGGAACTACTATTCTTACACCCGCTGCTGTAGAACCTAATGCTGTACAACCTGCGAATGCAGAACCCTTAATATACTTAACGTTTGCAAGATCGATCTGACCTAATGCGGTACAACCGTTGAATGCAGATACGCCGATTGTTGTAAGTGTGCTGGGCGCTACGAATTCTGTAATCTTTGTAAGACCGAATGCATAGGTACCGATCTTTTCCAAGCCTTCGTTGAATACAACCTCTGTTAATGCTGTACAGCCTCTGAATGCATCTGTACCAATGGTCTTAAGTGTGGCAGGTAACGTTACGCTCTTAAGTGTTCTGTTCGTATAGAAAGCCTTAGAGCCAATTGCAGTAACGGGTTTACCCTCTATTGTAGAAGGTATAATAACCTCTTTTGCAGTACCGTTATACTTGGTGATTGTAACACTTGTATCGCCCACTGTATAGGTAAAGTCACTGGCAGGTGTTGTTGTGCCTTCGGGTACGTAGTCTACAAAGTTATCGTTATAAGTGTCACCGCAAACCGAGCAGGTGTACTTTGTATATCCCTGTGCTTCGGGTGTTGCAGCTATAACCTCTGTTTCATAGGTATGCTTGCCGGTTGCGGGAATTTCTACCTCGCAGGTATCACCGCAAACGCTACAAACACAAGACTTAAGGCCCGCAGTAACGCAGGTAGCGGCAGTAATTATTTGGTCATCAACGTAATCATGGTCACTTGTTGCAGCAACCTCTTCGTCCTTTTCTTCACCGCAAACCTCACAAACGTACACTGTAAGTCCCGTTTCTGCGCAAGTAGGCGCTATAACAACAATGCCGTCACCAAACTCGTGCAGACCTGTTGCGGGTATTGTGCCTGTTGCAACGGTTTCACCGCAATCGAAACAAATATCTTCCCAACTACCATCGGTACCGCAAGTAGCATCAGACATATTTATACGTTCTACATTTTCATGCTTACAAGCTTCTGTTACGTATAAAATACCGTCGGTTATATCAAGCGAAACGGGTTCTAAGTCGCTGTCAAATACATCGGAAGAATTGTATGTTAACGATATTATATACTCACCTGCAGGAGCATTATCGGCCACCTCAAAGGTCAGCGCTGCAACAACGCCCGTATCGGTCATTTCGTTGTTAATATCCATCCAATATAAATATACGTCACCGTCATATACGTCGGTATGGTAGCTATCGCCTAAAATACCCATATCTTCAATAGAGGTAAGGGTGAGATAATCGGTATTGTAACCAAGCTTTAAGCGCATAGCTGTAAAGCCGTTATTTTCGTCAATGCTTACGTAAACGGTTACGGTTTGTCCGCCGTATGCCATTTCATCATATACAGTTACGGTTGTATCTGTAAGCGAGTAAGCTTTGGTCTGAACGTAGCCGCAAACCGAGCAGGTACGTGATTTTACTCCGCTGGCCGAAGCAGTAGCGGTTGTGGTTATTGTCCATTCGCCGTATGTATGCGCAAGCTTTGGATACTCATTTGCAAACGATGCACCGCAATCTACACAAACACCGCTGAAGCTTCCCGCCTTTTCGCAAGTGGAGGGTACCTTAGAGGTTATATAGTTGTGGGGACTATAATCGCCGTGAGTTTCGTTGTAGCTGTCGGAACAGTTAGTGCAGCTGTAAACCGTGTAGCCTAAAGACTGACAGGTTGATTCTACCTGAGCGGTTGCTAAGTAGTTATGTTCAACCGCTACGGTATCAGCCTCGGTGTAATAAGTCTCACACCTTGTACAACGATAAATGCAAACACCTAGTTTGTCGCATGTAGTGGTTGTGCCGGAATAAACAAAGTTATGTCCGAGCGGGTTGCCCGTAACGGTAAGATCACTGTGTCCGCAAACGGTACACTCTTTACCAACGTAACCGTACTCTGTGCAGCTGGCAGTTGTATTTATGTCTACGTAATCATGAAGACAACCGGGAACGCACTTGAATGTAACAATTTCGGAATTCGCAAGCACTACGCCGTTAGACATAGCAATTACCTGAACGGCATAGTTTTTGCCGTTAACCATAGAGTCAAAGGTAACCTCGGTTTGAGTTACAGCCTTGGACTCAACGATGCTTCTGGCGTTGTCGTTATCGTAAACAGATACAATGTATTTATCGGCTGTATCAACAGCATCAAAATATACGTTTATATCGATAGTATCGTTTTGAACAACGTTTATTTTCGGCTTTGAATACGAGCCTGTGGGAGTAAATGCACCCGCCAAGGCAAGAGAGCCGATTATGTTGTTTTCAAACTTTTCAAAATTGGTTATGGCCAAGAGCGAGTCAAACTCAATGCTTCTTGTGCCGCCGCCTTCGCTTTCATCATTACTGTTAAGCTGGAAGTCTATATATCCGCAACGTCTCATACTAAAGTAAGAATAATCGGATATATCACCGGTGAAGTCACCGTGTGCCTCGAACACTACGTAGCCTCTGAAGTTGGGAGGCAAATAAATGCCGGTAATATTACTAACGGTACTCTTTGTTATCTGACCGGTAATAGCATCTACAAAATAAACCGATTGATTTGCCTCGGTACCGATAAGCTTTGTTGCTACCTCTGCTGAATCGTACACGTACATATTGAACGGGTTGCCTGATACCTCGTACATTGTGGTATCAACCCAAACGGCAAAGCCGTCTACACCGGCAGCATCGGCATTTTGCGAGAAATATGCGTTAACGTAGGTCCAGCCCCACATACAGAACGAAATACTGTTGGTTGTGGGAATTTTGTTGCCAAAGCCGTCTCTTTCTAAGTTATCACCAAAGGTGGTAGATTTATCTGAAAAATCATTCAGCACTACAAACGGCTGTCCGCCCGAAAATTCAACGGCAACCTTAAGCGCGCTTATTATGCCGTTAGCGCCGAATGCAACTACCTGTGTAGAATATCTGCGGCCAAGTGCCAAGCCCTCTATTACAACAGATGTGTCTGTGCTTAAAACAGAGTCGAACAAGTTACCTTGATTGTCGTAAATGTTTACAAGATAATTGGTAGCCCCTGCTACTGCATCATAAGTAACTGTTGCGGTACTGCCGTCTATAACGAACTGCGGCGATACAGTATTGCTTGTGGGAATGTAACCGAGCTCGAAAGCGGTGGTTTCACCGGTAAATCTGTCAAAATCTTTTACAAGATAAAGATTGTCAACATATAAGTCCGATCCGTCGTTTTGGTTCGAATAGTGCCACGGGCAAGATGAGAATGAAATTGACGAAACGTTTAAAGCTTCGGTAAAATCTACAAGCTCGAATACCACGTATCCCTCAAAACCGGGCCAGATATGGAAGTAATTGTCTTCGTAGTCGGCTGTGTCACCGTTTACAACGGTACCGTCTAAATTTATAAGCTTAAAGTTACCGTAAACGTAGCCTTGACTATCCTTTATAACCTTGGTAATGGTTGTACCGTCAGCCGTTAAGTTGTTAAACGAATAGGTCAGACCCTCTGCGGGCATTTTTACGTAAAATGCAACGCCATCATAAGCCGATAAATCTGTCTGCGCTATGTTAAAGGTTATTGTCTTTGATTTTTCGGTAACAACCTTTAAGCCGTTGCCGTCGGGGGTAAATGTGTTTTCAACCGACGTCTGAGTGTAGTCAGAGGTATATGTACCGCTAGCCATACTGTTAACAAGCTCAAAGTTTGAATCTGTCCAGTCGGAATTTAAAATAACCACGTTAGAAGCTGCATCGGCTACTAACTCACCGTTTGCGTCTAATGCAACAATCTGAACGGCATACGAGCCTGCAGGCAGAGCAGAATATAAAATGGATGTATCGGTTGTATTCAGCGTCTGAGCAAGTGTTACTCTGCCCGAATTCATCGTATACATTCTAATCTGGTAAGTGCTTGCGGCCTCTACGTTGGACCATACAAGCTTTTTGCCGTCTTTTGCAGCATCAATACCCTCTGCAACGCAAAGTGTGCTCTTTGTAAGTGTACCTGCAACACCTGTTTTTATGTTATTTATAAACTCACTGATATTTGTAAGGGCAGTAACGCTATCGGTACGATAAGACGCATGGCAGGTTTCATCACCCAAAACCTTATCGAAACGTCTGACAAAGGATAGCTTTGTACCTAACGAATAGTCGGCAGTCGCAGCATTTTCGCCGTCTGTAGGCACAATAAAGTAACCCACAAAGCCTGCAGGAATACTAAAGCCGCCGTAATAACCGCTGGAGCAGTTTATTTCCTGCGCTACGCCTGTTTTTGTGTTTACAAGGTACGCAAGTCGGCTTGTGTCAGAAGAGGAACCGAATACGCCTAAGGTTTCATCGTTATCGTTTTTTAAATCAAAATCCCAACGAATGTCCTCAGTTGCCTCGGAAAAGTCAACCCAGAACGCAAAACCTGTAATATTAGAAACCGAGCCTCCGTAAACGGCAGTATCAAGCGTCATATTCCAAACAATCCAGTCGTTCCAAGCGTTCTGACCGCCATTTTCGGTATTTAAAAACGCATGAGCCATATACTTGCCGTCGGGCGAGATGCCGTAACCATCGGTTACAATCTCGGGCTTTGCATTGGAATAGCTGTATGTATCAGCGTCGCTCGCATCGTTAAGCAAGTACGATACCGGAGCGGCCTTAGCCTCGACTGCGCTTGCCCCTAAGGGTAAGCAGCCTGCTACCATAATAACCGCCAGGATTATCGAGAGTAATTTAGATATTTTTTTCACTTTTGTTCTCCCTTTCAAAATCAGATATAGTGAGTCATTATACGTAATTTTATTATATAAAAAAAGTATACAAAAGTCAATAATTATTGTTAACATCCCTGTAAATACTTGGAAGGATTTGTACCCGTTATTTGATTAAAAGCTTTGTAAAAGCCCGCAGATGATGAAAATCCGCATTTGTATGCGCACTCGGTAATGCTTAAATCGGAATGCTGAAGCTCACCTAAGACAAGGTAAATTCTGTATTGCCTTAGATACGATGAGAACGAAATACCGACAGATGCTTTGAATTTTCTGGAAAAATGCGACGAGCTTAAATTCATTGCGCGCGCAGCGTCTATGCAGCTTATCTCACTCTTTGCATTAGCATGTAAAAAGCCTAAAGCCTTGGTCACAAACTCGTTATCGGCATCAGGCAAAATACTCAAATAGGCCTTTTTTACGTACTCGCACATTACACCCACCATACTGCTGACAAAGGTATATGAATCATCGGTTTCAATAAACTCTCTTAACATCAAAAGAAGCGAAAATAAGCGGTCATTTACGCTTTTGTCGGGTATTTTATTTACAAAATCTGCTTTTCTTACAAAAAACGGAGTTGCGCTTATATTAGACATCGGCGGGAACGAGGCCATCAGTATCTCGAGCCCCTCTGTATCGCTTACGCTCTTCCACTGACGTATATCCACCGCCGACAGAATAAAAACGTCACCTTTTTTAAGAGTGTAAATAATTCCGTTTATCTCTATGGTTGCCGAGCCACCAGTAATTGCTACTATTTTCAGCCTTGCATCACTCACAAGAGAAAACACCTTTTTTGCCGAGAAATAAATCTGCGTAACGCTTACAGGACCCGTTCTTTTGTAAAACAGTGTTTTTGCTTCCACTTTTAAAACCCCATTTTCATATTTTGTCACAATAATTATAACATATAAATATCAAAAAATAAAGCAAAAAAGCAAAAAAGTGGAAAAAGTTGGCGTTTGAGTCCTTGATTTAACGAAAAAAAGGTGTATGATATATTTGTAAAGGTTTATTTTAAAGCACGGAGGGATTTTATGAAAAAATACAACACCCTGTTTATAGGCGCTTCGGCTCTTGCCGCAGGCGGCGCTATTGCGCTTAAAAAGCGTGGAATTTCATCCCTTATTATAGAAAGCGGTCAGCTTTGCGCTAAGGAATTTTCTCTTTGCTACAAAACCGACTCTGAGTCTTATTCTTACGAGCCTGAGAGCGAGCCTTGCTCGGCTTTAAAGCAAATCTTTTTAGCTAAAAACATTATCTCCGACTCAGGAGAAAGTCTGCCACCAATAGAAAACGAGCTATCCGAAGTTTTATTTAAAGAACAAATTGAGCTTTGTATGCCGGCCGTGATAACCGGCATAAAATCTTCCGATAACGGCATTAAGGTAAGCTTTTCAAGTTTAGGCAAAAAGCACTCTGTACTGGTGCAAAATATAATTGACACCACTTCCCTCTTTACAACACGCAGATTTTTTGGCGCTTCCCTGCCCAAAGCCGATTATTCATACTGCGCAAACCTGCTTTGTCCCGATGGTTTTAATTCAAATACGGGCGAAAATTACAAAATAATTAAGGGTTCCGTAAAGAACGAATATTATCTGGAAATCCCGTCAAGCAAAGACGAAGACATATATTCTTTGCGCAAAAAAATATTAGACATTGTACAAAACGACCCTGCGTTTTGCGGTTGCAAAATTTTATATATGGCATCGCAAAAAGCCATTTACGTAAAGAAAAAATCCGTTAAAATAAACAACAACGTAAAATGGTGTCCGTCAGATTATTATCCGAACGCTTTAAGCGCATTTGATGCAGGTAACAACATAAAAATTTCTAAAAACCACGCGCCCTTTGAAACCTTAAAGCCAAAATACATAAAAGACGGCAGCGTTGACGTAATTTACGTCGGCCTTGGTACTGCGGGCGCATACGGAGCAATAAAATCGAGCGAGCTCGGTCTTAAAACACTTGCCATCGAGCAACTGTTCGTGCCCGGCGGTATGGGTACTGCGGGCGGTATTTTGGGCTACTATTACGGAATGAAGGGCGGTTTTTACACCACTATTGATGATGCTGCCGCAAAAATCAATAACGAAAATCACGTTATTATGCAAAGCTATGCATCGAGTGACCTTCAAAAGCAGCTCGTTTTATCTGAAAAACTGCTTGGCGCAGACTGCAGATACGGCGCAAGCTTTATTGGCGTAATTAAGCAGAAAAACCGAATAATCGGCGTAAAATATTTAAGCGCCGACGGCACCTTACACAAGGCGTACGCCAAATACACCGTAGATGCCACCGCCGACGGCGCAGTATGTATAAACAGCGGCTGCAAAATGCTCGGCGGCAGAGCGCTTGACGGAAAATTCCAGCCATATTCCAAGACGCTTTACAGATTTAATCCCGACAAAAAACAGACAGGTGTTTTGTATAAGGATAACGGCTTTTTAAATCAGTACAACCCGTTCGATTTCGGCTACGAATATTTAAAATGCTCCGTTTCATCGTTACATAAGAAAAACACCTACTCTGAAAACCCGCGCATAATAACCTCCTCCCCGCTTTTAGGACTAAGAGAGGGTCAAAGAATTGTCGGCGAAAAGGTTTTGACGCTGTACGATATTATTCATAATAATTATTCTCCCGAGCCCGTTTGCTACTGTTTTTCCAACGTTGACAACCACGGCAAAGACACCTTTTTTGAGGACGATTATTTAATACGCTGGATATCGGTTTGCAGCCTTTGGGGCTTTGGAATAAATATTCCTATTCCACTGGGCGCACTTATACCAAAGGATACTTTCGGTCTGCTTGCCATTGGCAGAATGATAAGCGTAGACCATAATTTAGCCTCAGCAGTCCGAATGAAGCACGAGATAAGCAAAACGGGTGAGGTTTCGGCATTTGCCATAAATTTGGCCCTTAAAGGCGGCTGTGACGTCAGGAATATTTCTTACGCCGATTTAAAGGAAAATCTTCTTTACACCGGTTGTCTGGAAAAGGACACGCCTCTTTGCATTGTTAACGTAAAAAAGGATATGACCCGCTTAGTTTTAGGGCAGGATAAAACTAACCCCTGGTGCACCGACACAGGCAAAATTGCAAACGGTTTAATGACCGATGAATGCGGATATTATTTGTGGTCGGCCTATCTGTTAGATAGCAGCAAAAGAACAGAGCTTTTAAACAGACTCGAAACCTTGGAAAATGCATCTGACGGCGTGATTTTGGCGCTCGGTATGTTAAATCCGCAAAAATACAGCGATTTACTTATAAATCTTGCGCTGAAAAAAGACGGCAAAAAGTCGGTAACGGGCAGAAAATACAACTACCCCTATGCAGTATCGGCCATTGCGCTTTTAGGACTGAACAAAGACAAAAACGCAGTTGATGCTTTGCTGAAAATATGTTGTAACAAAGACTACACCGAGGCCATTCCATTTACCCGCGACGAGCTTTACGAGGACCGTAGCGATTTTACCTATTTGTTCTTTATGAACGCTTTAATGTCGCTTAAAAAAATCGCCGCCGAACACAGTGATGTGCGCAGCAAAATAAAGGACTCGCTAAAACGAATTGTTGCCGCTCCCGACTTTAAGATGCAGGTTACCTATAAATCGGGCAAGGACGACCGCCACGACTACACACAGACAGTCAAAAAAATAATCAAAAATATATAATCAAAAAAGCCGACCGTATGAGCATACGGTCGGCTTTTTAGTTTTACGGCATATTTTTTTATATTTTGTACAAACTACTCTCAGGAGGAATTTGATATGAAATATTTTTCAAAAAAAGCACTTGCACTTTTTCTTTGTGTTTTGGTTGTTGTGCCGCTCACCCTTTGCGGCTGCAAGAAAGACACACAAGAAATTTACTTTTTAAACTTTAAGCCCGAGCAGGCAGACGTTTACAAAGAAATTGCCAACGAATACGAAAAGCAAACGGGAGTTAAGGTTAAGGTTGTAACCGCCGCCGCAAACGGTTATGAGCAAACCCTAAAAAGCGAAATTGCAAAATCTGACGCCCCCACTATTTTTCAGATTAACGGACCTATTGGCTACAACGCCTGGAAGGATTACTGCTTAGACATTACCGATTCCAAGCTTTACGAAATGCTTACCGATAAGTCACTTGCCATAAAGAGCGAGGGTCGGGTTTACGGTATTCCCTTTGTTGTAGAGTCCTACGGCATTATTTATAACGATGCCATTATGAAAAAATATTTTGCTCTGCCCAACAGGGCCACTTCTATTACCGACGCCTCGCAGATAAACAGTTTTGACACCTTAAAGGCGGTCGTAGAAGATATGACCAAGCACAAAAGCGAGCTTGGTATAGACGGTGTGTTCGGCTCTACCTCTCTTGCCGCAGGCGAGGACTGGCGCTGGCAGACCCACCTTGCAAATCTGCCCTTTTATGCCGAATTTTCAAAAGCCGCAAACGGACAAGACCCAACAACTACAGGTCAGAATTTAAAGGAAATCGGTTTTGAGTTTAATGAAAACTACAGAAAGATTTTCGACCTTTATACAAACAATTCCGCAACACAAAAAAACCTGCTTGGCAGTAAATCTGTTGCCGACAGTATGGCCGAATTTGCGCTCGGCAAGGTTGCTATGATTCAAAACGGCACCTGGGCCTATTCGCAAATTGCCGACGTTAAGGGTAACACCGTAAAGAGCGAGGACATTAAAATGATGCCCATTTATATGGGACTCGACAACGAGCAAAATCAAGGTCTTTGTATAGGAACCGAAAATTATTTTGCCATAAACTCCAAGGTAAGCGAAGAAAAGCAAAAATTATCCTTAGACTTTTTGCAGTGGCTGTTCTCGAGTGATATCGGTAAAGATTACGTTACAAATAAACTCGGTTTTACAACACCCTTTAACACCTTCACCGCCGAGCAGACTCCGCCCGACCCGTTAGCGCGTCAGACAGCCGAGTGGCTGAGTAAGCCTAATATAAACTCTATCCCCTGGGTATTTACCGTTTTCCCGAGCGACGTATTTAAAACCGACTTCGGCAACGCTCTGCTTTTATACGTTCAGGGCACGTCAGACTGGGAAACGGTAGTAAAAACCGTTAAAGACTCCTGGAGAAAAGAACGCTGATGCTTAAAAATCCGTTAAAAAAGTATTTTTGGCTCTTTTGTTTGCCAACGCTGCTGGCCTTTTGTATAGCGTTTGCTATTCCGTTTTTGAGTGGAATTTATTTGTCGTTTACCTCTTTCACCACCGTGACCAACGCAAAATTTGTAGGACTAAGCAACTATATTAAGGCCTTTAGCGCCGATGCCGATTTTATAAACTCTTTAAAATTTACGGTAAAATTTTCGGCCGTATCGGTAATAAGCGTAAACGTTATAGCCTTTATTTTGGCAACTCTGCTCACAAAAAAGCTAAGGGGCACAAATGTTTTCAGAACCTTGTTTTTTATGCCAAACCTTATTGGCGGCATTGTTTTGGGATATATCTGGCAGCTCATTATAAACGGTGTACTCCTGCCCTTTGGCTACACAATAACCTCGAGCGCAAATTTTGGCTTTTGGGGTCTTGTAGCCCTTACAAACTGGCAGCTTATTGGATATATGATGATTATTTATATTGCCGGCATCAACAACGTTCCGCACGATATTATTGAGGCCGCGCGTGTAGACGGCGCATCTAACACCCGCATACTTTTTAATATAATAATTCCGTCGGTTATGCCGTCTATAACAATTTGTCTGTTTTTAACAATAACCAACACCTTTAAAATTTTCGACCAGAATTTAGCGCTCACCGCAGGCGCTCCGTCTAAGGCAACCTCTATGCTTGCGCTCGATATTTACAACACCTTTTACGGTCGGGTCGGTTACGAGGGTGTAGGTCAGGCCAAAGCGGTTGTTTTCTTTGTTATAGTGGCTTTTGTGGCGCTGTTGCAGCTGTATTTTACTCGCAGAAAGGAAGCCGAGCAGTAATGAAAAAAATAAGTTTTCTGTTTAAATATTCCTTTTTGATTATACTAAGCGCACTGTTTATCTTCCCCGTGGCAATGGTTTTTATAAACTCGTTTAAATCCCGTTTTTATATTAACTCCGAGCCCTTTAAAATACCCTTTTCCGACACCTTTGTAGGTATTGAGAATTACGTATCGGGGCTAGAGAGCACAGGCTTTTTCGATGCGTTTTTGTGGTCACTTTTTATAACGGTGTTATCGGTGGCGTCTATAGTGCTTTTTACCGCTATGACGGCCTATTATATAACCCGAATAAAAAATAAATTCACGTCCACCTTGTACTACGCCTTCGTTTTTTCTATGATAGTCCCCTTTCAGATGGTAATGTTCACAATGTCTAAAATTACCAATACTTTAGGGCTAGATAATCCCTTAGGCATAACGCTAATTTATTTGGGCTTTGGCGCAGGACTTTCGGTGTTTATATTCAGCGGCTTTATAAAAGGCATACCAAAAAGCTTAGAAGAAGCCGCCACCATAGACGGCTGCTCGCCCGTACAGACCTTTTTCTTGGTAGTATTTCCGATTTTAAAGCCGACCGCAATTACGGTTGCAATTTTAAACACTATGTGGATATGGAACGACTATCTTTTGCCCTACCTTACCATAGGCAACGATTACAAAACGATACCCATAGCCATTCAGTATTTAAAGGGCGGCTACGGGTCGGTGGATATGGGCGCTTTAATGGCAATGCTGACCCTTGCGGTAATTCCGGTAATTATATTTTATTTAATATGCCAAAAGTATATAATCCAGGGCGTTACGGCAGGAGCGGTTAAAGGATAATTTTTTCTCGCAAATTCGGTTGAATTTGCGAGAATTTTCTTATATAATGTAACCATAGCATTCAAAAAAGGAGTAAAATATGGAACAAATTGCAAGCTTTAAAATAGACCACAACACTTTAACCGAGGGCATTTACGTTTCTAGAATAGACTCTGATATTACCACCTACGATCTTCGCACCCGAAGGCCCAATAAGGATGACTATATGGACAACTGCACAATGCACTCGGTTGAGCATATGTTAGCCACCGTTTTGCGCTCGGGCGAACTGAAAAATGACATTTTATATTTTGGTCCGATGGGTTGTCAGACCGGCTTTTATCTGCTTGTGCGCAATGCCGATAACAAAAAGGTTTTAGAGGTTTTAACAGCCGCTCTTAAAACGGTTATATACGACTGCACCACTATGTTTGGCGCAAGCGCAATAGAGTGCGGAAATTATAAAAACTTAAATTTACAGTCCGCAAAAGAAGAGTGCAAAAGATATTTGAATATTTTACAAAATAAAGAAAACACATTCAATTATTAGCCTTGTTGTAGCAAAACAAATAAACAAAATCCGCGCGGAATGTTCCGCGCGGATTTTGTTTTGTTATTTTGTATTGTAACCATTCACATAGCATAAAGCTCAGAAGTTTCTATATTCCGGTATTCGTGCTTTTCGTAATAGCCGATAAGCTCGCCTTTTTCATCACGCAAAGCCACCATATAAACGTCCTTGTTTTCTTCTTCGTTTCTGAAGGTGTAAACCACGTTATTATCCTTGCTTTTTTTAAACCAATTGACTACCCGTTCTATTTTTTCGTTAGCATCGGCAGGGTGGCAAAGCTTTATGCTTTTACCGGTAATGTCGGTATGATAGCGCTTTACCGCCGCAGGATTCATATAACGAACAATATGCTCTAAATCGCAAATAACGACCGGCGCCGAGTCAGAATCAATTACGCTTTTAAAAAATAAATTTATATCCATAAGTTTTCTCCCGATTAGCTGATTTTAAATATTATAGCACTTTACAAAGCTTTTCTCAATCTCTTTAAGCTGATTTTTTAACCCTTTATATGTAAAACGTACTTGAAAACTTGCTATATATAATATATAATTGTCTTAAATAAATATAAAAAAAGGAGTTTTTTATATGTATAAATGTCCAAATTGCAATTTTAAGGCCGATGAAGCTGTAAACTACTGTCCCGAATGCGGTTCCAAAACCGTTTATGAGGAGTCGGTCAGCGTAAATCAGGCGCCGCAAACCAATGCTGACGAAACCGCAGTTTTAACACCTGCTGTCAACGAGCCCGCAGTAAATACTCCTACATATTCCGAGGCTGCTAACGTACAGCCGGCAAACTATAATCCCGTATATCAGAATACTACCTACCAGGAGCCCAAAAAGCCGCATCTTGCAAGAAGAATAGTGGGTATGGCTTTGTCTATAGGCGCATTTATATTTGCTATTATAGCATCGCTTTACACCATTATATTCTCGGCTATGGACGGCCTTACAGGTTTTATTTTAGGCATCGTTTATGCTATTATGGGTCTCCCGCCTGCAATCGTAGGTCTTGTAATGTCTGCAAAAAATGCAAGACTCGGTGATACATCTGCGCTCAGCCGTTTAGGCAAAATATTCGGTATAATTGCCATAATTTTACTGGGCATAGGTTTTTTCTCGGGTGTGTTATCACTCGGCGCAGGCCACAGCATAACCGGTTTTGATTATTATTAAATTTCTTAGGGTAAAAAACTACTAATGAACAAAAACTTAAAGCAATTTTTAAAGCATAATCGCCTCGCTCTTGAAAACTCAAATAAAACCCTTGCCGACATTTATAAAATAATGTTTTCGTGCGCCGATAATATTCTTTGTGAGACAAACGACGGTTTCAGAATAAGCAAAACCACCTATGCGCAGATGGACGCTAAAATCAAACGCGCGGCGGCAGGTCTTTTTGAAAAAATAGGCGCAACACACAATTACGTTGGTGTTGCGCTTGATAACTCGCCCAATTGGATTGTTGCCTTTTGGGCAGTTTTAATGAGTGGCAACAAACCGTATCTTGTAAATTTAAGATATCCGACTCAGCTTACCTGCAGCATTTTAAAAACTCTTAATATAGAGCACGTTGTTTGCGATAAAGATTACCACCTGGGCGTTAATCAGATTTACGTTGACTCGCTCGACTCTGACTTTGGTTTAGACGGTGGCATTTTTGAAGATGAGCTTGCATTTTCATCCTCAGCCACGTCTATGAACGAGGTTATTTGCTTTTACAGCGGCAAGCAGATAGCTGAGCAGATTTTAAATTTCCAAACTATAGTAAAATCTGAGCCTCGTATAGCCAAGCACTACAAGGGCTGTTTAAAGCAGCTGGCGTTCTTGCCGTTTTACCACGTGTTCGGTTTGTTTGCCGTTTATTTCTGGTTCACGTTTTTCGGCAGAACGTTGGTTTTTTTGCGCGATTATTCATCGGACACCATTTTAAACACCTGCCGTCGCCACCAGGTTACTCACATTTTTGCGGTGCCTGTTTTATGGCACACTATAGAAAAAAAGATTATTGCCTCGGCCAAAGAGCAGGGCGATAAAAAATACCAAAAGCTGCTTAAAGGCATAAAGAAAGCAACAACCATACAAAACATTTTGCCGAGCAGTATTGGCGCCGAGGTTGCAAAATGGCTGTTAAAAGAGGTAACCGACAAAGTCTTTGGTCGCTCGGTTATGTTTTGCATAAACGGCGGCAGCTACATAAAGCAGTCAGCCTTAGAGCTTTTAAACGGCATAGGCTACAGCACCTATAACGGCTACGGTATGAGCGAGATTGGTATTACCTCGGTCGAGCTCAGACGAAAACCCAAGCACAGAAATCAAAATTCCATCGGTATGCCCTTTGACTCGGTAGAATACAAAATATCCGACGACGGAATTCTTTACGTTAAGGGCTCTTCTCTTTGCGTTAAAAAGCTCGTAAACGGCAAAGAGCAGGTTCTTGATGAGTGGTTTTGCACCAACGACAATATGGTTTGCAAAAATAACCACTATTTTATACTTGGTCGCAAGAGCGATATGATAATCGGCGAAAACGGCGAAAACATAAATCCCGACACCATAGAAAAGCTTTTCAGCATACCTTTTGCTACGGCCTTTTCGGTTTTGGGACTCGGCCCCGATGATGCGCAGGAGCTCTCAATTGTAATTGAGGTTAACGAGTACGTTACAAGCAAAAAGCTCGAGCAAATAAAGTCTTACGTTTATTCGGTTAACGACACACTGCAAGGCACGCTTTCGATAAAGAAATTCTATTTTACGACCGATGAGCTTTGTCCGCCCACTGCAATTAAGATAAGCCGCACGCAGCTAAAAAAGAAAATCGAGGACTCGGCGGTTAATCTTACACCGTTTGCCGATATGAAGGTGAATGATAAGGAAGGTTCGGTTTCTGTGTTTGCGGCAAAGGTAAGAGAAATTATTGCCGACGTTTTAAATTTAAAGCCCGACGATATTACCGATACCGCTCACATCTTTTATGATTTGGGTGCAACCAGCATACAGTATTTTGACGTTTTAACGCGCCTTTCTGAAGTCTTTTCAGTTACTGACTACAAGCAAAACGACAAATACTGCTACACCGTAACCGAAATTTGCGAATATTTAGAAAAGTACGTGTAATATTATGAAAAACAAATGGTTTATAAATTTTTTCCTTGCCTTTACAAAGATAACGGGATTACTGCCGGTTTACATATTTTTTAAACCCAAGGTTTACAAAGAGTCGGGACTAAAGTGTTTACCCAAATCTTTTATTTTGGTATCTAATCATAAATCTCTTTTAGATTTTGTTTTGTATCTGCTCATTTTCCCGTTTAAGACAATACGCTTTCTTATGGCCGAGGTTTTATATAACAAGGGCAAAGCATTTTCGTTTATGCTGAACTCCCTCGGCGGCATACGGGTAAACCGTGACGACCACGATTTTTCCTTTGTATCCGAAAGTCTTGAGGTTTTGGATAACGGCGGCAGTATAGGTATTTTCCCCGAGGGCAGATTACCCATAAATAACAAGCCCTGGCCCTTTACCACAAGCACCGCATTTATCGCTATGCGTTGCGATGCGCCGATTGTGCCGATTTACACATTTGGCAATTATTCATTATCAAAACGCGCCAAGGTCTGCATTGGCAAGCCCTTTTACGTTGCCGATTATTTAGATCCTTCCCTTTCCTCACAAGAGCAGCTCAACGCGCTGACCGAAATTATAGAGCAAAAGGTTTATGCTCTAAGAAAACTTGCAGGTGAATAAAATCTATGCATAAAACCTTTAGTTTTAAGTATTTGGCTATGGATGCGGCAAGAATTGTATGCGCCGTTTTAGTACCCATATTGCGCATAGCTAAAAAGACGCCCGAGGGCCAAAAATACAAAAACAAAATAAAAGGCGGCGCAATTATTGCAGCCAACCACACGTCTTTTTTGGACCCGTTTATTGTAGGTGTTGCATTTTGGTACAGAAGGCTACACTTTTTGGTTGCCGAAATAGTTATGCAGGGCAAGCTTCGCTCTTCGCTTTTAACGGGAGTGGGCGCTATAAAAATAGACCGTAACGCTGCCGATATTGAGGCCATAAATAAATCTGTAGACAAATTAAAGCAGGGCTTTTTGCTCGCAATTTTCCCTCAAGGCGGAATAACCGCGAATGATGATGTTAACACTATAAAATCAGGAGCAGTTTTAATGGCTCTGAGAGCGGGAGTTCCGATTATACCAATGCATATAGCTCCTCGCAAAAAATGGTACAAGACCCGCAGCGTAGTAATAGGTAACGCTATTGACCCCAAAGAATACTGCGCCAAAAAAATGCCGAGCACGGCCGATATTCAGAATATATCCGAGGCCTTGGCAAACGAGCTTAACCGTTGCAAGACGGCAAACATAAAAAAATCGGATCAGGAGTAAAAAATGGACACTTACAGTAGACTGTTAGAAGTTTGCAGCGCCGTTTTCGAAGGCGAAATCGACCCCGCAACAATAACTATTGATGCTTCTTTAAGAGAAGATATCGGCATAAACTCAATAGGTCTGCTTTATATGGCAATGGCTATAGAGGAGGAATTCGGCATTAAATTTACCAATGACGATTTCCCCGGTCTTCAAACCGTAAAGGACGTAGTAGACCTTATAGAAAAGAAGGTACAGCAGTGAACTTTAAGCCCGTTGCGCCCACTAAAAGCGGCCAAATTATAAGAACTAAAGTAAGCTTTTATCATCACTACGGGATTTTCGTAAGTGAAGAAGAGATAATTCAGTTTGGTCTGCCTACAGACCCGGGCAAAGAGGCGTCGCAAATAAAGGTTATATCGACCGATATTTCTACCTTTTTAAACGGCGGTGAAATAGAAACGGCCGCTCCCACAAAAAGCGAGCTTAAAGCCATGCGCAAGCCCGACGAAATTGTACGAATTGCCTGCTCTAAGCTGGGTATGGGTGGTTACGATATTTTACACAACAACTGCGAGCACTTTGTAAACGAGTGCGCTTTCGGTAAGGCGCAATCCTCTTTTGTTGACGGGGTGCGCGAAAAAATACGCAATCGGCTAAAAAAATAAAACCCAAGCTATGTTTGGGTTTTACATTATTGTTATTATATAACCGTCCCTTTTAAGCTGCTCTTTTTTCAGCGGCAGGGTCTGGGTTTTAAGCATACCGGTTGTACCGTGTTTTTTAAAGTATGCCTCTTTTGCGGTCCATACCTTAAAAAATCTTATTAAAATATCGGTATCCTCAATTACAAGGTCCTTTATTTTATCTGCATCCGGCAAGACGTATTCTAACTCTTCTTTTGTGCAAACTCTCTTTATAAACGCTGCCTTTACCGGCTTTATAAGTTCTATATCTATACCCACAGGCTCGTGCGACACAGCGCATACAACCGCTTCGTTTGAGTGAGAGATGCTGACAAAAAGCTCACTTCCCTTTAAAACGGGTTTTCCGTTTTCTCCGACCGATAAGGTGGCGGCTTCCCCCATTTTGCCAAGCAGCTCGTTTACTATGGCGGTGGCAAGTAAGGAACGCTGCTTATCGTCTTTAAGCTTCATTTTATCTATATGCGTTTTTCTGGAGTCAGACAAGCTTCTATAAACTTCATCGTACTCAGCAGGCGAAAAATCGGTAATTTTTCTAAGCAACCAATCCATAGCTTTCTCCTTTTAAAAATTTACAGGTGGTGATATTATATATGTGGATTTTTCTCGGTATATTGTTCTTTATTATAGCCTTAATTACGGCAATTTTGCTTCTGCCCATATATGTTATCATTAAAACCGATGAAAACGGCGAGCTGATTTTCAGATATAAAATTCTGCACAAAACCTTCGGGGAAAATCCAAACCCGAACGACCCTATAATTAAAATGCTTAAAAACGCATCGGGTATTTCAAGGCTTGAAAAAGGCTCAATTAAAGCAAACGCCAAGCAAACGAGTGTTTTAAGCACCTTAAAAAGCAGTTTCAGTCTTATAATTGACCTTTTGAAAGAGCTTTTGGGACTTTTAAAATACTGCAAGGCAAAAACCTTTAAATTAAATATCGTTTGCGCCGACACCGACGCCGCCGAAGCGGCAATATCTTACGGACAGTGCTGCGCATTCGTAGTACCCGCTTTAGCGTATATAGACTCTCTTATAGACATAAAGCCTTCGGGCAAGGATATAAATATATCGTGCGATTACTCATCAGCCAAAGGCTCGGTTTTCTTTGACACCGTTTTAGTCGTTCGCTTGCACAGAGTTTTAGCGGCATTACTAAGAGCAATAATTGCCGAGGCAAAGCGTATTGCCGACGAGCAAAGACACACCTCTAATCATTATAAAAATTAAGAACCGTTCTTACTATATATTCGAGCGTCTTGCTGTTACTTGCCAACAGAGAGTGTGTTTCATTTCCGATTTCCAAAAACTCGCAGGAGTTGCATTTTTGCGCAAACAAACGCTGTGGCTCGTTTTTAACGGTGTTATCTTTTTCGGCGCTGATAATTAAAATCGGTGTTTTGATTTTTTGGATAAACTTGTCCTTTAAAATCGTATTTTTGACGGTTAAAGAATTAAGCACCCAACTAAAAGACATTGGTGACGACTGATAATTCTCGTTTCCTTTTCGCAAATTCAGATTATAGTTAAATCTCACTTCGCTTGTGCCGTGGTGCGCCGAGTACTGTACGTTAGGGTCAAAGTTTTTAGACTGAAAAAATCGTTTTTTAGGGCCAATAAGCGCCTTGCAAAGCCTTACGCTTGCTCGCGCTACATATTCGGGCACGCTTTTAACAATGGGCTGAAACATAGGCGCTGCCAAAACAGCCTTTTGTACTTTGTCCTGATTTTTTGCAAGATATAAGCTCGTAATCGCGCCTCCCATTGAGTGCGAATATAAGTAGAGAGGTTTGTTCTCTACAGGTATAATAATTTCATCAATAAACTGCTCCAAATCGGCCACGTAATCGTTAAAAGAATCGACGTGCAACAGTTGTATATCTTTAGTAAGTCTGCCCGATAATCCGTGGCAACGCTGGTCGTACAAAAACACGTTGTAGCCCTGATTTAAAAGATAAAAGCTCAGTTCATAAAACTTTTTTGTAAACTCGCTGAGGCCGTGAACAATCACAACGTTGGCCCTCGCATTCTCACACAAAAAATATTCGTAATAAATCTCAGTATTATCAAAGGCAGAAAAATAACCGCTGTTTTTGTGCCTTTTAAGCGTTTCTTCTACATTTAAGATCTGCTCATCAAACTGGCGGTCCTCAATTATCTGAAGTTTGAAATCGGGTGTAAAGCGCATTTTATTTCTCCTTTGATTAAATTATGATAAGTAAGGTGATAATAATGGTATCAAAAAACCTTAAACTAAAAAGGATATGTTGTACCATTATTGTTATTTTTTTAATATTTTGTATTTTAAATCTTGCCGCAACAAAAATTATTTACGATAAAATATTCACTCGCTATGACTGTACTGCGCACGAATACCAAAACGAGCTTTTGCCAACAGTTCACTCAAGAGAAAAAATATCGTTTGCTTCGGGTGAAAACACCCTTTGCGGATATTTATATAAAAGTAGTTCCGATTTATCAAAAGACACGCTTATCGTTTTATCTGCGGGGCACAACGCCTGCTCGGAAAGTTATTTGTGGCAGATAAAGGAGTTGGTCGATTCGGGCTGGAGTGTTTTTGCCTTTGACCCTACGGGATGTTGTGAATCGGGCGGAAAATCGGCCGTAGGTTTCTCTCAAGAGCTTTTAGATTTAAAGGGCGCGCTGAGCCATATTGAAAAAAACAACCGCTTCGGTTATAATAACATTGCTCTTTTGGGACACTCCCGCGGCGGATATGCCGCTTGTTGTGCGTTATCTTACGACTACGACATAAGCGCGGTGATTTGTATAAGCGGTATTAACAGCGCTATGGAGGGCGTTATCGGCTCGGCGAGCGAATACGTCGGTATGCTGGCGTATCTTAACTATCCGTTTTTATGGTTTTACCAGTCATCTCTTTTTGGGAGTGATACCGTAAATCTTAAGGCAAACAATATTTTAAGCAACTGCGACGTGCCGGTTTTGGTGGTTCACGGTGCCGACGATACCAAGGTGCCGACGGATAAATTTTCGATTTATTCTTATAAAGATACCATAAATCGCGAAAATATTGAATATTTACTTTGTTCATCGCCCCAGAACAGCGGGCACACCGACCTGCTTTTTGATAAAGATACGAGTGCAAACGATGAACTGATAAAAAAAATAAATGAGTTTTTAGAAAAGTCGTTAAATTAGAGGAATGCAAATGAACGTGGTTTTAATTCCGGCGTACGAGCCGGACAACGAGCTTGTGCGCTTGGTTAGCGAGCTCGAAAGACATAAGCTGAAAATTGTAGTTGTAGACGATGGCAGCGGTCCAAAGTATGCCGACATATTCGAAAGTATAAAAAGCAGTGTCGACCTTGTAACCCTGCCCCATAACTGTGGCAAGGGCGCTGCGCTGAAGGCGGGTATGCGCTATATAAAGCAAAATCTTACCGACTGCTCGGCCTTTATAACCTGTGATGCCGACGGTCAGCACCGAGCACAAGACGTACTAAGGGTTGCCGCTTTGTTAGACAAAGGCGAAAATTCGTGCTTACCGTAAGACAGCGCACGGGCAAAATTCCCTTTCGCTCAAGATTCGGTAACGATTTATCGAGAGTTGTTTACACCCTGCTTACAAACCGATATTTATCAGACAACCAATCGGGTTTGCGAGGTTTTAACGTCTGCAATCTGGACTGGCTAATACACGTAGAAAAAGACAACTACGACTACGAAATGAACGTTTTATATTACGCCGCCAAAATGGGTCTTAAAATAACCACGCTTCCTATAAAATCAATTTACATAGAAAATAACGCTTCCTCGCACTTTAATCCCGTTAAAGACACCGTCAGAATTTACAAAAGTCTGTTTTCTCTGGCAAGGGGTACGATAATTTCCTTTATAGCGGCCGAGCTGCTCGTTTTTGTGCTTGGAATTATTTTTGGCAATAAACATATTACCTTTGTTATTCCCTCTGTCGGCGCAATATCGCTTTTAGTATGCATTTTGCTTAACAAATACGTTTGCCTTAGACATATACCCTTAGGCGAATATTTAACGACTGTAGTTTACACAATTATAAGCTACTTTGTGTATATGTTAATGTGCCAGCTATTCAGCTTAATGTTCCCGAATTTAGCACTTTTTGTAATATTTAACGCGGTATATTTAATATGCTTGCCCTTGCGTTTCTTTATGCATCAGTTAATATTCTTAGCATCAATTACAAAAGAATAATAAACTATAAAAAGACAAACTGCTCTGAATGTGTAGTTTGTCTTTTTGTTTTTGCTTATTTTAGCGCTTCGGCCATTTGCTCGGCAAAATCGGCATTGATAAGCCGCAAAACCTGCTCGACAGACGCCGTTACGGTATCCTCGTTTGCGCAGCCGTGCATTTTTACTACCGTCTTTTTTGTGCCCAAAAAAGTTGCCGCGCCACGTGAGTTAAAATCGAAAGCGAGCATAAGCTTATTTTTTATTTTGTCTATAAGCTCGCGGTTTTCTATGCCGAACATTTCTACTATTTCGGCCGCCTTTTTTCCGGCCGCCTCGGTGCTTTTGAGCAGAATATTGCCCGAAAATCCATCGGTCACAATAACGTCTGCATAGCCCGAAACAATATCGCTTCCCTCTAAATTGCCGACGAAATTCAAATCAAGCTCGCTGAGTAATTTATATGCTTTGAGTGTAAGAGCGCTGCCCTTTTGAGCCTCACGTCCTACCGACATAAGACCAACCCTTGCCCGCTCAATACCGCAATAACATTGCGCAAACACGTTGCCCATTTTTGCAAAACGGACAAGGTCGTTTTCGGTGCAATCTATTACCGCTCCGCAATCAACCAGACAAACCAAATTGTCGTTAGCGCAAGGTAAAGCGCTGCAAAGCGCAGGGAATTTTATGGTGTTAAGCAGTCCCAGCCGACATATTGAGCCAACAAGCATAGCGCCCGTATTGCCTGCCGAAACAAGCGCAACACAAGATTCATCTTCCTTTAAGCGCTTGTAAGCAAGAGCAAGAGATGAATCGTCACGTCCGCCAAAAATGCAGGCAGCAGGCTCGTTATTGGTTATGTAGTCGGTAGTGTGAATAACCTCATACTGCCTGCTTTCTATGCCGTTTTGTTGCATAAGCGAATTTATAAGGTCACTCTCACCTACCATAACGGGAAAAATATTGAGCTTTTTTATGCTTTGGGCTACGCCGTTTATTACTACCTCGGGACCTAAGTCGGCACCATAAATATCAACAACTATTTTGTTCATATACTACCCTATTCAAGTGAAATTATATAGTCGTAAACATCCTGACCGCCGTTAATAAAGCCAACGTCGGCAAGCGGATATTTTTGCTCTAAGAAATCTTTTAAACTGTCTGCCTCACTACAGTCCACCTTGTTGCCGTAAAAGACAATTATAACCTCGCTGTTTTCCTCACTTACAATTTGCTCTATAAGTTGTTTTGTAAGAGATAAACGCTCGTCTGAACAGAGCAAGATTTCCTTGTTCTTTATACCTATGTAATTGTCCTTTATAACCTCAACGCCGTTCATTACGGTATTGCGTGTGGCGGTGGTAACGTAGGCAGAAACCACATTGCCAAGGCCCGAGCTCATATCTGATACAAGCTCGTCTACGCTCTCGCACCAAAGATTCATCATAGAAAGAGCGCTGTAGCCCTCTACAACAGATTTTGTAGGTATAACCGTTACCTTGCATTTATCATAAAGCTCGGCCGCCTGGTTCGCGGTTAAAATTATGTTTGAGTTATTGGGCAGCACAACAATATTTTCGGCATCGAACTGATTAAACGCCTCTAAAAATGCGTCTACCGACGGATTAGAGGTCTGGCCGCCGTTAATAACAACGTTGGCTCCGATAGAGTAAAAATAATCTATTATACCCTGGCCCTGAGCCACGGTTACAATGCAGTATTTAACCTTTTCTTTGGGTTTTTCGGTTTGTATGTCGGACTCGCTGTGCTGGACCGACATATTTTCTATTTTTATCGTTACAAGCTCGCCAAAGCGTCTTGCATACTCTAAGACCTTTTCAGGTGTAAAGGTGTGAATGTGTATTTTTACTATTGAATCATTCACTACACAAACTATGGAATCACCCATTTGTCTTAAGGGCTCAATAAACGACTCCTTACTAAACGAAGGAATGTCGGTCTTGGCATTCATAAGTTGCAATATAAACTCTGTGCAGTAGCCGTATTCCATTACGCTATCGGGGCCGAACTGACTCCGAGTAACGCCGTCAGATGAATTAAGCTCGGCTTCTACGGTCTTGATATCTTCTATTGATACGCCGCAAAAATAGGCGTACACACCCTCAAAAAAGCAAACAAGACCTGCGCCGCCGCTATCTACAACGCCTGCCTGTTTTAAAACGGGCAGCATATCAGGCGTGCGGCTAAGAGTGTCCTTCATACATAAAACGAGCTGCTCTAAACCGTCCTTAAAATCTGAAAACAGATGAGCCTTCTCACTCAAAAACTGCGCCGCCTCGCTTATAACTGTTAAAATAGTGCCTTCGGTTGGAGATATTATAGATTTATAAGCTTCTTGCTTTGCGCATAAAAAGGCCTCGGACAAATCGGCAAAGCAGATAGTTTCTTTACCCTTAACACCTTGGGCAAAACCGTATATAAACTGTGAAAATATAACACCCGAATTACCGCGTGCGCTAAGCAGAACCGAGTGAGCCAGCTGCTGCATATATTCGCTGACACTTTTGGTTTGTGTGACGGCTCCGAGTCCGCCTCCAAACGTATGTACCATATTAGTACCCGTATCGCCATCGGGTACAGGAAAAACGTTTAAATCGTTAATGGCAGTCATATTCTTTTTTAGATTACGGTAGCCTACTGTAAAAACGTAGTTTAAAGTGACTCCGTCTAAAAACTGCTGCATTTATTATTCATTCCCCTCGAGAGTAACTTCTTTACCGAACGTAAAGGCTATAACGGTGCCCGGTCCTACGCTTGCGCCTACAATCGGACCTATTAAGCCGAAAATAACCTCTTTAAACTCAGCTTTTTTAAGTATTTCATCGCGCAGCAAAACAGCATCCTGCTCGCAGTCTGCGTGTGATATTAAAAGAGTTTCATAGTTGCCGTCGGCAGCATCTATAATATGCTCGGCAATAGCGACACGCGCGTTAGACGCGCCCTTTACTTTTTTATATGCGTAGTTGTTACCTTTAATATCAGAAATTATAATCGGCTTAACACCAAACAGATTTCCGAAAAAAGCCTTAGAGGCCTTTACTCTGCCTGCTCTGCGCAAATATTCCATACTCTCAACCGTGCCGCACTGGTTAACCTTAAGTCTGATTTTTTCTATATACTCTGCGGTCTGTTTAGCATCCAGGCCCTCGCTTCTCTTTTTAGAAGCCTCAATAAGCAAGTAGCCCTGACCGAGCGAGCTTATTAAAGAGTCCACACAGTAAATTCTTTCTTCTCCCGCCTGCTCGTTTAACTGATTTGCAACCAGCATTGCGGTTTTTATTGATGCCGAAAGCGCTGAAGAGCAAGAAATGTAAAGTACGTCCTTGCCGCTGTCTATAGCCGCCTTAAAAGCATCGTAATAAACGTTTTTGGGCACCTGAGTCGTGAAAACGCGCTCGCCGCCACGCATACCGTCATAGTGCTCTTTGGCGCTTCTCTGATCAAAGTCTAACGATGCAACGTATTCTACGTCGTTAACCGAGAAGTTCATAGCCACGTATTCTATACCGTATTTTTGGCGCAAAGATTTTTCTAAATCACAGGTGGAATCACCAAAAATCACAAATTCTCTCATATTTTTTCACCCTTACTTTTGGTTTGCTATAATTTCTTGCATAATAGCAGTTTCTTTTTCCATATTCTCGCTTATTTCTTCGCCCTGGTAGAAAGCGGCGCAAAGGCCGGGTCCGATAGATGCACCGCAGGACATACCAACATCGTTAATAATAACTTCCCTTGGGGAAAATTCTTTAATTATCATATCTCTTAGCATCTCAGCCGCGGCAAGACGGTTTGAATGAGCCACAAACATTATCTGCTCACCCGGATTTATAACCGTTTTATGCATATACTTTATAGTTGCATCGAAAGCGGCCTTTTTACCTTTTTGTTTGCCTATTACCTGAGCTAAGCCCTGACGGTTGAAATCGGCCATAGGGTTAATACCGACAAGTGTGCCGAAAAATGCCTTAAAGTTAGAAATACGACCGGTTTTGCAGAGGAAAAACAAATCATCCATCGCGCCCATTTGATGAACTCTGTGTTTATTCTGCTCTATATGCTGAGCAGTTTGCTCAAGCGTAAAGCCTTCGCTTCGTTTAATTGCGGCTTCAATAACCAGTATTGAAAGCGCAGTAGAATAACGCATAGAGTCTATACAGATTATTTTTCTCTCGGGATATTGTTCCGAAAGCTTGTTCTTTACCATCTCGCAGGTTTGATACGTACCCGAAAGAGCGGAAGAAAGTGTTATACATAAAATATCCTTACCGGCTTTCAGGTTTCTTTCAAAAATTTCTATGATATCGCCCGTGGGCGCCAATGCGGTTTTATAAAGACTTTTCTTATCTGACATAGACTCGTAAAACCATTTCGGGTCGTACTTATCCCAGTCTAAATCACTTTTTTCACAGTGACCGTCGGGAAAATACACAAGACCGCTTATATAATCATCAATTCCAAACCTCTCGCGAAGCGGGCGGATTAAATCACATGAAGTATCGGGTATAATAACGAAATCGGACATTTGTTACCTCCAGGGTAAATATTTATACTAATAATATCATAATAAACACCCACTTTCAACAATTTTTAAATCTTTTCGACAAAATTGATGCAATTGTCATAACTTTATGATATAATGTTCTGGATATATTTTTTTGACTGGAGAAACGTATGGATTTAGGTTTTATAATTTTAATAATCGCGCTCGGACTTGTACTTGGCGGAGTCATTTTTATGCTCATTTACACCTTGCCGATTTCCAAGCGGGTGTATTTTACGCAGTTGGTGCGCACCGACAAGGAAAAATGGGGCAGAGTATGTTCGGCGCCCGAAAATCAAGAGCAACAGGCTATGTGGGATGCCGGTATTGTATGGGCAGATAAGCATCAGGACAAAAAGCAGGACGTACACATTGAAAACGACGGCTTTAACCTTTACGGAGAATATTACGATTTCCATAAAGACCGCTGTGTTATAATTTTACCCGGCAGATGCGAGAGCCTTGTGTACTCGTATTTCTTTGCTCCCCCTTACGAGCAGGCAGGCTTTAACGTTTTAGTTGTCGATACGCGTTGTCACGGCAAAAGTGACGGCAAATATAACACCATAGGCGTTAAAGAATCGGGTGACGTTTTAGCCTGGGCAGAGTATATGAACACCAGCTTTAATCAAAAGGAAATTTATTTTCACGGTATTTGCATTGGTACGGCATCGGCAATATTCGCGCTATCCGATAAAGGCTGTCCCTATTACGTTAAAGGTCTGGTTACAGAGGGCTGCTTTGTATCGTTCAGAGAAACCTTCAAGCGTCATATGATGGCCGACAAGCGCCCCTTATTCCCCGTTTTAGACCTTGTTATGCTGCACATAAACCACCACACGAAAACCAACGTTTATACACAAAAGCCCATTCGGGCAATAAAGCAGATTAAAAAAGATGCAAGGGTACTGTTTTTGTACGGTGAGAAGGATATTTTCTCTATCCCTAAAAAATCTCAACAGTTATTTAACGCCTGCGCCGCTGCCGATAAAAAGCTCGTTTGGTTTAAAAAGGGCGGTCATTCGCATCTGAGAATTAACAACACCGATTCTTACGACAACGCAATCATTGATTTTTTTAAGGAATAAAAATGAGTAAACAAAAATACGCGGTTTTCACTATGGACGTTGAGGCGTTTACCGATACGGAATGTATATCTGCTTCATCGGAAAACGTTAACGTTGACCTGTTGGACGGGCTCGATGAGTACATAAAAATACTCGATAAGCACTCTATAAAATGCACGCTTTTTACGGTCGGCTCGCTTGCGCCCAAAATTGCCGATAAGCTTAAAAAGGCTATAAGTAGCGGTCATAAGCTGGCTCTGCACAACTTTGAACATATTGCGCCTATGGATGTATCTCCCGAAGTATTTAAAGAGAAAACCTTAAAAGCCAAGCAGACCTTATCGGATATGTTCGGCACCGAAATATCGGGCTTCAGAGCGCCGTACTTCAGCTTGGATAATAAGCGGCTCGAAATTTTAAAAGAGTTAGGCTTTAAATACGATTCGAGTAATTTGGGCTTCTCAAAAGCACGTCACACGGTTAATCTTGATTTAAGCAATTTCAAAGAACATACCGAAGGTATTTTTTCGGATAACGGCTTTTTTGAGTTTTCAATGTCGAGGCAAAAGATTTTCGGTATGCCGTATCCGATTTCGGGCGGTGGCTACGTAAGGCTCAGTAACTGGGGATTTATTAAGGGCCTTATAAAGCAATATTTGCAGCGCAACGATT
Source organism: Clostridia bacterium (assembly GCA_017436815.1). Classification (GTDB taxonomy): domain Bacteria; phylum Bacillota; class Clostridia; order Oscillospirales; family Acutalibacteraceae; genus RGIG3013. Next base: position 28,182 of record JAFSCI010000043.1, read on the forward strand.
ATTACGTTTTTTATCTGCACCCCTTTGAGCTTACAAAGCAGAAAATTCCCGTTTTAAAAGACTTAAAATCATACGATAAATATTATTTGCAAAGCGGTATCAGCTCTTATAAAAAGCACATAGAACAGCTTATTGTTATGCTGAAAAACTTAGGCTATGAGTTTGTAACCTTTGAAGAATTGTACGAAAAAATGTCTAAGAGCGTATAAACAAACACCTATGGGTTCGTTCCGAACCCATAGGTGTTTGTTTATTTGTCTATTGCATTTAAGATTAGCTCGTTTAATCTCTCTCGCATTTTTATTATGGTGGCAGAGTCCTCTGTGCAGTGGTCAAAATCTATAGTGCCTGTAACCGACTCGATTTCTTCCACGACACGCTCGTGCGAGTAATAGCTTTCACACAGCTTCATAAGGCGAATATCGTCCATTGCGCTTTTGAAGGCCAGTAAACGTATTGACTCTGTAGCCTTTCCGTGTCTGCCCGGATAAACAATCGCGGCATCGCCGCCTATTCCCCAGTAGCCTGCGGTCATATTCAAGTAGGGGTTTACAAAATCGTCTGAGAAACGGTTGTTGTAAAAGTTATAGCCCCACTGCAAAAAGCCCTCAATTTTAAATTTATACATCTGCATACCAAGGCTTACAAGTCTTGGCAGCGAGGTCGCTAAAAAGCGGTTTGAGTATTTGTGAGTCGGAAAACAACAGTAATACACCCAGCGCTCTTTTATATCCTCATTTAAAAAGTCGTGCACAACGTTTGAGCACGGTATGGGAATTTCGCAAAGACCGTCTTTGTAAAACTGAACGTGGCTTAAAGCGTCTATTATTTTAAAGCCCTCTAAAATATCGGCAAGGTTTTTCTTGTTTTGCTTGTACTGCTGCAAATGCTCGTCAGTCGGCTCGTCGGAAAGGTGAAAATACACGTTTTCCTTTTCCCAGTTATTTGCTAAAACTTCCGTCAATTCTTTCAGGAGTTTACGCAAAAACGCAACGTATTCCTCGCCCGAGGCATCGGTTTGCCAGCCGAATATTTTTTTATACTCGCCGTCTACCGTAGCCATAACCTTTGGCGCGTGGTATGCGCCCCACTGGGTAAACAGGTGGTTTACCTCTATATACTTTACCCCTGCCCTTTTGCAAATATCGAGCCAGCGGCAAACGTTTGTAAAATCGAAGCTATATTCCCCGTTATTAACCGTAATTTTCACCAGCTGAGTAGTGGTGCGTTCTCCGCCAACAGCGGTATCGAGCGGAGGAGTTAAAACGGGCATCATAATCATATTTATGCCGTTATCCACCGCAGTTTTTATAAAGTTTTCGCAGATTTCGAAGTGCCGATCAGAAAAAGGCTCTACCTCGTAATAATCGGCAAGGCAGTCGGCATAAAACCAGTTTGTGACCCTTGTTTGCTGACTTGGCAAACAAAACGGCAAAACCCTGATTTTAAAAGGAATACTGATAAGCTCCTTGCCCTCACACTCGAGCGCAATATTAACCTCGTACTCACCCGCACTGATTTGCTCGTTTGGAGTAAAGTCTAACCAAATCGGGTGCAGCTGCTGATTTATAAGGGGAAATTTATCAGAGTGTGTACCCTCGGCCAAAATATCGGGGTAAAGACCGGGTGTAACACGCAAAAAATGCGGGTCAATTCCGGCCAGCTTTTTGGGTGTTTCGTATGCGGGCATATAGTTTGGCACACTTTCTACACTGCGAAGCCTTATGCTGTCAACAAACGGCTCGGTTACCTTTACGCTCAGCCAACGGCAAGGCCAGTCGGAGCCTGAGTATTCGGCATCATCGTAAACCAAAATCTGAACCGATGCCAAAACGTTTTTATAAACGCTTAAAGCTTTAATTTCCCCAAAATCGTCGGGTGTCTGGTCTACAAAGCATTTTTCAAGCGAAGACACAATTTTTGCCCTTAACATTTTATTGCTCCTTACCTTTCTGATGTGATTTTGGCAGAGTACCGTATTTTGCTTTAAAGGCCTTTAAAAAGTTAGAATACGATTTAAAGCCGCTCATACTACTTACCTCGTTTATAGAAAATTTATCGTAAGAAAGAAGGGTTTTGGCGTAATCGAGCCGCAAATCGTTTAAATATTTAATATAGGTTTTGCCTGTTGATTTTGAAAAAAGCGTGCTGAAATATCCTGCGCTAAATCCTAAGAGAGAGGCGATTTTTTCTAAGGTTATGTCCTCACGAAAATGGGTTTTTATGTAGGATATTGCAATTTGCACCGAGGTCGAATAGGTGTCGCACGAAACGTAGGAGTCCGATGATTTTCTTATAAGGGTGAGCAGTAAGCATTCCAGCAGATTTTTGGTTATCTGATTTTTATACTCGTTATCGTTCGAATTTTCGGCCGATAAAAGCTCTAATATGTAATAAACGTTTTGAAATTCTTCATCGTTAAGCTCGAAAAACAACTCGCTAAAGCCCGATAATTTTCGGATTATTGATTCATCGAACACAATGCTTTCTCTGAGCGTTACGTTGTAAAGCTCTACCGTACTTTCACTCTCGAACGAGTGAATGTTTGCGGGCATAATAAGGTATAAGCTGCCCTTTTTAAACGAATGCTCCTGCCCGTTTATTGTAACGGTGCCGTTGCCGCCGAGTATTAGCTTTATTTCAAAATAATCGTGCCAGTGTGCATCATACGCTTGCTTTAAAGTGCGTTTTCTGACTGTTAATTCGTGCTTTTCAAAGTCCGACTTTTTTGCGTCGACGCTTTTTTCTGTATGCTTCATAGTCAAATTCTTTCTTTTAATAAAAGCTGTGTTTATACGCCGTATCGTAAAGAGCAACGATTTTTTCGGGCGAAATATCGGCCATAATATTGTGCACCTGGTTGAATACGTAGCCCGAATTTTTTTTGAAAATATTTATGTTTTCTTGAGTGTGTCTGAGTACATCTTCAACCGAGGCGTTATTCAAAATGCTTTGAGTGTCGCAGCCGCCACCCCAAAAGCAAAGTTTTTTGCCAAATTTTTCTTTTAAAAATTCAGGGTCCATATCTCTTGCCGATATTTGTACGGGACTAATTATGTTAACGCCTGCATCTGCAATATAATCGAGCAAAAGCGAAATACTGCCGCAAGAGTGCATAAATATGTGAACGTCACTCGTTTTATGAACGTGCTCGCAAAAACGCTTCAAGTACGGATAAACAACCTCTTCGTAACTGTCGGGCGTACACATCGGACCGTGCTGAGTTCCTAAATCGCAGTTGATTTCTATGCAGTTTATGTACTTGCCCATTTTTTTATTTATTAAGTCAAACAATTCTATTTGCTTTTGTAGGAATTTTTCGTTATGCTCCATACAAATTTCGGGATCTGTAAGCATATCGCAGGCAAAATCAATGCCGTCAAAAAAGCCAAAGAAAAAGCCTGTCAGCATAATATATTTGTCGGTATTTTTATATAGCTGCTCGGCACGGCGTGCGAAGGCATCTACCTTTTGCTCTACGGTTTCGTAGTGGTAAAAATCGGGCCAGCCGCCGTCGAAGAAAAACGAGCCCTTGGGCATATAAAGGGTTTCGCCTTTTAGCTCCATTTTATAAGAGCCGTCACTTTGAAGGACAGCATTAAAAAGAGGCGATACTTTAAAGGAATATTTATCAAAAGGCTTCCAAATTTTCGGGTTCTCCCAAGCGGGATTTAACAAAATGGTATCAATATGAAAACGCTCTATAATATCGTCATCTACGCGGGCTAAATTTTGCACGCAGTCTATCATCTCAATATTGTCGATGCTAAGCCCCAGATATTCTCTTAAATTATAATATGCAAACGCAGAAATACCCGTAGACGTGTGGGCGCCTAAATCTATGGGCATTCTGTCTACCGCTTTATGTTCAACTGCATTTATAACGCGCTGTCTGCTTGTTAAAATTTCTTTTAACATAAAATTACCTCCCATTTCAGCATTCTACCGCAAGTTTAACATTTATTATATGTTTTGTAAAGAGTTATTGCATAAAAAAGGCCTCTGTTTTTAAAATAAAACAGAGGCCTTTAAGATTAGCTTAAATTTATATTAGAATCTGCCGAATTTGTTGTAAACTTCGAACGGATCCATACCCTCGGCCATAGCCTTACGGCTTGCTTTTTCGTTTTCAAACCAGGTTTCTGCAATCTCTAAAACCTCAATGGTTTTATCTTCGGGAACAATAACAACGCCGTCGTTATCTCCAAAGATAAAGTCGCCTGGGTTAACCTTTATCATACCGTCAATGCCGTTAACAAAAATCGGAATCTGATAGTCAACTATCATAGAACGGCCCAAGCCCTCAACGGGGTTTCTGAAGCGACAGAAGGTCGGGAAGCCCATATTTATAAGATAGTTAGAATCACGTGTGGAGCCGTCGATAACCGCACCCGAGCAGCCTGCAGCGCGCATTGCAGTAGCGGTGATTTCACCGAACTGACCGCAATTCAAGTTGCCCTGTGTGTCACTTATAAATACGCAACCGGGTGTCATACTCTTCATCTGACCTAAACGAATGTTGTGGGTATATGTATCGGAATTGGGGGTGGTCTGTCTGCGGCAGGTAAATGCAGGGCCTGCTACCTTCATATCGATAGTTAACGGATAAATACCGCTAGACATACTTCTGCCGGGGAGTCCAATAGATTCCATTGCATCGTAAATTAAGGCTGTGTAAAGCTTTAGGTAACGATTTCTAATATCCTCAACATCATAATTTACATAGTGGGGTCTTCTTTCGTAAACGTCTACAATTTTGTCTTCGCTCATTTTTATTTCTCCTTAAAATTTAAACAATATTTAAAGCATACCGCTTTTTACATAAATTTGCCGCCGTCAATATGCAGGTTTTCACCCGTTATGTATCTGCCCTCTTCGCTTGCCAGCAGCAGTACTCCGCCAACACAGTCATCGGGATTACCAATGTAGCCCACAGGTATAGAATCTTTAACCTTCTTATGATATTCTTCATCACTTAAAGCCTCGGTATTGCGGTCGGTATAAATAGTGCCTACGGGCACGTTATTTACCGTAATGTTTTTATCGGCAAGCTGAATGCTAAGCGACTGTACAATGTTTAGTATTGCAGATTTAATTGCCGAATAAATAAGCATATCGGGATGGGGTTTGTCTTGCTGAACAGAGCCTATTGTAATAATTCTGCCCCAGCCGTTTTTAAGCATGTGCGGCACTGCCGCTTGCATTAGCTTTACGGTGGAGAACAGATTTGTTTTGGTTTGAAGGAGCATATCCTCATCGGTAATATCAAGCCATTTTCTTCTTATTTGCACCGATGCGTTGCAAACTAAAATATCAATACCGCCAAGCTCTTTTACGGTTTGATCGACTATTTGTGCGGGCACGTGGGACTCACCTAAATCGCCAAAAACCTGCACCGCCTTTACACCGTAAGATTCTACCAAAGCTTTAGCTTCATCGATTGCCTTGCCGTGTGATACACCGTGCAAAGCTACGTCTGCGCCGCACCTTGCAAAGCCAATTGCTATCGCTCTGCCAATGCCTCGGCTGGAGCCCGTTATAAGTACTCGTTTGCCCTTTAAGGACTCAAAAATTGCTGCCATTTTTTATTCCTTTCCTGCCATTTCCATTAATCCCTTTAAATAACCTATGGCATAAAGTCTGCCGAGCGAGCAGTAACCGGGGTTTGTATTATCTTCACCCGCCATAGTCGGTACGTGATCTACCCTGACGTATGCATTGGGACAAAGAGCTTCGTAAAGCTTTACGCAACGTGCCATATCGGTAGGTCCGTTATCGTGGAAGGTTTCGTGGAATTTGAATTTATCGCCTGCAGTATCACGAAAATGCACAAGATGTATTCTGCCCTGTTTGGCAAAACGCTCAATATTCTCGTACACGTCGCCGCCCATCTCACTAAACGTACCCTGGCACATACAAATACCCATATTGTCGCTTTTAACTATGTTGCAGGCACGCTCCATAGCATCGGCCGTGTTTAAAATACGGGCAACGTTTTTAATATGCTCAACCGGTGGGTCATCGGGGTGAAGCGCAAGCTTTACGCCCGCCTTTTCGGCAACGGGGACTATTGCCTTTTGTAAATATTCTAAATTCTTCCAAAGCTGGTCGGCAGTTATAATGCCCGCCTCGGTAATTTGAGTATGGTCTATTGTGCTATGGTCGTAAGCGGTAACAAGCGCGCCGCCACGCTCAACGTAATCGGACGAGGTTCTTGACCAGTTAAAATGTGTCGCAAAGTTATAGCAAAGCACCTCTATGCCGAGTTTACCCATATTGGTAATAAGGGTGCACATACGCTCTATTTCCTCGTCTTTTCCGGGAAGATTTTGCTTTATTTTTTGGTTTAATGGCGCAGGCTCTATAACCTTTAACTCAAAGCCGCCGTCGGTGTACTTTTGCTTCATAGCTTTTAGCAAATCATAGCTTTCGGCAGTTTGCTCCATATATCCGTCGGGCATACGGCCTACGGCATATTTTACGCCCATTTGTCTTGCATACGCCCACTGAATACTATCGGGCTCGCAGCGCAAATAATCGGCTACCTTCATATTAAGGCCTTACCTTTCCAATTTGAATTTATAATCCTTTATGCCGCCAACGTCTAAATTTACCGCAAATGTAGCGCCGGCAAGAGGCTCATCTCTAAGCGAAACGCCATGTGCAGCGGTTGTTATAACAAGTGTTTTTAAATCTTTTCCCGCAAAGGCACAGCAAGCCACCTGCGAAACTGGAAGCTCGATTTTTTCCATTACCTCGCCCGTTTTTGTGTTAACCTTTACGGCAGTGCCGCCGCCCCAAAGCGCAGTCCATAAATTGCCGTCGGCATCTATGGTCATACCGTCGGGCTTGCCGCCGCTATAGGTTATTAAAGGCCTGCGGTCAGAGAGTATTCCGTCTTCAAAGCTAAAAACGTCGGTTCTGCCGGTCGGAGTATCGTTATAGTAAAAATGCTTTTCATCGGGAGAAAATGCAAGTCCGTTAGAATTGCCGACCTTATCAAAAAGCTCGGTCAGTCTGCCGTCGGCACCCATTTTGTAAAATGCAGCCGAATTATCTCTACTAAAGGTTCCGCCGTAAAGACAGCCGTCGGGACCTACCTTGCCGTCGTTAAAGCGCATACCCTTTATTTCGCAGGGCTTGGAAAAAGGCACAAGAGAACCGTTTAAAATTTTGTAAATGCCGTCCTCGGCGGCGCCGTAAAGGGTGTCTTGCTCATCGAAAAACAAAAAGCCTATTTGCTGAGGTAAAACGGTATCGGTTACCTTAAGGGTAGACCAATCTATGCTCCTTAACCTTTTGCCCTGAATGTCGAGCATTAAAAGGCGGTTGTTTTTTTCATCGAACACGGGTCCTTCGCCCACAATACAAAGAGCGTCGGTTATAAGTTCTATATTTTTGTACATGTTTTTCTCCTTATCTTTGTACTCTGCCCGAGCCATCTCCACCGACTAAAGCCAGAATATCGGCAGGCTTAGAAAGGTTAACGTCGAGCTCTATTGTCTGCTTTAAGCAGGATGCTGCAGCGGCATATTCGACCGTCTGCTGAGCATCGAAACCACTATTTAACGCATATATTAAGCCTGCGCCGAAGGAATCACCTCCGCCAACACGGTCTACAATGTGAATGTGGTATTCTTTAGAAAAGTGAGCCTTGCCGTCTCGGTACAAAAGTGCCGACCAGTCGTTATCCGATGCGCTGATGCTTTTGCGCAGTGTAATGGCTACGTCTTTTATATTATACTTTTTACTTATCTTATCCGCAACCTCTATGTAGCCTTTTTTATCGAGCTTGCCCGAGATAACGTCGGTATTAGATGCGTGAATATCTAAAACGTCGGCGGCATCTTCCTCGTTGGCAATTAAAACGTCAACGTATTCGAGCAGTTTTTCCATGGTCTGTTTGGCCTCGGCCTTGGTCCATAGATTTTTGCGATAGTTTAAATCACAACTAACCGTAACGCCAAGTTCCTTTGCGGTTTTACATGCATCAAGGCAGATATCTGCAAGATTTTCTCCCAGAGCGGCCGTTATACCCGTAAAGTGAAAATAACCTGCATCCTTTAAAATTTCTTTCCAGTTGTAATCTTCGGGAGAAGAGGTGCAAAAGGAAGAATTTTTGCGGTCATAAACAATTTTAGACGGGCGCTGAGATGCTCCCTTTTCGGCAAAGAAAATGCCGAGTCTCTCTCCGCCGTATGCAATATGGTCAGTACCTACACCGTATTTTTTAAGTGTGGTTAACGCACACTCTGCAATAGCGTTACGGGGCAGTCTTGTGACAAACTGTGTGGGCACACCCATATAAGAAAGTGACGTACAAACGTTTGCTTCGGCACCTGTATAAAAGGTTACGAATTTATCGGCCTGAATAAACTTTAAATACCCTTCGGGACTTAGTCTTAATATATAATCTCCAAAACCTACTACCTTTTTCATCCGTCGTTCTCCTTATTTTCTTACAATGTGGACCGCAAAACCGTTAACTTCTTGCCTTAGGTAAGCCGAAACGAGCTTGCCGTTATCGTCATAGCGAATGCTTTCCTCTATAATTTCGACCTCGTTATTTTTAAGGTAATCTAAAGCACGTTGCATAGAGTTTGTTTTAAATCCAATGTGACCCTTTGTGCCGTAATAATTAAATTTCATAAACTCCACCGCCGTACCGCTGAAAACAGAGGAATTGCCCTCTTTTACGTTAAAGCCGAATATAGAGCCTATTGTGTTTGCGCCGCTAATAGCTTCGTCGGCAGTTTGATTATTTATGCCAACGTGAGCAAGTGTAAAGCCCAACGATATATCTACAGCTTTTTTGCAGGCGGCAGTAATGCGCAAAAATCGCGGTTCTTTATTTGCTCTGCAGTTGCCATATATGAGCCGCCGCAAGCGAGAATTTTTTCATTTTCTAAATACGAGCCAAGGTTTTTAAAGTTAATTCCGCCTGTGGGAACAAACTTTACATTCGGGAACGGACCCGACAAAAGCTTTATGGCCTCCAGCCCACCGCTAAGCTCGGCAGGGAAAAACTTTAAGAGGGTTAGCCCCTTGCCTACAGCGTGCTGAATTTCACTTGCCGAGGTGCAACCGGGCACTACCTCTACGTTTTTACTAATACAGTAGTCCACTATTTTTTCATCATAACCTGGGCAAACAATAAAGTCGGCACCCGCAGCCAATGCTTTGTCTACAGTATTACAGTCTAAAACAGTACCGGCACCTACGCACATATCGGGGAAGGCTTCTTTTATGGTTTTTATAGACTCTAACGAGTCGGCCGAACGAAGCGTTACCTCTATTGAATTTATGCCGCCGTTTCGTATGGCTTTAGCAATGTCTATAGCCAAAGATACGTTCGGAATATTTATTACGGGCAAAATACCTGTTTGCTTATGCGTGCCGATTTTCTTCATTTTTGCTCTCCTTTAACAGAATGCTTGTTCCCCCTTTTTATACTGGAAAAACTTGAATAAATCAACTATTTTTGCAAAACTTATAAAAATAGTGAAGTTTTATATAATATTTTTCTACTCAAAACATAAAGCAACCCCGCCAAGCAAATCTTGGCGGGGGTCAGCTTTACTTTATTGCTTTATTCATTTTTTTGGTAACTGCTTTTACGCTAAGGTAAACCGTAAGCCAGATTATAAAATATCCTACAACAAAAATAGCGGTAAACATAGCTACTATCCCGAGTTTAAAGGGTATCCAGGAATTTAGCACATAGCAAAGCAGATACGCTATGTAAATGGTCGAAAAGTGGCAGAGCAGCTGTTTTGTAATCGGCCAATGCTCTATTTGGTTAAATACCGATGCTCCCGCCTGTAAAAATGCGAGCAGATAGATTGACACTATGCCCAGCAAAATCTGCCCCGGCAAGATAGAAAAGTCGTTTGTAGTTTTACTTATAATAAAAATTATAATTCCGAAAATTATAGGACCAAACCCCGAGAACATAAGTCCCCTTAGAAAAAATTGTTTTACGTATTTGTTCATTTTAAAATACCCAGCCTTTCTTTTACATTTTTTGAATTTCTGCGTGATACGTAATCTTTATACCCGTTTTTCAAATTTACCATCAACGCTCCCGACACCGCGGCGCTAAAGCGCTCCACCGTATTTACGTTTATAATGCAGGACTGATTTATTTTCACAAAATTTTCGGGCACAATGCTTTCTATTTCGTAAAGTCTTTGCCTTAAGGCATAATTTTTATCCTTTAAATATGCATAGACCTTGTTGGACTCCACCGAAAAGCAATAAATATCACTTAGACTCAGCGGTACGTATTCGTCGCCATTATGACCCATAAGGGTGGTAGCGTTGTCTTTAATGAGCTGCTCTATTTTTAAAACAAGCTCGCTTTTTTCATTTGCGTAAACTATGCATTTTTCTTCTGCTTGTTTATTGATAAATATTTCTAATTCCACTTGAAAGCCTCCTTTAGAGAATACAGTACCTCATTTTTTATTTTATTTCAAGGCCTTTTAACTATTCGGTGAAAATTTAAGCTTAAGCGGTAAAACGGTGGGCAAGGAAATCCTTGCCCACCGTTTTATTTTGATGCGTTATTTAATAATTTTATAAACTACCTTGCCTGTATCGTAGAACTTCGGCCAGTCTATGTGGTCCATATTGATTACTCTTATCTCAGCAATAAGCTCGTCTAAGTCTTCATCCAAACCGACAGAATCACGGTCAATAGCAACGTCTATGGTGTAGTTTTCTGTGAAGATTGCCGAATCTATCGATATTTTGCTAAAGTCGTAATCGGTATGGGGAGATGCGAATAAAATATTTTCACATACCTCGTCTACCGAGCGACCCTCGGCACGACCAAGCGGGTCGGCAGGCATAATGCAAAAATGACGAAGCGGCTTTTTATCCTCTAAAGATTTGTAAATTTTAATCCATACGCCGTCGGAGTCTATGTTGTTGCGACGTGTGTTTTTAGTACAAACCACGGTTGGATCTTTAATGTCAAAATGGAAATAGAGCTTTTCTTTATCCATTTCAATTCTGGCATAAGAATTAAGCGGCTCGGCCTTTGCAAGACCAAACAGGTCGGGTCCCTTATAATCAACACCCTCGGTCATTAAAAGGTTATAACCCGAGAGTATGATTTTCTGCGAATCCTTCATTTTATTAGCATCAACCTTATCGCTGTATTCAACGTACGACATAGGAATTACTATTTTTGTGCAGATGGTGTTTTCGCCGTCGGTAAGGGTAACGTCAACCACGGGCTCAAACGGAGTTTTAATCTTTTTAACGGTAAATGGTATCTGACAAAGAGCGCCGCTCTCGGCAGTAACGTTAAATTTAAGTTTTTCAAACTCTATTTCGCCGTTTTCAGAATCAAGCGTTATGGTATAATCCTTGGTTTTGCTTGCATTTGAGGTAAAGCAAAGGGTTAGCTCATCACCGTCTTTAACGGCGTGGTCAACGGGTTTAATGTAAAGCGGAGATAATACCGCAGCAATCTGATTAACCTCGTTTGCATTGGTGGTTGTGCTACTGGCATAGATTTTATATTCGCCGCTGTCTGCTACGTCATCGCAGGTTATAAACACGTTATACTCCTCGGTAACGCCGCTCTGAACATTAACCTCAATTTCGGGATTTTCTACCGTAAAGGGCTTAGGCGCTTTAATAATAACGGTATCAACCAGATCATCGTCAGAGAAATTATGAACTCTTAAAATGTATCTTCTTCTCTCACCGGGCCTGAACTTAGAGGTTACAAAGAACTCGGTCTCGCAGGGAGAAGCATCTACAAGTCCTAATATAATCTTACTGGGCAGAGGTTTTGCCACAACATCTTTTGTGTGGAAAATAGTCTTATCGGTAAGGTGCGGCAAAATGCTCTCGCTTACGTTATAGATATAAAGCGGGCTATCACCAATAAGAACGGTGCCGTCTGTTGCATCGACCTCATTACCCATAATATCCTTTACAACAACCGATGCATCTACGTTATGCAGCTTATATTCGTAAAGCTCCTTAGTTTTGCCGTCGGCCTGAGTACCGCTTCCGTCTAAGGCAAAATTCTTTTCCTTAAGATAGCTGAGTGACGTGTAAATCGGTCTCCAGAGCACGCCTATAAGCTTGCCTGTCTTTTTGTTGCGGAATATTTTATAATATATGCCCTTATCCTTTTCGTAATCGCCTACGTAATCGCAGTGGTCAATTGCACGGATAAGCTCTGCAAGCGCCATTGCTGCGGGCCAGGGTGCCGGACCTTCTTTTTCTAAAATACCAAAGCCGTACATATACGGGCCGTTAAAGTAAACCACCTTAGAAATACCGAGTGATAAATACATAAGCCAGCTTCGTACAAGGTATATTGCCTGACCTTCATAGGTAGACATCTCACCCGGAGAATAGCTCTCACACTTATCCTGACCGCACATTGCAGGGTAGCCTTGTTCGGTACAGCAAACGGGTACGTCTATGTTAAACTCATCCATAAGCGCTTTAAGGTCGTAAAGACGCTGAATAGACCAGTAGCTGTCGGTTCCCTCGGGGTAGCCGGGGAAGGAATATGCGTGAAGACCAATGGTGGTTATATAGTCGCCCAGTCCGTTTTCGAAAACTACTCTGAGCTTGTTTATATCAATACCCGCTTCACCCGTACTTGCATACCAACCGGAAGGGTCGGCTTCCAGACGGGCAAGGTTTGAGCATTTTACCCATTCGGCAAGGTGACCGAGTTTTCTATCTTCCCAGTGTTCGTTGCCGTGCTCCTTGTAAAACACGCAGTCGCCGTTTATTTTCTCGTAATAGTATGCCGAGTTGCGCCAATACGGTGCGTGACGAACGGCTATACGATTCCAGTAATATCGGTTGTAAATATCGTAGCCCTGGCGCTGAATAAGTATCTGCAGGCCGTATTTTTCCTGCAAGCGTCTGTATTTATCAGGGTCGCCTTGGCGTATATATCTTACGCCCATTCTGGACAAAATAGGATAATGAAGCTGCGGCACACACAAATTACCGCTTATACCAAAGCAGGATTCGGGTATTAAAGAGCGGTCGTGGTGAACGGTGTAGCCAAGACCCGTTTCCTTGTTTATGGGTTCACTGCGCTCGGGCACAACATCGATGAGCACCTTGTAGTAACCTTTCTTTTTGCAAGGAATGTAAAAAGAAAACTCCCTTTCCTCGTTTGCGGCAAAGGAATACTCCTCATTTATGGTAAGAATACATTCATCATAATAATCGCAAACCGTACCGTTTAGTTTTACCTTTTCACCCTCGGCAGATTTATTGGCAACAGCAAGTGTTACCTGCGGCTTTTCGGTGTTTAAATACATATATCCGTATTCGGGATATACAAATTTTGCTTCGAACATAAAGTCTCCCCCTTTTGTGACAATTATACCTTGTTTTACCAAAAAATAAAAGCACAATATTGCTCTTTCTTTGTATTTTTTTGCTTTTGCAGTTTTAAAATTTGCTTTGTCTGTACATTTTTGAAAATTTATGGTATAATCTGTAAAACATAAAACTTTAAGAAGGTGTTTTTATGAAAACAAAACTAACTCAGCTTTTATCCTTATTGCTGGCCTTGCTTGTTTTTTGCAGCATTTTCGCTTTACCCTCTTTTGCAGATACCGAAAAAAACGACATTACGGTTCTTTTCACTCACGATTTACACTCGCACTTTTTGCCCGGCACCGATGAAAACGGCAAGCAATACGGCGGCTATGCCCGCCTTGCGACTGCCATAAACGAGCAAAAGCAAAAGCACCCAAACGCCATTTTGGTTGACGGCGGTGATTTTTCTATGGGCTCGCTTTTCCAGACCGCCTTTGCTACTTCGGCAACGGAACTTAGACTAATGGGCGCTATGGGCTATGACGTTACCACCTTCGGTAATCACGAGTTCGACTATTTACCAAAGGGCCTTCTTGATATGCTATCGGCCGCAAAAAACAGCTCTGATGTATTGCCGCAAATAGTTATTGCAAACTATAAGCCAAAAGCAGACGATACCGCTATGCAAAACGCCTTTGACGATTTTGGCGTTAAGGACTACACAGTAATAGAGCGTGGCGGGGTTTATTTTGCGATATTCGGTATGTTCGGTTTAGATTCTGATGACTGCGCGCCAAACTCTAATATGGAGTTTTTAGACCCCGTTACCACCGCGCAAAAAACCGTTGATGAGGCCATAAAATTTTGTAAAGATACCTACTCGGCAGAGCCGGTTGTAGTATGCCTTTCGCACAGCGGTACAAGCGGCGGCGAGGGTGAAGACTACGAGCTTGCAAAGGCGGTAAACGGCATAGATATTATAGTATCGGGCCACACCCATACAACACTTACCGAACCCATAAAGGTAAACAACACCTTTATAGTATCGGCAGGCGAATATGCTACAAATTTGGGTGTTATATCGCTTGCGCCAAATGCTGATAGCAGTTTTGATTTAAAGGATTACAAGCTTATTCCCATTAACGACACCATAACACCTGATGAAAAAATTGCAAAGCTTATTGAGGACTACAAGAAAAACGTTGAACAAGATTATCTTGCGCAGTATTCTCTTAGCTTTGATGAAATTTTAACCACCAACCCTTACGAATTTGAAAGCGTTGATGACGTTTATGCCACCCAGCACGAATCTACACTTTGCAATATTTTCTCTGACGCTTACAAGTGGTCGGTAGAAAAGGCAACGGGTGAGAGTGTAGATATGGCTTTAACGGCAGCAGGTGTTATAAGAGATTCTCTGCCAAAGGGCGCCGTTTCGGTATCCGACGTATTCAGCGCAGCCTCCCTCGGTGTTGGCACAGAGGGCGAGCTGGTTGCAGTATACCTTACGGGCCGTGACCTTAAAAATGCATTAGAAGTCGATGCCTCGGTTCAGCCCATTATGAAGGCGGCTCAGCTGTTTTGCTCGGGTGTCGAGTACTCGTTCAACACAAGCCGTATGATATTTAATAAGGTCGATTACGCGCGTCTTCGCCGCAACGATGGAACTCTGGAAGAAATTGACGATGAAAAGCTTTATAAAATCGTTACGGGTATGTACTGCGGACAAATGCTCGGCTCTGTAAAGGAAAAATCGTTCGGTCTTTTAGAAATTGTACCGCGTGATAAAAACGGCAATCCCATAGAGTCAGAAGACCTTGTAAACTACGTTGTACGTGATAAAAACGGCACACCCTTAAAAGAGTGGTACGCAATTTCCGATTATCTTAAAAATATGGGAGACAGTATAGATTCAAAATATGCCGCTCCCGATAACCGAAAGGTTGTATATTCCTCCCTTTCCCCTGCCGATTTAGTGCGCAACGCAAACAAATTCACTTTTATTGTAATGGCGCTCATTGTAATTATAATTGCGGTAATTGTTGTAATAACTTTAGCCGTTGTAAGAAAAATTAAAAAGAAAAAGGCAGCAAAATAAATAATAAAGCATCTCTCGGGTACAATATACTCGGGAGATGTTTTTTATGATTGAAAAAGATACCATAAAGCTGCTTCGTGAGTGCGATGCAGGTATAAAAATGGGCGTAAAGTCTATTGATGACGTTGTAGACAGAGTAAAGTCCGAAGAGTTCAGAAAACGACTTATTGACTGCAAAAAGGAGCACGAGGAATTAGACCGTGATTTACAGTCAGCCCTCGAACGTTTCAAAGACGACGGCAAGGAGCCAAACCCTATGGCCAAAGGAATGTCTAAAATGAAGACCGAAATGAAAATGGCAATGGATGAATCCGATGCCACCATAGCCGATTTAATGACCGACGGCTGCAATATGGGCGTAAAATCTTTAAACCGCTATTTAAACCAGTACGAAGCGGCCGACGAGCACGCAAAAGACATTACCAAGCGACTTATAAACCTAGAAGAAAAGCTGGCAATAGATATACGAAAGTATTTATAAAACGAAACACCGCCATTACGGCGGTGTTTAATTTGTTTATTCTATTGATTCAAAATATTTTATTAAGGCCTCTCCCACAATGCCGCCCTCAAAGGCGCGGCACATATGTCCGTTAGGTACACAGCCGGGTCCGTAAAATTCCGACACCGTTGCGTACATTGATAAAAGATTGGTATTAAGTATTTGCTCGGCGGCCCTTTTTGCTTCGGTTTTATCACCAAGCTTTAGCATACAGTAAAGATACAGTCCCATACTGTGACCGCAAAAGCCCTGCATAGCTTCGGGGCAGTTGGGCAAAAAGCCGCTTTCCTTTATAAATTCCTTTGTTTTTGCAGCATCGTCAATTTCTCTGCCACCCTCAAGCCTTGCGCCTATCCAAAGCGGCAACAATAAATAATTAGGCAGGTTGCCGTTGTGATGAATAAGCTTGCCGTCAACGAATTTTGCGCTCCAGATATGTGTGCCGTCTGCCTTTAAGAAAACTTCGTCTATTCTCTTACGAAGCTTATCGGTATGTTCGGACCAATCTGTATTAGTTAAATCGGCATACCACTCTAAAGAGCACAGTGCCGCTGCGGCAGACGGGAACGAGAGTGATAAATGTTCCCAGTAATAGCCCTCTACTACAAAGGTGCCATACTCCTCGCCGTCGTTATTGCAGCAATACTGCTCGGTTTCATCGCCGTTAAAGGATATTGTGTAGTCATGCTCTATAAGCCAGTTAAGCTGGGTTTCGGCCGCCCATTTAATTGAGGGCATTATTTGGTTTATAAGCGCCATATCACCCGTATTTTTAAGGTAATCACGCGCCATAAACATATAGTAAGCGGTAACCTCAGAGGCATCGTTAAAGAAGGAATGGCCAATAAAGGTATCAGACCCCATAGACCACCAGTTAGGAATAAAGCCTGCTTTTTCAAAACGCGAATGTATGTTTTTTAGCAAAAGCGCTGCTTCTTGGTAATGGCGGGTCGCTATTAACATACGCATACCGCCGTGGGTATCACGCACGTAGGAGTTTGCATATTTTCTGATGCCCGCAATCATACCGCCGTCACGGTTCTGTTGCATTTTTACCGAGAGCAAAATTGACTCTACGGCATCGGCATAGCGCTTATTTTCTATTTTAGGCATATAACCTTTACTAAACCAGTTTTGCCAAAACATAAAGGTATCATCAAGGTATTTTTCAGGGTCAATATTTATAATTTCGGGTTGCTCATAGCTAAAGCTAAAAATAAGTGCTCCGCCGCCGTTTTTGAGTGTAGTTGTCACACAAAACTCGCCGTTTTGCCCGCTGCAAACACTTTCTTCATTAAAATATATACTGCAAAATCTGTCCTGCCAGTTTAGTGTTTCTCTGTTTCCAAAGCAGTATTTATCGGTATCCTTTTTTATACACAAAGCGCCGTTTAGTATAGTCTGCTCGCTTTCATCGGGAACAATTTTTGCGGTAATTTTTGCGTTATTTAATGTATCGGAATAAATATATCTTACAGCCAGACAGGTGTTATTGGGCGCGAAATCCCAAACGTAGATTTTGTGATTATTTAGGTTTGCCGCGCCAAAAAACACGCCGCTTTTTCTGATTCGGCGCATATTGAATTCAAGGGGTATATCCTCGCCGTTTATATTTACAAAAAGCTTAATACTGCTTACATAGTTGGGGCTTGTATAATCGGGTCCTATTAAAAATGTCCATTCGCCCTCACGCGTAGCAGATGCGCCTACAACGTTATTGCCGAAAAAATAGGCATCTTTTGCGCTGTTGTGATACTCCACCTGCTCATTTAAGGAATATTCTATAAGGCTTTTCATACGAACGCCCCCCTTTTAAAAAATTATACAATTAAAAAAAGTTTTGGTCAACAATATAAAATCTACTTTTTGGATACTTGAAAAATATTGCAAATCAAATATAATATATTTGTATAACATTCAGGAGAAAATTATGGAACGTTACAAAGAAATTGAACGCAGTATAATAAAGACCTTCCGCAAGCCCATCTGGAATAACTTTGTGGGAGCAGTACAGGAATACTCCTTAATAAACGAGGGCGATGTAATAGCCGTTTGTATTTCGGGTGGCAAGGACAGTATGATTCTTGCAAAATGCATCGAGCAGTTAGCAAGGCACAGTTCTGTTGAATTTACCGCAAAATACATAGTTATGGACCCCGGCTATGCGCCCGAAAATCTGGCTTTAATAAAGGAAAATTTAAAAACTCTTAATATAGACGCCGAAATTTTCAACAGCAATATTTTTGACGTTACCTTTACCGCGGGCGGCTCGCCCTGTTATTTGTGCGCGAGAATGCGCAGAGGCTGTCTTTACAGCAAGGCCAAAGAGCTCGGCTGCAATAAAATTGCGCTCGGTCACCACTTTGACGATATGATAGAAACTCTGCTTATGAGTATGATGTACTCGGCCGAAATAAAAACCATGATGCCCAAGCTAAAGTCCACTAATTTTGAGGGCTTAGAGCTTATCAGGCCGCTTTATAAGGTAAAAGAACAGGACATTATTCGTTGGGCAAATTATAACTCTCTGACCTTTTTACAGTGCGCCTGCAAATTTACCAAAGACAGTGAGCACCACGAGGATTTATCTAAGCGCAAAGAGATAAAGCAGCTTATTAAAGATTTAAAAAAGGTCAATCCCGACGTTGATAAAAATCTGTTCAAAAGTATTCACAACGTAAATCTGTCAACCATTGTCGGTTGGCGTGAGGGTGACAACAAAGAATCCCACCTGTTTACCGAAAATTATTAAAAGGGCAAGTCTTGCGACTTGCCCCTTTGTTTTTTTATTTTTTGTTTATTTGTATTTGTTTTGTTATGAACGGAACGACCTGATCTAATTCAATATCAAGCACGAAGGCGAATTCTTCGTACAATAGCTTCTCTGCGCTGTCCATTGCTTTCTGGTCGGCAATATGTAGCTTTTTACCGCTCTTTTGCTGCTCCTCGCGCTTTAAATAAAGCGTTCTTACCAGCGCTACAAGTTCGGCTCTGTCGCCTTTTTTGATAAGCTCAGAAAATTTTTCCTTGCGCTCAGCTTCGTTTTCTATCCACAAACTATCGGTACTCTCAATAGAATTTATAAGCTCGTAAACCTGCTCGGCCGATAAAATTTTGCGCATTTTATTTTCGCTTTTTCCAACCGGCGCAAAAATTACGGAATGTTTATCGTAAATAGGGCGAATAACATAATACTGCATAGATACGCCTTTAAAATTTTCGGTTTTAATGTCGTCTATTACGCAAGCACCGGTTGTGCCGTAAATAATATTGTCGGTTATTTTGAACATTTTTTCGCCCCCAAAACTTAGGGCAACGAGAGTCCAACCTGCTACCCTTCTTAATATAATTTTAACACAAAATTCATTTAATTGTCATACATCAAAATGACAAAAATGCTGCTATTATTTTTGTGAAAATCACAAAAATAGCCAAATAACATTGACTTAGCGGTATTTTGTGCTATATTTTAAGTATATTTGTATTTGGAGGCGTGTTTTATGTACACATCTACTTCTATTGAATTTGTTACCGCAAGGAAAATGACACATAACGAGGGCATAAAGCTTGTAAAGGATGCCGGCTTTACCGCTTACGATATGTCGTTTACCGATATGCTTTTTTCTGACCACAGCCGTTTTGACGATGATGATTATTTAGAGTATGCAAAATCGGTAAGAGAGTATGCCGACAGTATAGGTATTGTCTGCAACCAGGCCCATGCGCCTTTCCATTCAAGCACGGGCCAAGCGGAAAAAGACGCCGTTATTTACAAAAAAATAGTCCGCTCTATAGAGTGCGCCGCTATTTTAGGCGCAAAAAACATAGTTGTTCACCCAAAACAGCACCTAAGATATTTAGGTCACGAGCAGGTCTTAAAAGAATTAAATCTTGAATTTTATTCCGAACTTGCCAAAGTAGCCGAAAAGTGCGGAATTTGTGTTGCGGCTGAAAATATGTGGCAGACCGAGAACAACAGAATCTGGCACAGCACCTGCTCGAAACCAAGCGAATTTTGCGAATACATAGATATGGTAAACCATAAAAATATAGTCGCTTGTCTTGATATTGGTCACGTGTCTTTAGTAGATGAAGATATCCCCGATTTTATAAGAGCGCTCGGAAAAGACAGACTAAAGTGCCTGCACGTGCACGACACAAACCTTGTAGAAGACTCCCACACCCTGCCCTTTTACGGCAAAATAGATTACAATGCCGTATGCGAGGCTTTAAAGGAAATTGGCTACTGCGGTGACATTACTTTAGAAGCCAACAGCTTTATAAACAAGCTTCCGCTCTCTATTTTACCGTCTGGTCTTAAGGTTATGGCCGAGGTTGCCGACTACATAAGACAAAAGGTTGAAGGATAGTGTAACGGGTCAGACTCTTGTTACACTGCAAAAAAGCCTGACGTGTTTTAGCACGTCAGGCTTTTAACATTGTTATTCAATTATTGCTTATCCTGAATATAGTCTACTATATCGCCTACTGTCTGCAGGTTAGCAGCTTCTTCATCAGAAATTTCAATGCCGTATTCATCTTCCAATGCCATAAGCATTTCTACAATATCAATACTGTCAGCATTTAAGTCGTCAATAATTTTAGTATCGGTTGTTATATCGTTTTCATCTACGTCTAACTGTTCAACCAACATTTTCTTTACTTGTTCAAAAATCATAATAATCTCCTTTAGTTTAAAGTGCGCTCGGCACCAAAATAAAATATAGACATACGGTCGTACGTGTGATAAAATATGCTATGTATTATTCTTTGCAAAACCGTCTCTTTTACTTATAATATTTACTCAGCTGCGGTTTGTCAATACTTTTTTTATTTTTGAGGTTGGACTGATTTTATGAAATGTTGTGTTATAGGCCACCCGATAGGCCATTCGTTATCGCCCTTTATACACAGTGAGTTGTTTAAAATATCGGGTCGTGATTCTTCGTATATCACCCTTGATATTGCTCCCGAAGAGTTAAAGGAAAAAACAGATTTTTTAAAGACCTTTGACTGCATAAACGTAACAATTCCGCACAAACGCGCAATAATGGAGTTTACCGATGTATTAGACCCAACCGCAAAGCAAATAGGCGCAGTAAACGTAATTAAAAACGAAAACGGCACTCTTTACGGTTACAATACCGACGGCTACGGCTTTTCTAAGGCTTTAGAAGCCGAAAATATCGCTCTTAAAGGCAAGGTACTGCTTTTGGGCTACGGCGGTGTTGCTCTGGCTATGGCGCATCAAGCACTACAAAAGGGTTGCTCGCTTACGGTAGGAACAAATGATTTAACCTCTAAAAGAGCAATTGATTTTTGCCAATCGTTCAAAAACGAGTACCACTGTGATATTAATATGGAGCTTATCGAAAAAATAGACTCCGATTTCGATTTAATCGTAAACGCCACTCCGGTGGGCATGTACCCAAAGTGTGATGATTGCATTTTAAAGGATCATCAGATTGCACGCGCAAAGGCCGTATACGATGCAGTTTACAACCCCGTAGACACTACTCTTATCAAAAAGGCCGCAGCGCTTAAGGTAAAGGCGCTTAGCGGTATGAGTATGCTGGTTTGGCAGGCAGCCCGTGCGCACGATATCTGGTATGGCGGGCAATTTAGCACCGAGCAAATAAACACCATATGCAAAAAGGCTGAGGAGAAATTAAAATAAAATGAAAAACATTGTTTTATGCGGTTTTATGGGAAGCGGTAAAACGACCATAGGCAAAAAGCTGGCAACCGCTTTAAATATGCGTTTTGTTGACACCGACTCTTTACTCGAAAAGCAAGAAAATATGAGCATTCCCGAGATTTTTGCTCAGCAGGGAGAGGCCTATTTCAGAAAAAAAGAGGCTGATTTGTGCGACTCTTTAAATGAGCTTACCAACACCGTAATTGCTACGGGCGGCGGCTTTTCGGTTAACGAGCTGGTAGCGCCTAAAATAAACGGTATCGGCACTGTGGTATATCTTGA
>JAFSCI010000044.1 GCA_017436815.1 Clostridia bacterium
CCGGGCAACGTTAAGACCATCTATGCTTATGCATTCCGTGGTTGCGCTAAGCTCGAAACCGTAGTAGTAGAAGAGGGTGTAGATTACATCTCCAGCTACGCATTCGGCTTCACAGCACTGAAGTCCATCACGTTACCCGCATCAATAACCAGAATTAACTCCGGTTTAACCTACCCGACTTCTGCAACGATAACTTACCCTGCAGGCACATACGTAGATACATATCTGCATTCTTCTGCTGCAAGAATTACTAATGAAACGTTAGTACCTATTGCATAAAAACAGATTTTTTAAGCAAAATAATAAACCGCCCTTTAGGATATTTTTCCTAAGGGGCGATTGTTTTTTAGGTAGTTGCAATTTCTAAAAATTTATGCTAAAATGCTATTTGTGAAATTTTGTGTCGAAAGATATAAAAAAACAAATATGGAGATGTTACAATGAAGAATTTTGCAAAGCGTTCAATTAGCATTACTATGGCACTTATGCTATGTATCAGCTTATTGTTCAGTATCAGCCTTAGCACAAGCGCTGCTACGGTAGATTACGTTTATTCGGGCAGTTACATTAAAAACTGGGGCACACGTGAAGTGGAAGCCACCTTCCTTTCCCCTAAGGCAGAATCTTTTTACAGCAAAAACAACACTTCTTATAGCCAGTTATCAAGCCTTTCGGGCAGCTCTAACACAAGCCAGGTTATGTCGAGTGCTTTATACAAAGAGCTTCAGAGAATAATGAAGTCCAACCACAAAAAAATAACCTCTTATAACGATACAAGATATATGTTCCAACATACCGACTGCGAGAACAGCGGTAAAACAAGCAACAAAATATCTTCCTTCTATTCGGGCGTAGCAATTGGTCCGTCCTGGGATGGCGGCAGTACTTGGAACCGCGAACACACCTGGCCCAACAGTAAGGGTGACGGTGACGGTGAGAATGATATTATGATGCTTCGCCCCACCTCTTCGAGCGAGAACTCAAGCCGCGGTAATAAAGCATACGGAAAAAGCAGTAATTTTTATAATCCTAATAAAGAATCCAACAACAGCCATGACCTTAGAGGTGACGTTGCACGTATCGTTCTTTATCAGCACGTTCGCTGGGCTCAGACCAAATTATTCGGCGCATCGGGCGTTATAGAAAGCAAGGCTGTTTTGCTCGAGTGGATTGAAGCTGACCCTGTTGATACATGGGAGCTTGGCAGAAACGACTCGGTAGAGTCTATTACAGGCACACGTAATATTTTTGTTGACTACCCCGAGCTTGCATTTATTTTATTTGGCGAGCAGGTACCCGCACACACTACCCCCTCGGGTATAGCCAAAAACGGTACCGCAAACAACAATAACAACAATAATAACAATACAACATCAACACCCAGCAACAACCAAAATAACAACAATACACAGAGCAATACACAAAACTCTAACCAAAACAATAACACTCAGAGCAAGCCCGCAAATACCTCTTGTCAGCACCCTAACGCACAGACGGTTGCTGCCGAAGAGCCACGTTGCGGCTTAGAGGGCTACACCGAGGGTAAGTATTGCCCCGACTGTAAAAAGTACATAAGCGGTCACCAGGCTATTGCCGCCATAGAACACGTTTACGGCGGTGAGTGTGATGACACCTGTGATAACTGCGGTGCC
The DNA here is from genome assembly GCA_017436815.1 of Clostridia bacterium. Lineage (GTDB taxonomy): Bacteria > Bacillota > Clostridia > Oscillospirales > Acutalibacteraceae > RGIG3013. The sequence continues at coordinate 1,653 of JAFSCI010000044.1, forward strand.
AAACGCGAAGTTTTACTCGCCCACAACTTTGACGATACCGCAACCTGCACAGTTTGCGGCGCACAAGGCGAGCGTCAGCCGGATACCACAAGCAGCGAGATTACTTCCGACTTAACACAAAGCGATAGTAACGATGATACAGAAAAATCCGGATTTAAATGGTGGATAGTGCTCGTAGCCGCAGGCGCAGTTGCGGTTATTGGCGGAGTAGTAGTTATAATCGTTTTCCGCGAAAAAATCTGGCCTAAAAAAGAACAGTAAATAATTAAAAAGCAAAAAAGCACAAGGCAAACGCCTTGTGTTTTTTTATTGCTTATTTTTAATTTCTTCCAAAACTGCAGACCATTTATCAAACTGAAAACATAAATTTTCGCTCGAATGCGCATCACTCGTAAGCACAAAACTGCCGCCGTTTTCGGCTATATATTTAAGCAATGGAATATCGGGGTACGGATGGTCTATATACCCACGTGAAATTCCGCCCGTATTAACCTCAAAAACCTTGCCCGTTTTAAGCAGTACGTCTGCGGTCGACTTTGCGGCTTTAAGGTAGCGCTCATTTTTTTGGTCGAACAAATCGCCCTTGCCGTTTAGCTTGGTTATTAAATCAAAATGACCTATAATGTCGGCATTCGTGTTGGCAATGCCGGCCACGAGAGCATAATAATCCTCGCAAAAAGCATAGAAATCGCCATTATAATGAACATCTATTTTTTCTTTCAGCAATTCCTTTTTTAAATCTACCGTTATATATTCGTTATTTTTCTTAACGTAATGCACCGAGCCGATTATATAGTCGTACCCTTCGGGCTTTATGGTAGTGTACACGTCTTGCTCAATGCCGCAAAGAACCTCTATTTTGTCCTTATATTTTTCTTTTAAAGCGGCTATAGTGGCTTTGTATTCATCTATTCGGGCAGGGTCTATGCAACACTCGGTATCAAAATCGGTAAAAGAATGCACCGTTATGCCAATTCGTGTCATACCGAGGCTTATTGCGGCCTTAACCATTTGCTCGGGTGTGTGTTTACCGTCGCAAAAGGTGGTGTGAAGATGATAGTCTTCTAAAATCATTTTGTCATTTTCTCCTGCTTGACCTTATGATCTATAACGTGGCGGCTGGATAGCTCTTTGTGTATATCCTCGAGCGAAATTCCCATTTCGATCATAAGCACAAGCAAATGATATGCTAAATCGGATATTTCGTAAATGGTTTCCTTTTTATCCTCAGCCTTGGCGGCAATTATAACCTCGGTAGACTCCTCGCCAACCTTTTTGAGAATTTTATCGAGTCCCTTATCGAAAAGGTAGTTTGTATACGAGCCCTCTTTGGGATTTAACTTTCTGTCGGTTATAAGGTCCTTTAAGCTGCTGAGCGAGAAGCTTTGCTTGCCCGAAGCAGTAAACAACTCGTTTTCAAAGCAAGAGAACGTACCCTTATGGCAAGCGGGACCGTCGGGCTCAACCTCTACTACTAAAGCATCGTAATCACAGTCGGCGGTAATGGATACTATATGCTGATAATTTCCGCTGGTTTCCCCTTTTAGCCAAAGTTCCTGTCTTGAGCGGCTGAAAAAGCAGGTTAACTCCTTTTCCATAGATATTTTAAGGCTTTCCTTATTCATATAAGCCAAGGTCAAAACCTTTTTGGAAACACTGTCTACCACTACGGCAGGAATAAGACCTTTATCATCAAACTTTAAATCATCAATATTTAACATTTTTATTCTCCTTATATTCTAACCGAAATATCGTTATTTTTAAGTGTTGTTTTAAGGTCCGATATTTTAACCTGACCAAAATGGAATATTGATGCGGCAAGACCTGCATCAACCTTAGGCAGCGTTTTAAAAAGCTGTACAAAGTGCTCTATATTACCCGCGCCACCCGAGGCTATTACGGGAACGTTTACAACGCTGCAAACCTTATCTAACATCTCTAAATCAAAGCCGCCCTTAACACCGTCGGTATCTATGGAGTTGAGTACAACTTCGCCGGCTCCCAGATCTACACAATGCTTTATCCAGCCAATTGCCTCCATACCCGTGTTTTCTCTGCCGCCCTTGGCAAAGACCTTAAACTCGCCGTCTACACGCTTTACGTCGGCCGAAATAACTACGCATTGGTCCCCGTAACGCTTTGCGGCATCGGCAATAAGCTGCGGATTTTTTATTGCGCCCGAATTTACGCTGACCTTATCGGCTCCGCATTTTAGAACCCTGTCAAAATCGTCAAGAGTGTTTATTCCGCCGCCAACCGTAAGGGGTATAAAAATCGTACTTGCTACCTGGCATAAAATGTCGGTAAAAAGCCTTCTGCCCTCACTCGATGCGGTAATATCGTAAAATACAAGCTCATCGGCGCCGTTTTCGGAGTAGTATTTTGCAAGCTCAACCGGAGACGAAACATCGTTTAAGCCCTTAAAGTTTACACCCTTTACTACCCTGCCGTCTTTAACGTCTAAGCAAGGAATTATTCGTTTGGTTATCATTTTGCCACCTCTATTGCCTCACTTAAATTTATGGCGCCAATATAATAAGCTCTACCGATTATTGCGCCGTAAAGAGAAAGCTTGCGAAGAGAAATAATATCTTCCAAATCACTCACTCCGCCCGAGGCTATTATGTTGATATTCATAGAATCGCTCATTTTTTTATAAAGCTCACGGTTTGTGCCCTGCATAGCGCCGTCCTTTGAAATATCGGTACAAATAACGGTTTTAACACCTTTTTTCTGCAGGTCTGCCAAAAAGTCATCGGCATTTATTTCGGTTACCTCAACCCAGCCCCTTATGGCCACCTTGCCGTCTTTAATATCTACACCGACGGCTATTTTTTCACCGTATTTTTCTATAGCGGCATTTAAAAATTCGGGATTTGTAAGTGCAGCGGTGCCTAAAATAACCCTGTCTACACCTATCGATAAATATTTATCTATAACATCCATACTGCGTATGCCGCCGCCAACCTCTATAAAAAGAGAGGTGTTATCGGCTATCTGCTTTATAACGCTTAAGTTTTCAGTTGTGCCGTCTTTAGCGCCCTGTAAATCAACAAGGTGAATGCATTTTGCGCCCTGCTTTTCGAAATCCTTTGCAACATCCAGGGGATTTTCGCTGTAAACGGTCATTTTATTATAATCGCCGTGTAAAAGGCGAACTGCTTTTTTATCGAACAAATCTATAGCAGGAAAAATTAACATTCGTTCTCCCCCATTTCACAAAAGGCTTTTAAGATATTAAGTCCTACCTCACCGCTTTTCTCGGGGTGGAACTGACAACCGAAAACGTTTTTATTTGCCGCCGCCGCACAAAGCTCATTGCCGTAATGGGTAGTAGCAATAATGTTTTCATCACACTCACTCGCATAAAAGGAGTGAACGAAATATACGAAGTCACCGTCTTTTAAATATTTAAAAATGGGGCTTTTTTGACCCTTGAACTTTAAAGAATTCCAACCAATATGCGGAATTTTCAGGTTATCTTTTGTAGGGTCAATCGGGCATACAGAACCCTTTATAAGACCAAGGCCGTCGTGCTCGCCGTACTCATAGCTTTTATCGAACAACAGCTGCATACCAAGGCATATACCCATAAGCAGCTTGCCGCCCTGAGCCTCGCCGGTTATAACCTTATCGAGCCCGCTTTCTTTAAGACGCTTTATGGCATCGCCAAAAGCACCAACACCCGGCAGAATTATTTTATCGGCTTTTTTTATTACTGACGGGTCGCTTGTAACAACGGTATCTACCCCTAAAAACGCCAAAGAGCTTTTTAAGGAAAACAGGTTACCTACGCCGTAATCTATAATGGCAACCATTATAAAACTCCCTTCGTGGACGGTAGGCTATCGGCAAAATCGGCATCAATTTTAACCGCTTTTCTTAACGCTCTTGCTACTGCTTTAAAGGCGCCCTCAATTATGTGGTGAGAATTTGAACCGCTGAGCTGTTTTATGTGAAGAGTTATTTTGGCCTCTCTTACAAACCCTGAGAAAAACTCCTCTACAAGCTCGGTATCAAAATCGCCAACCTTAAAGGACGGAATATTAAGCGCGTAGCCAAGATACGCTCTGCCCGAAATATCGGTTGCGGCCAAAATTAAGGATTCATCCATAGGCAGAGTAATATCGCCATAACGGCAAATACCCTTTTTATCGCCAATAGCTTCCAAAAAAGCCATTCCAAGACATATTCCGATATCCTCTGCGGTGTGGTGATAATCGACAAAGGTATCACCCTTGCAGGTAATATTAAGGTCCATTCCGCCGTGGCGGGCAAAGAGGGTTAGCATATGGTCTAAAAATCCGCAACCCGTATTTATATCGGACTCGCCCTTGCCGTCAAGAGTAAGGGTAAGCGATATATCGGTTTCATAAGTTTTGCGATTTACTGTAGCTGTTCTCATTTTAAATCTCCTTGGCAAATTTTATCTAAAATTTTAAAGAAGGCCTGCATCTGTGATTTTGTGCCTATGGTAATTCGGTTGTAGTCTTTTATGCGCTCTAAAGTAAAGTGGCGCACCAAAACCGAGTTTTCTTTAAGCTTTAAATAAAGCTCGTTCGCATCTAGCTTCGGGTGGGTTGCAAAAACAAAGTTTGATAATGAATCCAACACGCTAAAGCCACGTTTTTTAAGTTCATTCGTAGTATAAAGTCTGTTTTCCATTATGGTTTTGCAGTTTGCTTTTGTATATTGCTCATCTGCAAGCGAGCCAATGCCTGCGGCAAGGGTCATAGAATTTACGTTATACGGATTTGTAGAATATCTGACTGTGTTAAGGTCGTTTATAATATCCTTGTTGCCTATACCAAAGCCGAGTCTTGCGCCCGCCATTGAGCGAGTTTTGGAAAAGGTCATTGTAACAAGCAGATTATCGTATCTTTCTACAAGCGATACCGCGCTCTGCGCGCCGAGGCCTGTATAGGCTTCATCGATAACAACTATGTTGTTGGGGTTGGAAATAAGTATTTTTTCTATATCCTCAAGCGTCAGAGCGATGCCCGTAGGCGCATTGGGATTAGCAATAAAAATGGTTTTGTTTATACCGCAGTAATCGTTAACGTTTATTGTAAAATCTTCGTTTAAAGGAATTTCTACAAAAGGTACGTTATTGACTGCGGCAAAAACCTTGTAAAAACCGTAGGTAATATCGGCAAAGGCGGCAGGAGTGTTTTCGTCGCAAAAAGTCATAAAAGCAAAATTCAAAACCTCGTCCGAGCCGTTTGTAACTATTACCTGCTCTTTTTTAGCACCGTAAATCTCGGCAAGTTTTTCTCTTAAAGCAAGACACTCGGGGTCGGAATAAAGCTGTAATTTTTTTGCCGCTTTTTTTGCCGCCGCTATTGCCTTTTTAGAGGGGGCAAAGGGTGACTCATTGGTATTAAGCTTTATATATTTATTGTCCTTGGGTTGCTCGCCGGGAGTATATGGTACCAGCTTTTCAAAGGACGGTTTTAAAAATCTGCTCATTACTTGTTTTCCTCTAATCTACTTAAAGCGCTTTTTGCGTGAGCCTGTAAACCCTCACGCTCGGCAAAATATGCCACCTTTTTTGCAACCGACTTAAATGCATCGGCCGTGTAATAGGTGTACTGTGTTTTCTTTATAAAATCATCTACCGAAAGCGGACTTGAAAATCTTGCAGTACCGCTTGTGGGTAAGGTGTGGTTAGGACCTGCAAGATAATCTCCCAAAGCCTCGGGGCAGTTGCGGCCCATAAATACAGAACCCGCATTGGTTACTGCATCTAAATAGTCAAACGGATTATCGAGCATCAGCTCCAGGTGTTCGGGTGCGATTGCGTTCGAAAGCTCGATTGCCTCTTTTATGCTTGGCACGATAATAATTTTACCGTTGTTGTCTATAGAGGTTCTGGCTATTTCCTTGCGTGATAAAAGCGGTATCTGCTTTTCCAACTCATCACTTACCTTTTTAGCTAAATCTTCAGATTCGGTTACCAAAACTGCCGATGCTAATTTGTCGTGTTCGGCCTGAGATAATAAATCGGCCGCCAAATGAGCGGGGTTGGAGTTTTTGTCTGCCACAATTAAAATCTCACTCGGACCTGCTATCATATCAATAGAAACGGTACCGAAAACCTGCTTTTTGGCTTCGGCAACGTATGCATTACCGGGACCTACTATTTTATCGACCTTAGGTACGCTCTCGGTTCCGTAAGCTAAAGCGGCTATTGCCTGCGCGCCGCCGATTTTATAGATTTTATCAATTCCTGCAATTTTTGCGGCTGCTAAAATGTGCTTGTTTACGCTACCGTCTTTAGACGGAGGAGTAACCATAACTACTTGCTTTACGCCTGCAATTTTTGCGGGAATTGCATCCATTAAAACGGTTGACGGATATGCGGCCGTACCACCCGGCACGTAAAGGCCCGCCTTACCAACGGGAATTACCTTCTGGCCTACAACAACACCGTTTGTATCGTTTATAATAAAGCTGTTTTTAACCTGTCTTGAGTGAAAAGCCCAGATATTATCCCTTGCGGTTTTAAGAATATCGATAAATTCCTCATCTACACCGGCTACAGCCTCTTCTATTTCCTGCGCGCTTACGAGTAAAGAATCAAGCTCTACGCCGTCAAACCTGCGAGAGTATTCGTATAACGCTGCATCGCCGTTTTGCTTTACGTTTTTAATTATATCGGCAACAACGTCTTCAACGTTTACCGTATTTTCTGCGCGGGCAAAAACTTCGCACTCCGAAACCTCGCCGTATTTTAATATTTTAATCATTTTACTTCTCCTGTGCTACCTGACTTGCAAGACTTTTTAAAAGCTTTTCGATTGGCTCGTTTTTAAATTTAAAGCTTGATTTATTGCAAATAAGTCTTGCGCTTATGGGTACTATTGTTTCAAATACCTCAAGATTATTTTCCTTTAATGTAGTGCCCGTTTCAACAATATCGACTATAACGTCACTTAAATTTAAAATCGGCGCAATTTCTATAGAACCGTTAAGATGAATTATATCTATATCGCGGCCGACAGATGTATAATAATTCTTTGCAATATTGGTAAACTTGGTTGCAACCTTTAAAGGACGCTGTAAATTGTCACGAAAATCCTTTTTGGCCGCAACTGCCATTCGGCAAATGCCCGTTTTAAGATCCAAAAGTTCGTAAACGTCGGGGGTGTATTCAAGTAAAATATCCTTACCCGCAACACCTATATCCGCCGCGCCGCGCTCAACGTAAATTGCAACGTCGCTGGGTTTAACCCAAAAGTAACGAACTGCACATTCCTCGTTTTCAAAAATAAGTTTACGGTTGTTTTCTTTTATAGACGGGCAGTCAAAGCCTGCCTTTTCAAACATATTGTAAACCTTTTCACCAAGACGGCCCTTTGGCAGAGCCACATTAAGCATTGTCTTCAATGAGCTCAACCTCCTTGCCGCTTAATTTATATAGCTTTTTATATTTAAGTCTTTTTGGAATTATCTTTAGCGCGCTGACGCTTATGCCGGTTTGTCTTAAAGCGTTTAGCTGTTCATTAAGCGCTGTGTAGTCACAGTTTTCATCATATAAAACTACTGCGTCTATATCGAACTTTTCGGGCTCTTTTGAAAGCTCGCTTAATAAATCCAAATACACCGCAAAGCCAATTGCCGAAAATTCGGCGCCCATCTTCTTTATAAGCGGGTCGTATCGTCCACCGCTTAAAACGCTTGTGGGAATACCGTTTATAAAGCCCTTGAAAACTATGCCGTTGTAGTAATTTACGTCGTTAATCTCAGAAAAATCGAGCCTTATTTTATCACTCGGTAAAGAGGACAAAACATCTGCCAAATTGTCTATTAAATCATTTAAAACTGCGTCATCACTTAAGTTCTTTAAGTTTTCCAACACCTGCTTGGGCTCACCGTAGCTTTTAACGAGAGCATTTAATACTTCGCAGGCCTTAGAGCATTTGTTCTGAGCAGTTAAAATACCGTTTATTTCATCGGCGTTTTTCTCGGAGATCAGTTTTATAAGCGTTGTTTTAGTATTATCGGATACCTCTAACAAATCTAAAACCCGTAAAACTATGCTCTGGTCGGATACCTCTAAAATAAAACCCTCAGAAATTGCGGCAAGGCTTTTAAGGGCTAACTCCAATACCTCTGCAATAAGGAAATTATCTATACTGCCTATGCATTCGAGTCCTGTCTGCATAATTTCTTTGAACGAGTTATCGCCACGTTTTACTCTGTAAACGTTTTCGTTATAATAAACCTTTTTAACCTCATTTTCGGAAAGGTTAGCATTTTTAACGATAGACAAAGTAACGTCGGGCTTTAATGCCAGAAGCTTTCCGCCTATGTCGGTAAATGTTATTATGTTTTCCGATATTAAAAAGTCTTTATTTTTGGCGTAAAAATCATACTCTTCAAACTTGCTCATCTTATACTGAGCGTAGCCGTAAGAATTATAAAGAGCGCGCAGCGCAAAGACCGCCTTTTCGCCGTTTTGTAGTAATGTATTATTTATTTGCATCGTTTTCTCCGCCGTTTAATCTTTCAAGAATATTGTTATATCCGTTACTGCCGTACATAAGGCACTTGTTAACCCTGCTTATTGTTGCAGTGCTGGCCCCTGTTGCCTTGCAGACTTCCTGGTAATTTGCGCCGTCCTTTAACATTTTTGCAACGGCAAAGCGCTGTGTTAAATCCTGGATTTCCTTAATTGTGCATAAGTCGTCAAAAAGATTGCTGCACTCCTCTACAGTTTCCAAGGAAAGTATTGCCTTATATAAATCTTGCGGATTTAAAATGTCGTTTTTATTCACAAAATTCACCTCTTACTTTATTTCTTTACCATTTTAACATAATAAAGTGATAAAGTCAATAACCGAATACGAATTTTTTTACAAAAAAATTCAAGCGGCACTTCCGCCACGCCCTAAGGGTCGTGGGCGAAAGTGCCGCTTGTTAGACTTTACTAAAGCTTAAGCCAGTTTTTTAAGCAGAGTTCTATAAGCTCATCTGCCTGCTTTCTTGAGCCGCAGTCGGTATGCATAAACACACCGTCAGAGCCGATTTCGTTAAATACGGTTTCGATCTGATTTGCGGGAATACCCATAATATAAAGCTTTTTGCCCGCCGCTAAAATTCGCTTGAATACACCAATAGACTGCTCCGATGCAAAATTATAAACAAAACTGCCGTCGGGCTGTTTTAAATCGGGCAGAGGTACCCACTGTATTGCGTGAATGTTGGGGAGTGATAAAATCATATCGAGGTGATTTATCTGCTCGGGTCCGTCTAAATGGTACACCGCTTGGCCCAATGCCTTAGATACCTTATCGAGCGAGGGCAAAACAAACTCCTCAAACATTGCGGGAGATATCATAACCGAAAAGTCGCACTGAATAGGATACCAGGGCTTGTTGTGCACAAGGGGTATCCAGGTAGTGTAGCCCAAATTATACGGCTCGATAATAGAGCTTTGGTGCTTATAGTACTTTAAAAATTCGTCGTCTATCTGATTTATGGCGGCTAAAACCTCATCGGGATAATCCAATAAATCCATTAAAAGCTCCTGACCGCGAAGCGAGAACAAAACATCTAACGTTCCGCCAATATCGGTTACAGATACGGCATATCTGCCTCCCGAGTTTTTACAAAGCGCATCGGTTTGCTCATCTATAACCTTGTAAAGCTTGCTGTCAGTATCGGTCTTAAAGCTAAGAGGCTGAGAAAAATCCTTTATTATGGGGTGACGGTCAAACCAGACGCTATCCCAGTTAAGTTCATACGGTGCGCCAAAAAACGATGCCTGCACGCCAGGGCCTAAATTTACAAATTCACGCTGAATTGCATCTTGACCGTGGAAAACTGCGGCAGTTGTATGCTCTGCGCGCTCAACACGGTACTCGGTATTCAGCCAATAGTCCTCTAAATCGGTAGGTTTTCTTATAAAGGGCGGCTTTTCGGTATCGGACATAGGAGAAGTAACGTATAAATAGCCTCCCTCACCCTTTTCCAAAGGTTGCCAGAACCTTTGGTGGCGTTCGAGTTTTTCTGCGTCCATTTTGTTACTCCTAAAAATACATATGTTCTATAAAGGCATTGTTAAAAGTTTCGGATTTATTCAGCTCAATGGTGGTAATCTTATTGCAGATTTCAGATAATATTTCTCTTTTTTCGGGGGCCAATATATACTCTGCCGCTCCCAGAAGCGAGGTATTACCCATTGGTTTGATTTTGTCTGCCACGCTTTGCGGGAACAGACCTATTTTGGCGGCATTTTGCGGGTTTAAGTAATAACCTATTCCGCCCGAGAGATAGATTTTTTCAATTTTAGCGTAATCAAAACCGTTATCAAAAAGCAAGGTATCGAGCGCCGCTCTTATGGCGCTTTTTGCAAGCTGAATGGAACGGATATCGTCTTGGTTAACATAAACGGTTGTATTATTGTTAGCATAAATATCAAATTGCTCACACTCTAAATATCCCGTTTCATCAAGCATTCCGTTTTGCAACAAGGCGGCAATAAGGTCTATTAAACCGCTTGTGCAAATGCCTGTTGGAGCAGCGTTATTTATGGTGCTGAACTTAAAACTGCCGTTTTTTAGCTCTACCTCATTTATGGCGCCCGTTACTCCGCCTGAGCCACATGAAACTCCAACGCCCTCAAGGGCGGGGCCCGCTGCAGATGACGTTGCAAAAAGCTTTGAGCCGTTATCAGTGCCCGTAAAAAGCACCATTTCACCGTTTGTGCCAATATCCAAAAGCACGCAAGGCTCTTTTTGCTCTAATATATCGAGATAAATAAGCGCCGATGTAACGTCACTGCCGATAAAGGCCGATGCACTGGGCAAAACGTAAATTTTTTCTGCGTTTAAATTAAGTTCGCTACCGCTAAAATGCTTTAGCTCTAAAAACTCGGGAGTAAACGGGTAGGTGCCCATTTTTAAGGGTGATACACCACAAAACAAATGCAGCATTGTGGTATTGCCCGTAACGGCAAGCATTTTTATCGGACCGGTTGTTAGGTCCGAAATCATATTGCGGATTTTACTGAGCAAAACGCTTTGTAAATCACTAAGATTTTCTTTTGAAGCGGTAATGCGGCTCATAACGTCGGCTCCGAAATTCTTTTGCGGATTTAAGGCCGATACGGTTTTAACCACCGCTTTTTTGTCTGAATCTATAAGTGCGGCGCAGAGCGTGGTTGTGCCGATATCGAGCGCAACGCTCAAATTGTCTACCGATAAGCTTTTATCTGTGCTTTTTACAAAAGCATTGTCGCTACACGCATCAAACGGCACTTCAATTACGGCTTCTTCACTTCTCAAAACCGCTTTACAAGAAAGAATAAAGCCGTATTCATCAGGCAAATACGGCTCGTTTGTGTTAACGTAAACAAACTCACCCGAAATAACCTTTACCTTGCATTTGCCGCAAGTACCCAGCCCCGCACAGTCGGCCGAAACGGTTATGCCGAGCTTTGTGAGGTGTTTTAGTAGGGTTATGTTTTCGGTTGGTTTAGTTATGGTTAATGCTTTCATATTGTTACTCTTCAAAAACCTTGCAGGGTTTAATATCTTTATTAGTATGGGTTACCTTGGCCGCGTATTCTTTAAATAAGCGGATATAGGTGCGGTAGTTTTCTACCGATACGTCCGGCGGGGTCTGATGGTCTACCGATGAAATGAGCTTGCCGTTTTGCATAGATGGCAAAACACGCTCAAACTCGGCACGAATAGCCTCCTCACCATACTTTAAGCACATTTTATCAAAATGGCCTATAAATGCCATTTGAGGTTGCTTATTTATATAAACCGATACGTCGGTACCCGCCTGACGTTCAAGCGGTAACATACCGTCGGCTCCAACGCCCGCATACCAGTCAACAGCAAGGGTGATATCACCGTCGGAATCTATAATAACGGGAACCTTGTATTTATGAATTACGGGAATAACCTTATTGTAATATGGCGCCAAGAATTCATCAAAAATATCCTTAGAAACCATAGGGCCGTTGTTATAGCTCATATCCTCGGCAAAGGTCATAAAGTCAAACCTAAAGCGAGAGAACAGATACTCGAACACCTCTATAAGCCAGTTGGCGTAATCTTCACACATAAGCTTATAAAGGTCGGGATAATCGTAAAAGCTGTAAAGATGATTTTCTATACCGAGCATCATTCTCGGGTACCAGAAAAAGCCTTCAACCGAGAAAAACTGCAGAGTGTCACCGCGCTCACGGTTGGCCCTTAAATTTGCAAAAAATTCTTCGGAAAACAGTTTTTCGGGCGGTGTGAACAAAAGCGGCTTTAATTTATTATGGTAATCGTCCTCATTTTCAATTATGCTGCCGCCGTATTCTACGGTATCTAAAATATCGTGCGGATAGGCCGCAACGGCACTTTGTATGCATTTATCGAGTCCGAAATATTCCTGCAAGGCTTCATACCCTGCCTTTTCGGCGGGTACGCCCTCGTCTATCCAGCGGGCAACGGTTAAATGCCACCACGGAGCCCACTCTATAATAGGAGCTCTGTCTACGGGCTTGCCGGCTAAAAAATTTTCAAAGCGCTCAGATGCAGTCATCGGCTTACACATACAATCACCTAAAAAGCATTTTGTTTTAAGTTCATTGTACTTATATATTTGTCAAAAATCAAGCCGTTTTTTTCTACTTATAGTAGATAAAATATAACTGCAAAATCACGTATACACATTTAGCCGCAATATTCGTTCATCAGTTTTCTGTAAAGCATATAGTTTTCAAAGGACACTTCTTCGGGAACACCGTGGTCACAGGTAGGTATATATCCCCCTCTCTTTCTCATAAAGGGCATTATGTAATCGAGATGTCGCTTAATATCATCGCCGCCCTTGGCAATTATTCGTTTATCAATACCTCCGCTAATTAAAAGGTCGGGATATTTTTTGGCAATTTGGACGACGTCGCACCCTGCGGCAACCTCGAACGGACTCATATAATCGCATCCTACCGAGCGGTAAATATCTATAACGTCATTGCAATATCCGTCGGTATCTATCTGAAAATGCAGCTTGCGCCCACGGTTTCGTTTTTTCATATTTTCGTATAGCTGGGTGTAATACGGCATTAAAAATTCCCTCATCATGTCGGGCGAAATCAAAGCGCCGCTATTGTAGCAGATATCCTCGGCTAAGAACAGTTCGTCAAACGAGATTTCCGTCTGATGTCGCGCAATAACGGTATCGGCCAAATCGAACCAGGTTTTCATACATTCGTGAATAAGCTGTGGGTCATCGTAAAAGGTATACAGCAAACGCTCGGGACCTATAAGGCTGCGCAAATACATATATCCGCCTATTAAACACTGAACCGCCGCATTGCCTTGTCTTTGACCTTCTATGGCATCGTTTAAAGACTTACGTGAAAGGGTATCTCGGTTTTCGGTATCGGCATTAAGGCGCCACTTTATGTTTTTCTCAAAAGACTCAATATCGGTAACGGGGTGGTCTATATATTCGGGCATAAAGCCTTGACGTCTGTTTTTGAATACCAAAAGAGTTCTGCCCGCAAAATCACGGATAAGCTCGTGAGCTCCTCTGTCCTCTAAAACCTCTTCTTCAAAAGCGGGGAAAAGCGCGGCCTCGCACCAACCGAGTCCGTACACACTGTTAATTGCAGGCTCATCAAACCCAAAAACACTGCGCAGATATGCATCGTAATCGGACACTTCGTTCATAGGTTTTAAGTGTCCCTCTTTAATCCAGCGTTCAAGTACGTACCAGCCGAACTCACGCTTGTATATTGGAGCATCTGCTTTTAAATCATAAAAATCTCTTATTTTCTGTGCCGACGGGTTTATAGTCTGATTTGAAAAATTATTTATATCGCTCATTGAAAAACCTCCGATTATGTTGTATTATAAATATATAATACAGCAAAAAAATTCAATATACATAGCATTTTCGGTGAATTTTATATATTTTTCGGAGGTTTATTATGTTTGTACAGCAAGCTATGTGCTTTAAGGATATATGGTCGGATTCGGTTAAGCTGGTACGCGCTTTTAAAGTAGAGGCCGACAGTTCTTATACCGTTCACCATCAACCGTTAAAATTTGATGAAAATATTCTTATTGTTGTTACGGAAGGTAACGGACATTTTGAATTTGACGGATTTTCCGATAATCTTACGGCGGGCGATATTGTCGTTTTAAACACCGATGGCAAACCTTTTAATTACAACACGATTGGTGACGTGTGGAATTTTTGGTGGTTTGAGTTTTCGGGTAATGCAGAACGTATACAAAAAAATATATCACTTTTACAAAATCGGCACCTGCTCGACCTCTGCAGTAAATGTCTTGATTTTGCGACGATAGGCGATCAAAAAGCCGCATCTTCGGTGTTGGGCGCCCTGCTATCGTTAATAAAGTTTGCCTTAAGCGAACCGACGACCGAAAACGAGCATACGGTATTTAGTAATGCAGTCGGAATAATAAACGCAAACCTTAAAACAATAAACGTATCTACGCTTTCTAAAAAGCTACATATTAGCGAGCGAACCCTACACGATGTTTTTGTTTTGAATACATCTTGTTCTCCGAAACAATATATTTTAAACCTGAAATTTAATACCGCCTGTTTTTTACTCAAAAATACCAATAAAACAATAGGCGAAATTTCTGAGCATCTCGGTTTTTCGAGCCCGTTTCATTTTAGCAGATTTTTCAGCAGCAAAACAAACGCCTCGCCGTTAAAATGGAGAAAAAAAGACAGATTTGATTAGGTCCTAATCAAATCTGTCTTTTGGTTTTTAAAGTGTTGCGGCCATTACGGCTTTTATTGTGTGCATACGGTTTTCAGCTTCTTCGAAAACAATTGACTGCTTGCTTTCGAAGGCCTCGTTTGTAACCTCCATACAGTCAATGCCGAACTTTTCGTAAATTTCTTTACCTATTGTTGTATTAAGGTCGTGGAATGCAGGCAGACAGTGCATAAATACGGCAGTTTCCTTAGCGTATGACAAAAGCTTGGTGTTTACCTGATAAGGCATCAGCTTCTTTATTCTTTCTTCCCAAACGCTATCGGGCTCGCCCATAGATACCCAGACGTCTGTATAAATAACGTCGGCGCCGAGGGCAGCCTCGGCAGGATTTTCGTTAAACTCCAAGACAGCGCCTGTTTGCTTTGCAATTTGGTTGCACTCGTTTATTAAAGCCTCGCTCGGCCAGAATTCCTTAGGTGCGCAGGCTACAAAATGCATACCCATTTTTGCGCAGCCTACCATTAAAGAATTGCCCATATTATATCTGGCATCGCCCATATATACAAGCTTTATGCCCTTTAATTTTTGGAACTGCTCCTTTATGGTTAAAAAGTCGGCCAGGATTTGTGTTGGGTGGAACTCGTTAGTAAGTCCGTTCCATACGGGAACGCCTGCATATTTTGCTAATTCTTCAACGATTTCCTGTCCAAAACCACGGTACTCTATACCATCAAACATTCTGCCCAGAACCCTTGCGGTGTCGGCAATGCTTTCTTTTTTGCCTATTTGCGAGCCGGTTGGGTCTAAATATACCGGGTGCATACCAAGGTCTGCGGCGGCTACTTCAAATGCGCAGCGTGTACGTGTGCTTGTTTTCTCAAAAATAAGCGCAATATTTTTACCGCTGAACTGCTTATGCTCTACCCCTGCCTTTTTCTTAGCCTTATAATCGGCGGCAAGGTCTATAAGATATGCAATTTCCTCGGGTGTAAAATCTAAAAGCTTTAAAAAGTTTTTTCCCTTCAGGTTCATAAACGTTTCCTTTCTAACATTCGCAGGCATTTTTTATAATTTCGACTGCTTTTTTAAGAGTATCAAACGGAATATTTAAAGCGGGCAAAAGGCGTACCTTGGTTTTTGCGGTAAGGCAAAGAACACCGTTTTCTATACACTTATTAACTATTTCCTTTGCCGGCTTTTCGGTCTCAATACCAATCATAAGACCCATACCGCTAACACTCTTTACTCCCTTAGCGTTTTTGAGCTCACTGAATATATATTTACTCTTTTCATTAACCGCATCTAAAAGCTTATTGTCTATGCGGTTAACTATGCTTAGTGCTCCTGCCGAAGCTATAGGGTTACCGCCAAAGGTTGAGCCGTGGTCAGAAAAGCCCAAAACGTTCTCTACTTTTACATTCAGAAGTGTTGCGCCTATGGGGAGTCCTCCGCCAAGACCCTTTGCGGTTGTTACAATATCGGGCATAATGCCAAAATGCTCGTAAGCGTACATTTTACCCGTTCTGCCGTTGCCCGTTTGAACCTCATCGACAATAAGAATAATATCGTTTTTCTTACAAAGCTCGGCAGTTTGCTTTACAAAATCAAAGTCCAGCGCATTAACGCCGCCCTCACCCTGAACACATTCAATCATAATAGCGGCGGTTTT
Organism: Clostridia bacterium; assembly: GCA_017436815.1. Lineage (GTDB taxonomy): Bacteria > Bacillota > Clostridia > Oscillospirales > Acutalibacteraceae > RGIG3013. Next base: position 18,032 of record JAFSCI010000044.1, read on the forward strand.
TGTGCTTGTGGCCAGTTTTTCCAAAGCGGCAAAATCGTTAGCAGGAGTATGCACAAAGCCCTCGGTTAAGGGGGTGAAATCCTTATGAAATACGTCTTGACCTGTTGCGGCAAGCGTGGTAAGCGTTCTGCCGTGAAAGCTGTTATTAAGGGTGATTATTGTGTAATAATCGCTTCCCTTTTTTAAAGCAGCGTATTTTCTTGCGACCTTAATGGCGCACTCGTTAGACTCGGCGCCCGAGTTTGAGAAAAACACCTTTTTAAAGCCCGTTTTATTGCATAAAGCCTCGGCCAAATCGGCACAAGGATTTGTGTAATAAAGGTTAGAGGTATGCTGCAAGGTGCCAAGCTGTTTTGTTACGGCCTTTACCCATTCGTCATCGCAAAAACCGAAGCTTGTAACACCAATGCCAGAGCCCATATCTATGTACTCTTTGCCGTTATTATCGACAGCTACCGATCCCTTGCCCGATACAATATTTATTGAAAAACGTGCATAGGTATTTGCGACAAATTGTTTATCTTTTGCGAAAATATCAGTCATTTTTATCTCCTACGACCATAGTACCTGCACCTTCATCGGTTAACAACTCCATTAGTATGGAGTGAGGTACTCTGCCGTCCATTATAATTACGTTTTTAACGCCCTGCTCTATTGCGTTTATGCAGCAGTCAATTTTGGGAATCATACCGCCTGAGATTACGCCCTGCGCCTTTAACTGCTCGGCCTCGGTTACGGTAACCTCGGGGATAAGTGTAGAAATATCGTCCTTGTCTTTGAGTAGACCTGCTATGTCGGTCATCATAATTAAACGTGATGCATTTAAGGCACCTGCAATAGCCGCTGCGGCGGTATCACCGTTTATGTTATAGCTATTACCCATTTTATCGCAACCGACGGTTGAAATTACGGGAATATAGCCCTTTTCCAACAAATCGTTAACGGGACGGATGTGTATTTTTGTTATTTCACCAACGTAGCCCAAGCGCTCGTCTTTAATCTCGGCCTCAATGAGTCTGCCGTCCATACCCGATATACCCATTGCCTTGCCGCCCATCATCTCTAAGAGATTTACGAGGGTTTTATTAACCTTACCGGCTAATACCATCTGAACGATATCGACAGTTTCCTTGTCGGTAACTCTGAGTCCGTCTACAAACTCAGCCTTTTTGCCAAGTTTAGCCATAATTTCGTTAATTTCAGGGCCGCCGCCGTGAACCAGTACTATTTTTACACCAATGAGCCAGAGCAAAACGATGTCTTGCATAACCTGCTCTTTTAACTGCTCGTTTATCATAGCGTTGCCGCCGTATTTTACAACAACTACCTTACCTGTGTAGCGTTTTATGTATGGCAGCGCCTCGGTTAAAACCTCGGCTCGCTGTAAATTTGAAAAATCTGTTGTCATAAATAATTCCTCTATGTTCTGTAGTCACCGTTGATTTTTACGTAATCATAGGTCAAATCGCATCCCCAAGCGGTTGCAGAGTATTCACCGTCGCCCACGCTTACTAAGATTTCGATTTCTTTTTCAAGCAGAATTTCCTTCGCCTTTTCTTCAGAAAATTCTATGCCTGCTCCGTTTTTGCAAACGTCAATAATGCCCTTGCCGCTTTTAAACGAAACGTCAATTTTGTTTACGTTGAGCTTTGCGCCCGAATAACCTAAAGCGCACAGCACTCTGCCCCAGTTGGCATCGGCGCCAAACATAGCGGCTTTTAAAAGTGATGAACAAATAACGCTTTTAGCTGCCATTTTTGCGGTTTGTAAATCGCAAGCGCCCGAAACCTTGCACTCTAACAGCTTGGTTGCGCCCTCACCGTCACCCGCAATCATACGGGAAAGGTGAACTGTAACTGTGTTTAGAGCCTTCATAAAGATGGCAAAATCGTCACCGTCGGAGTCGATAAGCTTATTCTCTGCCAGGCCGTTTGCGAGCACGCAAACCATATCGTTAGTAGAGGTATCACCGTCAACACTCAGCATATTAAAGGTATTTTGAATATCGCTTGATAGCGCCTTTTGAAGCATATCGGCCGATATATTAACGTCGGTAGTTATGAACACAAGCATTGTTGCCATATTGGGATGTATCATACCGCTGCCCTTGGCAATACCGCCTATGCGACAGGTTTTATCGCCAATTTTAAACTCAACGGCAACTTCCTTCTTTACGGTATCGGTAGTCATAATGCCCTGCGCGGCATCATCAGAGCCGTCTGAGTTCAGTCCGCTTACAAGCGAATCAATACCGTTGGCTATGGGCTCAATCTCCAAAGGCTGACCTATAACACCGGTAGATGCTACTATAATGTCGGTTTTGCTTATATTAAGCTTCTCGGCCGCTAAAGCGCACATTTGCTCGGCAATTTCCATTCCGTTTGCATTGCAGGTGTTGGCGTTGCCCGAGTTACAAATAATTGCACTTGCCTTGCCGTCGGCCAGATTGGCCTTATTAACAATAAGCGGTGCGCCCTTTACAAGATTTGTAGTATAAACAGCCGCCGCAGTTGCGGGGTGTGAAGAATATATTAAAGATAAATCTTTTTTCTCTCTGTTTTTTCTTATACCGCAGTGTATACCGTTTGCGGTAAAGCCTTTTGCGGCACATACGCCGCCCGAAATTATTTGCATTTTTTCCACCTTAAATATTAAGTCCTTCTTCTATTTTTGCGCCAAGCAGAATGTTCATATTCTCAATAGCACTGCCCGATGCGCCTTTTCCTAAATTATCGTAACGAGCAACCAGTACTATTCGTTCATCGTTACCCGTAACGGTTATCTGCATATCGTCGCGACCGCTGAATGCTGCGGCAGATAAAAAGCCGCTCTCGTCGGCCGAATCGACAAATTTTACAATCTCGCCGTTATAATAATTTTTGTATATTTGCTTTATATCGCTTATATTAGCCTTTATATCACTCTTAAACAGCGGAACGCTTACCTGCATACCGGCATAATAATCGGCAACTATCGGAGCAAATACCGGAGCATTTTCAAGTCCGCAAACCTTAACCATTTCGGCAAGGTGTTTATGCTGTTGGGGTAATGCGTACATTCTCGGAGCGTCTAATAAAGGATCTCTGTCGGCTGCCCTGTACTGAGCAATCATCTGCTTGCCGCCGCCCGAGTAACCCGTTAGAGAAAAGCAGGAAAGCTTTGCATCGGTTTTTAAAGCGCCGCCGGCAATAAGAGGCTTTACCAAAGCTATAAAGCCGCTTGCGTGACAACCCGGATTCGCTATGCGTTTGGAGTTTTGAATTTTGGCGAAGTTATTATCTATTTCGGCAAAGCCGTACTGCCAGTCATCACTGGTGCGGTGCGCAGTTGAGGTGTCGATAATAGCGGTGTTTTTATTGTTTACAAGACCTACCGCTTCAACCGCTGCGGCATCGGGCAGACAAAGAAAGGCAATGTCGGCGCTGTTTATGCTCTCAGCGCGGGCAGACGTATCTTTACGAAGCTCATCGGGCAAGATAATTAAATTTATATCTTCCCTGCTGTTTAAACGCTCGTATATTCTCAGTCCCGTTGTTCCCGCCGAGCCGTCTATAAAAACTTTAGTCATTGTTTAGTTCCTTTTTTACAAAATCTATTTGTTGCTCTACGCATTTTAGCGAGGTTCCGCCCTCGGAAATACGACGCTCTACGCAGGTAGTTAAATCAACCGCAGTAAATACGTCTTCATCGAACAGTTCGCTGAACTGCTTATATTCATCTAAGGTTAAGGTTTCCAAAACCTTGTCGTTCTTTATACATTCACTTACTATCTGACCCGAAATTTTATATGCCGCTCTGAAAGGCAAGCCTTTATTTACCAAATAATCGGCAAGGTCGGTAGCATTTATAAAGCCTTTTTGTGCGGCTTTAAGCATATTTGCAGAGTTTACGTTCATGGTGTTGAGCATACCCTCTAACACCTTAAGGCACATTATTACGGTATCTACCGCATCGAAAACGCCTTCCTTGTCTTCTTGCATATCTTTGTTATATGCAAGCGGCAGACCCTTCATTGTGGTAAGCAGAGCCATTAAATCGCCGTATACTCTGCCCGTTTTACCGCGTATAAGCTCGGCCATATCGGGATTTTTCTTTTGCGGCATTATTGACGAGCCCGTGGTGTAGCTGTCGGACAGCTCTATGAATTTGAATTCCCAGCTCGACCAGAGTATGATTTCTTCGCTCAGTCTTGATAAATGCATCATTAAAACGCTTAAATCCGACAATAGCTCCAAACAAAAATCACGGTCTGATACGCCGTCTATGGAGTTAAGACAAATACCCTCAAACCCGAGCTGAGCCGCTTCAAAACGGCGGTCGGTATTAAAGGTTGTGCCCGCTAATGCGCAGCTGCCGATAGGAGAAATATTAGTACGCTTTTTGCAGTCTTTTAGTCTGTCGATATCGCGCAGCAGCATCATAGCATACGCTAAAAGATGATGTCCAAAGGTTATGGGTTGGGCGCGCTGAAGATGTGTGTAACCGGGCATTATTACCGATTTGTTTTCCTCGGCCTTGTTAACGAGTACGCTTACTACCTTCTTTAAAAGAGCGGTAATTTCATCGTTTTGCTCGAGTAAATACATACGCATATCCAGTGCTACCTGATCGTTACGGCTTCTGGCTGTATGAAGCTTTTTACCAACGTCGCCAATACGCTCGGTTAATACCTGTTCTACGAACATATGTATATCTTCGCAATCCATATTAAAAGCAAGACTGCCGTTCTCGATATCATCGAGAACGGTCTTGAGTCCGTCTATTAATATGTCTGCCTCGGCCTTGGTTATAATACCCTGGGCGCCAAGCATTAAGGCGTGCGCCATACTTCCCCTTATATCCTGCTTGTACATTCTGCTATCAAAATGTATCGACGAATTAAAGTCGTCGGCTATTTTTTCGGTTTTGCCGTCGGTGCGGCCTGCCCACATTTTAGACATCTGATATTCTTCCCTTGAATTTATTATTTCTTGCCGTCTACTATGGCCTGAACCTTTATGGGTAGACCGTAAAGGTTAATAAAGCCTTCGGAATCCTTTTGGTTGTAGTCGCTCTCTCCGAACGTTGCGATTTCTTCGCTGTAGAGTGAATACGGACTCCAAACACCTGCGTTTATAATGTTACCCTTGTAAAGCTTTAATTTAACTGTACCTGTAACGTTTTCCTGAGTTTTGTCTACGAAAGCCGAAAGAGCTTCTCTTAAAGGAGTAAACCACTGACCGTTGTAAACGAGCTCTGCAAAGGTAATGGAAAGCTTTTGCTTTTCATGCATTGTCATTTTATCAAGACAAAGTGTTTCTAAAACGTTGTGTGCTTTATAGAGAATGGTACCGCCGGGAGTTTCGTATACGCCACGGCACTTCATACCAACAAGTCTGTTTTCTACAATATCTATAATACCAATACCGTTTTTGCCGCCAAGCTCGTTTAACTTTAAGATAATGTTCTTAGCGGTCATTTTCTCGCCGTTTAATGCAACCGGAACACCCTTCTCAAAATCTAAGGTTACGTACTCGGGAACGTCGGGAGCAGCTATGGGAGAAACACCCATCTCTAAGAAGCCGGGCTTTTCGTACATAGGCTCATTGCCGGTATCCTCTAAATCCATACCCTCGTGAGATAAGTGCCAGAGGTTTTTATCCTTAGAATAGTTGGTTTCACGGTTTATCTTTAGCGGAATATTGTGTGCCTCGGCATATTCGATTTCTTCATCACGAGATTTAATATCCCACTCTCTCCAGGGAGCAATAATGGGCATATTGGGTGCAAAATGCTTTATTGCAAGCTCAAAACGTACCTGGTCGTTACCCTTACCCGTACAACCGTGGCAGATAGCGTCTGCATTTTCTTTGATTGCTATTTCAACAAGTCCCTTAGCAATGCAAGGACGTGCGTGAGAAGTACCTAAAAGATAATCCTCGTAAACGGCGCCCGCCTTCATTGTGGGGATAATATAATCGTCTACGTATTCCTCAGTTAAGTCTAAAACGTAAAGCTTAGATGCGCCTGTTTTTATTGCCTTTTCCTCTAAGCCTTCGAGCTCGTCGGCCTGACCAACGTTACCCGATACTGCAATAACCTCGCAGTTGTTGTAATTTTCTTTAAGCCAGGGGATGATAATTGATGTATCAAGTCCGCCCGAATAAGCTAAAACTACCTTTTTAATGTTTTCTTTGTTCATTTTATGTTCCTCCGTTATTTTAGGATTATTTTAATCAACGTTGACAATTATACCACTTAATATGCATATGTCAAGCGTATTTTTACATAAATATTCATTTTTATGCATACTATACCGAATATCTGCATAAATTATGCATATTTAGTGAATTTTCACAACTATTTATGCATTTTTCTTAATTAACCGCTTTATATATGCAAAGGTTTTGTCCTCACCCTGCTCTTTGAGCATTACAAGCCACTGCTCTAAAAGGTCCGAGGTTTTTGCATTTATAAACCTGTTTGGCTTGCCTCGCATAAAGTAGTCGAGCGGGTGCGAATCGGTATAATTTTTACCCTGATATATCTTGCTGGCGGCTACCCTGTCGCAAAACATCTCGACAACGTAATTTATAGGCATCTCTACCGGCGCTACCTTGCGTTCTTTCGGGTTATAGTCGGTCCAGTATTCAAAGTGATGCTTATTTCTGCCCTTGTGGTGCAGCCACGCGGCCGAATAGCCCTTGTCCTCACGCTCGGCTTCATTTGGACTTCGCTTGCCGTTCTGATAAAACCTACAGCCCGTAAAAAACTCTATGGGTGTGTATTTTGACAAATCGTGAAAGAGTCCCTGAAAGCCTATTCCCGCCTTAAAGCAATGCCGTATTACTGTATGTCGGTGTCGGGTTATGGTCTTAAAATGCTTATATATGTACATTATATCTATCCCATTATATAAAATATATAAGATTATATCACCTACCGCCAATTAAATCAATTATATTTTTATTGACTTGAAGATAAAAATGCATTATACTTGCAAATATGAGAATAATTCTCAATTTCAAATTCCGAGGTGCAGGTATATGGAATATAAAACCGAACAAAAAAATGCCGTTTTATGCTTTTTAAAGCAAAACTGCGAGCATCACTTTACGGCAAGCCAGATTGTCCAGGCACTAAAGACAAATCAAAACGCGCCCGGAAAAAGCTCTGTATACCGAATTATAAGCAATTTGGTTAAACAAGGAAAGGTTAAAAGGTTCGAGAGCAACAGTGAGAACAGCTTTGTGTACCAGTATGCGCATCTTAGCGATTCGTGTGAGAATCATTACCACCTAAAGTGTACCGACTGCGGCAAGCTTATTCATATGGAGTGCGAACATTTATCCGACGTTTGCCGTCACATTGCAAGCGAGCACGGCTTTGTGGTTGGTACGGGAAAATCGGTTATATACGGTCAATGCAAAGAATGTTTAAAGGAAAAACAAATATGAAAAGATTTTTTATAATTTTGCTCTGCCTGGGTCTTTTGTTGGGTCTTGTGGGTTGCAAAAATGAAAATACACAAGATGAAAAATTAAATATTGTTACCTCCGTTTTCCCTGCTTTTGATTTTGCAAGAGAAATTGCGGGGGAAAAAGCCAACGTGCAAATGCTTTTGCCGCCGGGCACCGAGAGTCATTTTTATGAGCCGAGTCTTAGCGACATTGCCAAAATTGAGCAGTGCGATCTGTTTATTTATGCGGGCGGTGATATTGATGCCTGGGCAGACGACGTTATAAAAGCGCTCGGCAAAGAAATTAACGTAATTTGTATGAGCTCGTTAGTAGAGCCGCTACACGCAGAGCACGGGCACGAGCACCAAGACAGCGGTTACGACAGCCACGTTTGGACTTCTCCCAAAAACGCAAAGGCTATATGCGAAAAAATAACCGAGCGTTTGTGCTCGCAAGACACCTTGAACCGTGAGTATTATAACAGCCGTCTTGTGTATTATTCGGCGCAGTTGGATTTTCTTGACAGCGAGCTTAAAAGCATATCCGAAACTAAAACGCGCAACACCCTTGTATTTGCCGACCGTTTTCCGTTTTTATATTTAGCCAAAGATTACGGCTTTGAATACCTGGCGGCAATTGAGGGTTGCTCGAGCGAGACCGAACCGACACTGACAGCCGTTTCTGCCATTATAGACACTGTAAATAAGCAAAATATAAAAACGGTTTTTTATATTGAATTTTCCTCTCAAAAAACCGCCGACATTGTTTGCTCAAAAACGGGTGCGAATAAGAAGCTTTTGCACTCTTGCCACAATGTATCGAGCGAAGAATTTGGGTCTGAAACATACGTTTCTCTGATGCTTCAAAACGTTAAAAATATAAAGGAGGCATTGTGCGATGGAGCTTATTAGTTGCCAAAACGTAGCACTTAAATATCAGTCATACACAGTTTGCGATAATTTAAACTTTGTTGTTAATGACGGCGATTATTTGTGCATTGTCGGCGAAAACGGCTCGGGCAAAAGCACCCTTGTGAACGCACTTTTATCACTAAAGGAATGCAGCGAGGGTAAAATCACCTTTGCCGACGGCTTTGACGTTTCGCAAATAGGTTATCTGCCGCAGACCACCCAGATTGAAAAAGATTTTCCGGCAAGCGTTTTTGAGGTTGTGTTATCGGGTTGCTTAGCACACACAAAGGGTTCGTTTTATAAGGCTGAGCAAAAAAAGCAGGCGCAAAATGCGATAGACCTGCTAAATATTAACGACATAAAAAAGAAGAGTTTTTCTTCCCTTTCGGGCGGACAAAAGCAACGCGTTTTACTGGCCCGTGCTTTGTGCGCCGCAAAAAAGGTGTTGCTTTTAGACGAGCCAATTTCGGGTCTTGACCCAAAAGCCTCGGCCAATATGTACGATATTATAAACACCCTAAACCGTGAGCACAAAATGACCGTAATTGTTGTTTCTCACGATTTAGATGCCGCCTTTAAATATGCAACACACATTTTGCATATAAATCACTCGAGCTCGTTTTTCGGCACTACCGAGGAGTACAAGGCGTCAAGTATTTCTAAAAACTATATAGGGGGACACTAAAATGAGCTTATCCGAAATTTTTACAAACCCCTTTATATGCAAAATAGTAATGCGCGCGCTTATTGTAGGCGTGCTTGTCAGCCTGTCGGCCGCGCTGCTGGGCGTTGGTCTTGTGCTAAAACGCTTTTCTATGATCGGTGACGGACTCTCCCACGTGGGCTTTTTAGCGGTGGCTATTCCTACGGTATTTGCTTCTTTAGTTAATTTCTCGCTGGAGATATCGCTTATAATCGTTGTTCTGGCATCGTTTTTAATAATGAGAATATCGCAAAGCACAAAAATCAACGGCGACTCGGCAATTGCGCTTATATCTACAAGCGCCGTTGCAATAGGCGTTATTATTTTTGATTTCACAACCGGTATGACAACCGATATCTGCAACAATATGTTCGGCTCATCATCGGTGCTTACCCTTACAGACAAAGACCTTTATATAAGCATTGCATTATCGCTTATATGCATTGGCACATTTGTATTTTTGTACAACAAAATTTTCTGCTACACCTTTGACGAAAGCTTTGCGGCATCGCAGGGAATAAAAATCAAAAGATGTCAGGCGGCAGTGTCGCTTATGATATCGGTCACAATAGTTATTGGAATGCGACTGCTCGGCGCTATAATGATATCGGCGCTTACCATCTTCCCCGCCCTTACAGCTATGATGCTTTGCAAAACCTACAAATCGGCGGTGGTATCCTCGGCCATTATTTCGGTTATCTGCTTTGTAATCGGATTTTTTGCGGCCTGTATGTTATCGTTACAAACAGGCCCCGCAGTTATAATAGTAAACCTTTTGGCCTTTGCGGCATCGGTTATTATTAAAAAATTAAAAAGAGCATAAAAACACAAGCACTCAGGCGTTGGCTTAAGTGCTTGTGTTTTGTTATCTTATTTTTATAAAATATCCGTACTTAAAGGGTGGCAGAGTAAAAGTATCTGCGCTCAGAGCGATTTCTGTGTATTTTGCATCCTCACTGAAAACCGGATATACTCTTGCGGTTTTACCCGAAAATGACGGCAGGCTTATGCCACGTATCACACCTGTGCGTTTTGGGTCATTTAAAAGCTTTTGCCATTCGTCATCTTTTGCCCTTACAAATATAAGGGTTGTGCTTCTTCCCTTTAAAACGTAAACCTTGGCCTTTTTTCTGGTGATTTCCATAGGCTTAAAATATTGCTTGTGTATTTTAACGTTATGCAACATTTGTGCAAAGGGTTTAAAGCAACCGTATAAATTAAGCGGCTCTATATATTCGGCTACGTGCGATAAAATTCCCACACCTGCAGCGCCCTTAAAGAAAGGCGTAAAAGCGCAGTCGTTTAGTATGGTTGCACGGTAATCTATGCTGTAAAGCCCAAAGGTTTTTTTGCTATAGGGGTTAATGGCTCCCGTTTCGGCCAACAATAAGGGTTTATCTTTAGTAGCCATACGCTCTATGGCAGAGCCCGACATTTTCTGCAAATTTTCTCTGCACTCCGAAAGCTCGGCGGTGTGATTTAAAAATCTTTTGGTCTGCAAAAATGAAACGTCTATATTTCCAAAAATTTCTTTTTGCTTTTTTATATCCGACTCGCTATAAAGCGTTCCTACTCCGACAGTTACCATATTTTCAGGCGATATTTCCTTTATTTTTTCTACCGCCTTTTTTATAAAACGTAAAACGTCTTCCCTGGGCGCATCTATAAGGTCAATTTCATCCCACACCTCAAAGGCCATTATTACGGGATCGTTTTTGTAGTGAAGCAGATACTTATGTATCTGGTCAAACCATTCGTCAAAACATTTAGGGTCATTAAGCCATTCTTTAATGTCATAAATGCGTCTTGCAGACTGAGCATCTTTAATTACTCTGCAATCCCTTTTGGCAAACGATGGGTCATTTTTAAGCGTTTTAAAGCTTTCTAAAGTAAGCTTAACCTTTACGTTGTTTTCTCTGCAGCATTCAATAACGTGCCACAAATTGTAAAAAGCCTCGTGGCGCGTAATGCTGCTGTACTCGGTGCGAATGTTGAACAACGGGTCGGTAAGAGAAAGACAAACAAGGTTACCTCCGCTCTCGGCAAAACGCTTTATTCGGCGTGTGTATTCCCTTATGCCCAGGCTGATTTCATCAGATGAATAATAATCCGAGCTTTTAGCCCTGAGGGTTATTCCAACCGGCACAAAGCTGTGCGAAGATGAAAGCATAAAATACCTGGGGTCATCGCCTTTTAAAACGTAACCTGCGGGCTTGTTATCGTCATAGACCTCAAACTCACCCGACTCTATGCCTTCTTTGCCGCTCAGCGCAAGCCAGGTATAGCGTCCGGGCGCAGTAGGTATGAATTTGCCGATTGTGATAATTTTTTCCACCGTTTTAATATGATAATACCCGTATTTGTCGTAGTTTGCCAAAACACCCATTTGTTTATAGGTCTGCTCGGTTATCACAGAGCCGTCGGGCAAAGTAAATTCTATACGGTCAACATTCTTTTTTGAATCAAACGAAAAATTTATACGTGAAAAAACAGAAAAACGAGTCAAATTCATCACCAATTTTTGATTTTTTAAAAATTATACCATAAATCAGTGCTTATTCAACTTAAAATTTTAATATTTTTTACGTTTTAATGATTTTTTAAGAAAAAATGGCGTGTTTTTAAATGAAAACACGCCGTTTTTTGTATTTTATTTGTTTTTAGGCTTAATCTGGTCCCAATATTCTTTGTAGCGCTGCTCGTTTTTGTTATCACCAAACTGATAATAGGTTTTATTTTTAAAGCTATCGGGCAGATATTGCTGATATACGTAATGGTTTTTATAGTCGTGCGGATATTTGTAAAACTGACCCTTAACAGTAGCATCTTCCCCATCGAAATGCTTGTTTTTAAGGGCGCGGGGAATATCGGCAGGGGCAGAGGTCTGAACGTCGTTAACCGCCGCATTTATAGCGTTATAAACCGAGTTGGATTTTGGCGAAATACAAACCAGCACAACTGCATCAGCAAGAGGGATTCTTGCTTCCGGCAGACCCACCATAAGCGCAGTATCTACCGCCGCCTTTACAATGGGAATTATTTGCGGATAGGCAAGTCCTACGTCCTCACATGCGCACACCAGAAGACGTCTGCAGGCCGAGGGTAAGTCGCCTGCCTCAAGTAACCTTGCAAGGTAATGCAGGGCCGCATCGGCATCGGACCCGCGCATAGATTTCTGATAGGCCGAGATTATATCGTAATGGTCATCACCGTTTTTATCGTAGCGCATAGATTTGCCAATAGTCAGCTCCGACACGATCTCATCATTTATAGTAACCTTGCCATCTACCTCGGGTACTGAAAGTATGCACATCTCTAAAATATTAAGCGCTTTTCTTACGTCACCGCCCGCACCGCTGCAAATATTCAGAAGTATTCTTTGCTCGGCTTCAATCTGAATTGAGCGCTCCTCAGACAAAATGCCTATGGCTCTTTTAAGCGCCGGAACAATGTCGGCAGGCTCCAGCATTTTAAACTCAAAAACTGTGCTGCGGCTAAGTACTGCATTGTATACGTAAAAATACGGGTTTTCGGTTGTAGAGGCTATTAAGGTTATGTCACCGCTCTCTATGTACTCGAGCAAAATTTGCTGCTGCTTTTTATTGAAATACTGAATTTCATCTAAATACAGCAAAATGCCGTTGGGAGCATCTATTGCCGAAATGCCGCTTATAATCTCTTTAATATCAGACACCGAAGCGGTAGTGGCGTTTAATCTGTAAAGCTTTTTATTGCACTTCTTGGCAATAATGTTAGCAATGGTGGTCTTGCCTACGCCCGACGGTCCGTAAAATATAAGATTCGTTATTTGTCCCGACTCTATTATTCTGCGCAGAGGCTTGTTTGGTCCTAATAAATGTTTTTGACCAAAAACCTCGTCTATATTGCTTGGGCGAAGTCGGTCGGCTAAAGGTCTTGACATAAAGCACCTCCATACAACAATACTAACTATATTTTACACTATTTTTTTGAGTTTTGCAATGTTATATTGCCGCCTTTTTCATCATAATCTTAAAAAGAGAGGCGGTGTCCAAAATAAAAAAGGTTTTATTCATAAAAAATGCGGCTATATTGACCGCAACCACCCTGCTGCTCAGAGTGGCAGGAATATTTTTTAAGGTCTTTCTGGCCGATAAGTTAAACTCCGAGGGCGTGGGCCTTTATCACCTGGTTTTCTCGGTTTACGTGTTGGCCGCCACCTTTGCAACGTCGGGTATTTGCACCGCCGTAACCCGACTTATTACCGATGAATTTGCCGTATCAAACTATAAAGCGGCAAAAAATATTTTAAAAAAAGCTACTCTCTTAACCCTTGCAATCGCCTTTGTAAGCATGGGTGTTATTTTTATGTTTGCCGAGCCGATCGCCGTACTGTTTTTGGGTGATGCCCGCGCCACACTCTCGCTTAAAATAATGTGTCTTAGCCTGCCGTTTATGGGGCTTAGCTCTTGTTTTAGAGGATATTTTATTGCATCACGCAAAACCCTGCCACCCTCTACCGCCCAAATAATAGAACAGATAACAAGAATTACGGTCGTTGTGTTTTTGCTTGTGAACTTTTCCGACAAAAGCTTAGAGTTTTCCTGCGCGGCAGTCATTATTGGTGACACCGTAGCCGAAACTCTTTCGTGCCTTATTTTATACATAATGTACAGGTGCAATTTTGCTAAACTGAGCGCAAATCGAGGTACACAGGGCACTCCTCTAAAAGTAACAAAAAAGCTGCTGAGAATTTCTGTTCCGATTACGTCGGGCAGATATTTAAACAGTCTGTTGCGCACGGTAGAAAACATACTGGTACCAAAAGCCCTGCAAAAAAGCCGACTTTCTTCGTCGGCAGCTCTAAGTGTTTTTGGAAACATAAAGGGTATGGCTCTGCCTATTTTACTCTTTCCGTCATCACTGCTTAACGCCGTTTCTACCCTGCTCATACCCGAAATGAGCGAGGCCACCGCTAAGCATCAGACCGCCACAATACAGCGTGTTACCGATAAACTGATGTGCATAACCTCATACTTTGGCTTTATAATAGGCGGGGTGTTTTTATGTGTCGGCAATGAGCTCGGCAGCATTATTTACAAAAACAACCAGGTCGGCGCGCTAATATGCGCCTTAGCTCCGTTAGTACCGGTTATGTATATAGACAGCGTTGCCGACGGTATGCTAAAGGGACTGGACCAACAACTTATATGCTTCAGAAACTGTATTTTAGATTCATCGGTAAGAATAATTTTAATTATGCTTTTTGTATCAAAATTTGCAATTTCGGGCTTTATTGGAATTATGTATTTCAGCAATCTTTTAACCGCATCTTTAAATACATACCGACTACTGAAAGTGGCAAAATTAAAGATAAAATTCAAAAAATGGTTTTTAAAGCCCCTGGCTTGCTCGGCGGCTGCGTGCGGCGCTACATACATACTGGCAAAATATATAAGTATTTTAAATGTTTATGTAAAAACACCGTTATTTATCGTGCTAAGCATACTATTATACGCAGTTTTTATGGGCTTTTTAAAAACCGATAATGTGAAAAACTTAAAATATTTAAAAACCAAATAATATTAAAGTCTGTTTTTTGGCGTAAAATCCGCTTGTGTTTTTCCGTGAATTTATATAAAATCGCAGATTTTTAGCATTTTTCAAAAAATCCACATAATAAAATACAGATATATTCAATATTTTTTAATATTATCAAATAATTTTAAAATTAAATCTCGTTATTTTTAAGTTTTTTCTTTATTTTCTTGTATTTTAAGCGTTTTTAATTGTATTTTTTGAATATTTATTCTCAAAATTTCAATTTATTACGTATAATTTGACATTTATACGATATTTGTTATAATATTACCGTAAACCAAACACTTTCGTAATATCACAGACTCTATAGGTAATTTAATATGCGTAAAGAAAAATACAAATTAATATGCAGCTTGTCTGAGGATGAACAAGGCCGAAGTATAAAAACATACGGCATTGTTGTAAATGACAAAACCGAAATACCCGACATTTCTTGTAATAAACAAACCGTTTTAGAGTTAATAGAACGCCTGGGCGATGAAGACCTTTCTATGCAGCAGTTGTTTTATATAATTGAAGACAGTATAATATAATGACGAGGAAAGCAAACAAATTCCAAAAGATTTGTTTGCCTGAAAGCTGATTTATCAGCTTTTGTGGAAACGCAAAGCGTTTCCACACACTACAATCATTATAATGATAATTGAACGTTGAAATAGTGCTAAAAGTACTATTTCAACGTCAAATCAAAGATTTGGCAACAAATTTTCAAAGAAAATTTGACAACGACCATTGCAATGATGTAGGAAAGCAAACAAATTCCAAAAAATTTGTTTGCTTGAAAGCTGATTTATCAGCTTTTGTGAAAACGCAAAGCGTTTTCACATACTACAATCATTATAAAATAACAGCATTGACAAACCGTAACTTTTGGGTTATAATATCTGTACTTTCGACAATTCGAGGTGTCGCCCAGTTGGTAGGGCGCTAGTTTTGGGTGAGGTCGCGAGCGCTCACGGTGTGAGAAAAAGCGAGCGTAACGAAGCGCCGCGGTCAACAAGCGAGATACGGCAGTATCGAGTCGTTGGGTACCGCAAGAGGGTTACCAAAACCGCTCTCATTTTAAACAGCATATACAAACAATTGAATAATAAAAATTTCGAGGTGTCGCCCAGTTGGTAGGGCGCTAGTTTTGGGAACTAGATGCCGCAGGTTCGAGTCCTGTCACCTCGACCAGTATTAGTGTTCTTACAGGATTTCAGTTTCCTGTAAGAACACTTTTCTTTTTTATTTGATTATTCGTTTTAAGTTGTTGCTAATCCGCCGTAGTTTGTTGTTACACCCTTTCTTGTTTGCAGATGTATATCAGGTATCGGCGGAGATGTGTCTTCGGGTAAATAAATCGAACCGATGCAAGTGTAATAGATCACAAGCTTTTGTTCTTTGCCGTGCTCGGTCTTTTCTGCCTGATGCACTTCAATACGTTCAATAAGTTCATTAAGTATATTCGGAGTAAGTTTCTTGATCCGGGTATACTTTTTTAATGCCTGTCTGAATGTATCGGCATTAGTGAATTTGGCTTGGGCTTCCTCAAAAGCAGATTTAAGTTCATCTATTTTCTTGGATATAGTCTTTTGCTCATCTTCGTATTTTGCGGCAAGTTTAACGAATCTTTCATCAGAAATCTTGCCCATAGCGTTATCTTCATAAATCTTTTCATAAAGGAAATCCAAATCCTTATGCCTTGCGATCAGACTTTTAAGTTCATTTTGCCGTGCATTCTGCTCG
>JAFSCI010000045.1 GCA_017436815.1 Clostridia bacterium
AACACAGGTTTAACTTATGAGTCGAGCGCAACAATTTACTATCCTGCAGGCACATACGTAGATCAGTATCTACATTCTGCACACGCTAAGATTACAAATGAGACTTTAGTTCCCATTGCTTAAAATTAGCACAGATAGTAAGAATAAGGTAATCTTATAAAATAAAAAAATGCACACTCAATTGAGTGTGCATTTTTTGTTTAATTAATATCAGCAGTCGGTTTTTAAAATAAGCACAGAGTATGCATTAAGTGTAACTTTACCGCTTAGTGTGTTGCCGTTTATAAGCTCGTAATACGTTTTATCAAGCGATATCTCTACATCAAAATCGTTATAATTTTGCAGGAATATAAATTTATCTTTTCCGTTTTCGCGTGATTGTGCTGTAGTGCCGGCAGGTAAATCTATATTTATTGCTTTTGCCAGATTGTTTTGTTCTGCAAGATAGCCTATAAGAGCATCGGTAAATTCACCTGTATCGCGGCAAGCTATGTAATATGCTTTGCCCTTGCCGTAATTATTAACGCAAACGGCAGGCATACCCTTATAAAAATCGTCCGTATATGTAGCAAGCACTTCGGCAGAATTTGCGTGTATAAGCTCGCAATAATCTACAACCTTGTATTCTTTGCCGGATTTTGCGCGCATTCCGTTAGATTCTTGTGGGTACAAAGAATCAATCTCTTCATTCCAAATTCCAAAAATTTCTTTTAGTTTGCCACCGGGCCAACCGCCAAGGTAGCATAAATCATTTTCATTTACTGTGCCCAACATATATGTGGCAACAAGTGTGCCGCCATTTTTAACGTATGCATCAAATTTATCTATAAGCTTATCGTTTACCATATACAGCATAGGGGCTATTATTACGGAGTATTTCGAAAAATCGTCGTCGTAGCCGATTATTTCGGTGTTAATACCACGCTTCCAGAACGGTTGATAAAACTTATGAACGGTTTCAATTAGCTTTTTATCGTATCTGTTATAGCCTTGTGCATCGTTTAAAGCCCAAAGATTTTCATAATCGAAAAGTATAGCTGCTTCTGTCTTTGTGTAGCTTCCTACAACGTCATCAAGTTTTTTTAGAATTGCGCCAAGCTCTGATACTTCTTTGAATACTCTTGTGTTTTCGTGCCCGCAATGGTCTACCACGGCACCGTGAAGTTTCTCGGAACTACCTCGACTCTTGCGCCACTGAAAGTATTGTACAGAGTCAGAGCCGTGTGCTACGGCCTGGAGAGAAGATAAAATATTCACGCCGGGCTTTTTTAATTTGTTTATAGGTTTCCAGTTAACAAGACTCGGTGTGCTTTCCATCATCAGAAAGGGTTTATGCATTAAAGAACGGTACCAGTCGTGCGCTAAGGCTGTAAAAGAGGCCTCGTGTAAATCACCTTGCGGTGCGTGCCACATTGGGTAGTTGTCGAACGATATAAAATCTAAACTCTTTTTAAGCTCGTGGTAGTTAAGGTCAAAAAACGGCCACATCAGGTTTGTTGTTATGGGAATATTGGGGGTTATTTCTCTTAACGGCTCACATTCTGCCTTTATAAAGTCGGTGGTCTGGTGGGTTACAAAGCGTTTAAAATCAAGATTAAGCCCGTGTACCTGTGTTTCGCCCTTGGGAGAGGGGAATTCTATTTGGTCGAACGAAGAATACGTGTGACTCCAGAATTTTGTCCACCATTGGAAATTAAGCTTGTTTATATCGTTGGAATATTTTTCTTTAAGCCAATTTTTGAATGCTCCCAGACATAAATCACAATAACATTCACCGCCAAACTCGTTAGAAATATGCCAGGCATAAAGAGCGGGGTGGTCTTTATAGCGCTCGGCTAAAAGGCGGTTGATTTTTGTGATTTTTTCTCTGTAAACAGGGGAGGTGTAGCAGTGATTATGTCTGACACCGAAGAAATTGCGTGTGCCGTCATTTGCAACGCGCAAAACCTCCTTGTATTTATCACTCATCCATTTGGGTCTTGCGCCACTGGGTGTAGCGAGTATTATTTTGCCGCCTGCAGCCGCAACTTTATCTAAAATATTATCTAAAAACGAAAAATCATATTTGTCTTCTTCCGGCTCTAAGGTGGCCCAAGAGAAAATACCTACCGACATTCCGTTACAATTGGCAAGCTTAAAAAGACGCATATCTTCATCGATTATTTCGGGAGTATCTAACCATTGGTCCGGATTATAGTCTGCGCCGTGAAGCATATGTTTGAAGTTTTCGTTAACAGGAGTTACTTTATACATAATGCACCTCTTGAAGTGGTTGTTTTAAAAATATTAACATAACGTTTAATATAATACAACTGTTTTTAAAAATTATTTCGGTATTTTTTTCGGTAAGCGCCGGGGGAGAGTCGATAGTGCTTTTTAAACACCTTTGAAAAGTAGTTGTAATCGCAAAAGCCGACCTTAGATACAATTTGTAAAACGGGGATATCAGTATTTTTTAAAAGCTCGCAGGCCTTTACAAGACGCTTTGTTCTAATGTAGTCGGATATACTGTTTTTACTGCCGAAATCAAAATATCGGTATAAAGTAGAGCGACTGATGTGCAGATGTGCGCTAAGCTCATCGGCGGTTAAGGTCCGTTCTATGTTCTGGTCTATATATTTTTCCAGTTTTTCTAGCATAACATCTTTTTTAGGAGATATAAGGTCCTTCATAATTATGTAGCAGGCGCAGATTTCCAGAATTTTAGACGCTGCAATAATTTGATTATCGCTTTTAGTTCTTACGGTTCTGGCTTCACTCATAACGTCCTGTAAGTTAAGTTCATAAGTGTTGCAAAGGGTATCTATATTATCTAAAAAGGTGTTGCGGCTCGGTGACGGACAGATTTGTCCGAACATAGCATAGCCTATAATATGTCCTTCGTATTTAAGCGGCGCAGTAGCCTCTATTAAACCTGCGTGGCATTTATAAATTACAAGACTGTCGCGCTTTTTGCATTTTTCAAAAGAGGTTAAATCGCTGTTCTTACAGCAAAGAGCGGTTTTGGGGTTGCTTTTTAACAGTCTGCAAAAGCCGCAGTCGTAAGACGGATATGACATAAGCTCGTTGTAATCTTTATCAAATAAGACTATTCTTATGTGTGTTAAATTATAAAATGACTCAAGTATTTCGCCCAAATTGTCTATGTTAATTGAAACACCCATAATCATTCCTCCTTTTGACACAATTATACCATATTTGAGATTAATTTGTCTATAATTATTTTTATATAAATAATATACTTATCTTAGGTCATTATATTTAAAAATTTTATATAAAAAGGAGACCTTAAAATGAAGAAACAAACTTTCGCACTTTATTTTGGAAACCGTGGCTTTTTCCCCGAAACACTTATTGAATCGGCAAGGGAAGAAGTATCTAAGGCTGTAACCGATGCAGGCTACAATTACATAATGGCTCCAATGGAGCTTACACGCTATGGTGCCGTAGAAACCAAGCGTGAGGGTCAGGCTTATGCTGCTTGGCTTAAAGAGCATGAGGGT
>JAFSCI010000046.1 GCA_017436815.1 Clostridia bacterium
AGTTAATTGTGTATCTGTGGTCGCCGTTGTACTCTGTTGCTTCAAAGAAGCCGCCCTCAATATTAAGGGTACCCTATGTTACAGATACTGCAGATGTATCACCGTAGAAGGTGCCGTCTACAATTGTTAAAGTACCTTCTGCAGAGCTGCTGCCTACGATAAATGCGTAAGCGCCTGCTGCGCGGCCATCAATTGTACCATTAGTAACTGTTACGTCTGCTAATACGCGGAACATAGGAACAAATGTTGCTCCGTCTTTTGCAGATACTGTGTAACCGCCAAGATCAAGAACGATGTCGTTAGAAATAACTACTGTTGCATCTAACTCAACGTCAGCAACTAATTCTACTGTTGCGCCTTCCTTAGCATAGTCAACAGCCTGCTGTAAGTCATAGAACTTAATTCCGTTAACTTCAGCTACTACAGGTGTAGAAAGATCTTCTTCATCGTAAGTGTAATTATCTACGGTGTAGAAAGGTGCTTCTACTGTAATGTCTGTAACAGGCTCTTCTGTTAAACCGAGGTTTAATGTAACCTCTACGTTCGGGTTAGCTGCTAAGAACTCATCAGACAGATAGATACCGCACTTGAAATTCTTAACGTCTGTACAAATAGTTTCATATGTAAAATTGAAACCTGCAATGGAAATAACGGGATATGCAAAGCCATCCTCAATTTCAAATCCATCAAGAGGAATTACTACCCAAGCGCCGAAGCTCTCGTAGTAGCCTGCTAAGTAGCAACCGTTTGCGCTCACCTTATCTGCAGATAAGCCGTTCATCTCAATAAAGAAGTCGGTGTAGTGGTCTTCATAATAACCGTATTCACCGTTTTCGTCAGCTTCCGGAGCAGTGAAGTCCATTGTCATCTGCATATTGAAGCCGCCGCTTGCTGTAGTAAGGCTACTTGTCTGTAAATTGTAGATATAGTAGCTATCTATTGTTGTTGTGGTTGCGCCAAGGTTTTCTACTATTGCCTGAGGTAATACGTCCATCTCTTCGGTGTATGTATCACCACAGTTTGCGCAAGTAAAGGTCTTTTCACCCTTTGTTGTTGTAGTAGGTACAACTGTTACTGCGCTCTCGTAGTCGTGGCCTATTGCGCCGTTAAGTTCTTCGCCGCATACTGCACAAACCTGAGCGTTTTCGCAGTCTGCATCAGCACCTGCGGTATGGCCTAATGCTGCAACTGCATCATCGGTTTTTGTATCGCCGCAGATAGAGCAAGTGTAGGTTGTGTAACCTGCGGTTGTGCAGGTAGGAGCGGTTACTGCGCCGGCAACAAAGTTGTGTGTATGTGCTGTAACCATTGCGCCTAAGCAACCTTGGTCAAATTCAATTGTACCATTGTAGTTCTTAATATAACCTGTAACGGAAATTACGTCGCCGATTCTGAAGGAGGAAGCATCATGACCATCCGCTGCCTTTAAGCGATAGCAAATGATGGGCTTGTCTTCTTTACCTTCAACTGCGATTGTAAGAGTTACGTTACCATACTGCTCGCTGTAAGCAGTACCAATTTCGGTAATTGTACCTGTAAGTGTTGCTTCATAAGGAAGTGTTGTGCCTGCTGTGAGAGCATAAGCCGCATCAACGATTTCTTTAGGATCTTCAGGAACAACGATTACTGTACCACCGCTTTCATAAGCTGTAAGTACAGAATCTTCTGCAAACTGAGGAGTACCGTTGTAAACTTCGATATTACCTGTAACGGTAAGAATATCGTCAATAACGATGTTTTTAATATTTTCAGCGTTATTAGCGTCAGCTACTAAACGATAGCACATAATTGTTTTGTCTGTACCTTCAACAGCAAGTGTAATGGTTATATTAGCATATTGCTCGCTATAAGCGGTGTTGATTACAGTAACTGTACCTGTAACTGTTGCGTTTTCAATTGTCTTGCCTGCAGCGAGTGCATGTGCAGCTTCTACGATTTCTGCAGATGTCTTGCCTGTAGGATCGTAAGGAGGTTCTTCTACTGCGCCGGCTGTATAAACTGTTATAGCATTAAAGCGAAGCTGGTTTGCTGTACAATTGAAAGTAAAGGAAGTAGCAGGAGTGTCAAGAACAACAGTTACAACACTACCACTTGTTGTTACTGTACCACCCGATGTGATAGAATTTGCAGTATAGGTAGCATAAGTTGCAGAGTTTGCTACCAATTCGATCTTGGTCATAGCAACGGGGTATTCTATAACAACCTCGGAGTTTTTGTAAAAACGAACAGGGTTAAAGTAACCGGTGTTTACATTAGTTGTCGAAGAACCCTTATTGTTTGTAACGGTTAGATAGTTTTCTACCCAAACCTGTTGTTCGGTTGTACCTACGGTACGCTTAGCTGTGTCGTCAAAAGTAAGAGTACTTGTTGCGGGAACAAGAGAAGGATCGACGGGTTCTTCGGGCTCTTCATATACAACAAGAGCATCGATAGCAGCATTGAGTGCAGTAGTTGCTGCATCAACTACAGTCTGGTCTGTAGACTCTAAAGCTGCAGTTGCATCGGCCAATGCTGTCTCAAGATTTGCCCAGCTATCTGTTGTATAAGTGTCTTCTGTAAGACCGTTAGCCTCAGTAATAGCTGCATTTAATGCATCGTAATTAACTGTGGGCTCTTCGGGCTCAACAGGTGTTTCAGGATCGGTTGTTTCACCGCCGGTTGCTGCCTGTGCAGTAACTGTAATTGTTGCAGCGCGGTTCTGACCGGAACATTTAAAAGAAAATGATGTTGCAGGAGTATCAAGCACAACTGTTACAACGTTACCGTTTGCGGTTAATGTTGCGCCAGAGGTAATTGAATTCTGCAAAGCAGTGGCATACTTAGAACCACTTGTATCAACCACAAACTGAATAATAGGTGTAGCGAATTCTATTGTTACGGTTGAATTAGCGTAAAAACGAGCAGGGTTAGAATAATTACCTACAGCAGTAGTAGATGCGCCCTTATCGTTAGTAACAGTAATACCATTTTGTACCCAAACTTGTTGTTCAGTGGTATATACTGTACGCTGTGCAGTGTCTGCAAACGAAATGGTTGCAGTTGTGGTTTCCTCTGCACTTGCCATTACTGCTACGCTACTAAGCAGTAAGCAAATGCACATAAGGACTGATAAGACCTTTTTGATTTGCGTTTTCATTTTTTACTCTCCTTTTGTTTTTTTATAATTTCGAAGTTTCACCTTCGTAATCACCTACAAAAACATTTGAAATTTTATTAGTTCTATAATGTATAATTTTACCTTGCCATAAACCCTGTGTCAATAAAAATTTCTGATTATCAGGTAATTTTTTATCGAAAAATATACTTTTTTACAATGTGCTATACTTAATGATGCTTAAACCGGCACATCTTGGTTAATTATACAAAATAACGACCAATGAGTAACAATCGTTATTCATTGGTCGTTTGAATTATACCGCTTTTTTGTGTTCTAAAATTGCGTTTTTACCCAAAACCGTATCTTTTGTAATAACTACTCTAGTTACAGTTTTGTCCGATGGTATATCGAACATAATGTTCTTTAAAACGCCCTCAATAATCGAACGCAAGCCTCTGGCTCCCGTTTTGCGCTCTACGGTGAGCTTTGCTATTTGCTTTAGAGCATCCGGCTCGAACTCGAGCTCTACACCGTCCATAGCAAAAAGTGCCTTATACTGTTTGGTTATAGCATTTTTAGGCTCGCTCATTATTTTAACCAAGGTTTCTTCATCCATGGCCTGCAAAGCCGTTATAACGGGAAGTCTACCAACAAGCTCGGGAATTAATCCAAACTTGACAAGATCCTTGTGGGTAATTTCTTCATTAGCCACTTCGGCTTTTATATCGTCAGCAGACTTAACCTTAGAACCAAAGCCTAAAGTACTGCCGCCTATTCTGCGCTCTACGATTTTTTCCAAACCGTCGAATGCGCCGGCGCAAATAAAGAGAATATTTGTGGTATCTATTTGTATAAACTCTTGCTGCGGATGCTTTCTGCCACCCTGCGGCGGAACGTTAGATACAACACCCTCTAAAATTTTTAGGAGCGCTTGCTGAACGCCCTCACCACTTACATCACGGGTAATAGATGTGTTTTCGCTCTTGCGGGCAATTTTGTCGATTTCGTCTACGTAAATAATGCCACGCTCAGCCTTTTCAATATCATAATCAGCCGCCTGAATAAGTCTTAACAAAATATTCTCAACGTCCTCGCCAACGTAACCTGCTTCGGTTAAAGTGGTAGCATCGGTTATAGCTATAGGAACGTCTAATATTTTTGCAAGGGTTTGTGCAAGCAGAGTTTTACCAACACCGGTAGGACCTAAAAGCAACACGTTACTTTTGTTAAGCTCTATGTCATCGGTGCTTTTAAAAATCCTCTTGTAGTGGTTATAAACTGCTACTGCAAGGGTCTTTTTTGCATCGTCCTGGCCGATAACGTATTCATCGAGCTTTGCTTTTATTTCAGCGGGAGTTGGCAGAACAAAGTCGGATTTGTTATCTTTTTTAGCCGATGCTTTGCCGTTTGTTTTTCTTGCGGGGTCGGTATCGAAAATAAGGGAATTGCAAAATTCAATACATCTGTCGCAAATATATACACCGGGGCCTTCCACCAAGCGAGACACTTCATCCTGCGTTTTGCCGCAAAATGAACATCTTACAATTTGCTCGTCGTTTCTGTCCTGCATATATTACCTCTTAGTAATTACTTTGTCTATAAGTCCGTATTCTAAAGCCTCCTGGGCCGACATAAAGTTGTCACGCTCGGTATCCTTAATAATCTGTTCAATGGGCTTACCTGTTGCTTCAGACAAGATTTGATTTATGTTGCCCTTGATCTTTTCGATGTGTTTAGCGTGAATAAGAATATCGGTTGCCTGACCTTCGGCAGAGCCTAAGGGTTGGTGAATCATAATCTCGCTGTTAGGAAGCGCTATACGTTTGCCCTTTGTGCCTGCGGCAAGCAAGAATGCGCCCATACTTGCAGCCATACCCATACAAATTGTGCTTACGTCGCACTTAATGTACTGCATGGTATCGTAAATAGCCATGCCTGCCGATACAGAGCCACCGGGAGAATTGATGTAAAAGTTAATATCTTTTGTGGGGTCCTGACTCTCTAAATAAAGCATCTGAGCAATAACTAAGCTTGCAGTAGCATTATTCACCTGGTCAGAAAGCATTATAATTCTGTCATTAAGAAGTCTGGAGAAAATATCAAACGAACGCTCTCCTCTGCTTGTTTGTTCAACAACAACGGGTACTAAATTCATATCCATTTTTGTGCACCTCCGTAAAAATTCAAATGTGTTTAAGTTATTTTTTTGCCGAAGCAAAGATTATCTCTGCTTCGGCTAAACATAATCATATTTATTATTATGAACAAAAAGTTATTCCGCTAATCAAATTATTCTTCAGTCCTTGTTGTTTTCTTAGCGGTTGTAGTCTTTTTAGCTGTAGAAGTTGTTGTCTTCTTGGTTGTGGTAGAGGTTGTCTTCTTAGCAGTTGTGCTCTTAGAAGCGGTCTTCTTCTCGCCATCAGCCTTAGCTGCAGTAGACTTTGTGGTTGTCTTTTTAGCTGCAGGCTTCTTCTCAGCTTTCTCGGTCTTTGCTTCAACGTCAGTTACGGATGCATTGTCTTTAACGAAAGCAATAGCCTTTTCTGTAGCAAGATCAGCCTTAACGTCCTGAACACGAATTACAGCCTTAACCTTGTCCACCTCTACGCCGTACATTTCGGCATACTTTGTAAACTGCTCTTCAATTTCTTCAGCTGTGGGCTCAATGTTTTCAAGCTCAACAATCTTCTCTAAAGCGAGTCTGAGTTTCACCTGACGCTCTGCTTGAGGACGGAAGTTGTCCTTTAACGCATCAATGCCAGCGCCTGTGTATTTAATATAAGTGTCAAGGTTCATACCCTGGGACTGTAAACGGTAATCAAAGTCCTGAAGGTTCTGATTTACTCTGTTTTCTATCATAGCGGCAGGAATTTCTGCTTCCATAATAGCAATAAGCTCATCAATTATCTGATTTTCAACGTCGTTTTCGTTAAGGTTCTTCTTTCTTTCTAAAGACTTAGCCTTAATGTCTTCCTTTAATGCATCTAATGTGTCAAATTCGCTTACATCCTTTGCAAATTCGTCATCGATAACAGGAAGCTCGCGATGTTTAATTTCGTGAAGCTTAATTTTAAATACTGCAGCCTTTCCTTTAAGTTCTTCTGCCTGATAATCTTCGGGGAAGGTTACGTTTACGTCGAACTCTTCGCCAATATTGTGGCCTGCAACCTGCTCTTCAAAGCCGGGAATAAACTGACCTGCGCCAAGACTTAAGGAATAGCCTTCTGCCTTACCGCCTTCAAATGCAACGCCATCAACAAAGCCTTCAAAGTCTATAACAGCGATGTCGCCCATTTCGGCTGCTCTGCCTTCTACAGATTCCATACGTGCGTTTCTGTCGGCCATACGCTCAACTTCAGCGTCAACCTCTTCGTCAGTAACGGTTGCAATAACACGCTCTGCCTTTAAACCCTTGTAGTCGCCGATTTTAACTTCGGGTGTGGTGGTGAGAGCTACCTTGAATTCTACGCCCTCTTTACCGATAGATACAAGGTCGAAATCAATTTTATCGTCAACGATGGTAATTTTTGCTTCATCAGCAGCCTCAATTAAAGCATCGTTGTATAAGGAATTAAGTGCTTCTTCATAAAAAGCTTCTTCGCCATAATACTTCTTTATGAACGAAATAGGAGCCTTACCCTTTCTGAAGCCGGGTATGTTGATCTTCTTAGACTGTGTGCGAATAACGCTGTCTACAGCCTGAGCAAACTTTTCACCGTCAATGGTGATTTCAAGCTCGTATCTGTTTGTGTCGATTTTCTTGGATGATTTTAAACTCATTATTATACCTCCGCATAATTCATCTCATAGTACTATAACACACAAATTAAAATATTTCTACCATTTTTTGTGTTTTTTTGAAAATTTTTTTAAATTTTAATCTGAATAGGAGTAAATTCTAACCTATCGCACGAAATCAGCTTTAAATTTACCCCTTCATACTCCGAAACAGCCTTGTTATACGCGCCGTGAATATGTCCGTAAAAAACGCGTTTTACATCGTATTTTTTTATAATGCTCCATATTTCTTCGCACTCCTTGCCGTCGTATACGGGCGGATAATGCAAAAAAACTAAAATTTGATGGGGCGAAGCGCCATTATCGAGCGCCGATTTTATAGATGCATCCAGTCTGCCCGCCTCACGCAGTAAAACCTTCTTACCCGCAGTATCGTCAAAAAACCATCCGCGAGTGCCGCATATATAAAAGTCATCGACCTTTACGCTGTTATTAAAAACCAGACTTATGGTGGTTATATTGTTTTGTGCAAAAAAGTCTTCCACCTTTTTTCTTGTAGACCACCACAAATCATGATTTCCCTTTAGAATAAGTTTCTTGCCCGGCAGAGCATCTAAAAACTTAAAATCATCTAAGGTTTCTTCAAGCTTTAGCCCCCAAGAAAAATCACCGGGTAAAACGACCGTGTCCTCTTCCTTTACAATTCTGCACCAATTAGCTTTAATTCGCTCGGTGTAGTTATCCCAACCGTGAAAAATATCCATCGGCTTTTCACAAGAAAAGGACAAATGTAAATCTGAAATAGCAAATAATGCCATAAATATCCTCTTTTGTTTTTGTAATTATCTATTTGCTTTTGGGAATACTGTTTTTGAGCCCGTAAATCCGGGCAGAAAGGATGTAGCAATATGGATAACTGTAATTCTTGCGGATGCATTGAAGGTATTAAGTGCGACGTTGTAAACTGTGTGCACCACACCAATGACAACCGCTGCGATGCTAAATGTATAGAGGTAGGCTTCGGCAGTGCCGAGAAGGCTCAGGAAACCGCCTGCTGCACATTCAGTAAAAAAGAAATGTAAATTTCTTAAAAGCCCACTTTAACGTGGGCTTTTATTTTTAAATTTTTAAAAAGTCAAAAATAGTTGTATCTAAATTTTCCTTCTCACAAACATTGCTAAAGCGAGGTGTATTGCCCTTCAGGTTAGCAATAGGTGCGGGAATTTGAACGCCCGATATCTGCATTAACTTTTCCAAAGTTTCAAAGTCATTATCGGCTGTAGCCTGTCCTAAGGACTCTAAAACATCGGCCGCAAACTTGTACGGACTTGCGGTAGATGCAATAACCGTTAAGCTGTCATCACCGGTTGAATCTACATAATCTTTATAAACCTTAACTGCAACGGCAGTGTGAGTATCACAAAGATAACCGTAATCTTTAAATATCTGATTTATTGTATCTTTAGTTTGTGCATCATCACAGCAACCGCCGTAGAAAATTTCTTGAATTTTCTCTAAAATTTGACTGTCAACGGTATATTTGCCGTCTTTAGCAAGTTTTTCCTGCAAATCCTTTACCTTTGCATCATCTCTGCCGCTTAATTCATAAAGCATACGCTCAAGATTGCTGGAAATAAGAATATCCATAGACGGAGAAATGGTGGTAAAGAACTGACGGTTTCTGTCATACGTGCCTGTCTTTAAGAAATCGGTAAGAACGTTGTTTGCATTAGATGCGCAAATAAGCTTCTTTATCGGCACGCCCATGGCCTTTGCGTAGTATGCTGCCAAAATGTTACCAAAGTTGCCCGTGGGTACAACAACGTTAAATCCGTCGGTTACTTTATTCGAATTTACCAAATCGCAATAAGCGGATATATAGTAAATAATCTGAGGAACAAGTCTGCCCCAGTTAATAGAGTTGGCGCTGGAGAACTGCATTCCGTTTTCTTCCAGCTTTTTGCAGATATCGGGATTTGTGAAAATCTTTTTAACGCCCGACTGAGCATCGTCAAAATTGCCCTTGATACCGCAAACGAAAACGTTTTCGCCTTCTTGTGTATCCATCTGCAGCTTTTGCATATTGCTTACGCCGTTTTGAGGATAGAAAACGATTATTTTTGTGTTTTCTACGTCTTTAAAGCCCTCTAATGCGGCCTTGCCCGTATCACCCGAGGTTGCAACTAAAATAATGGTTTCTTTGCCGTTTGCAACCTTTTTTGCCGATGTTACAAGCAAATACGGCAAAAGCTGTAATGCTAAATCTTTAAAGGCGCAGGTAGGACCGTGCCAAAGCTCTAACAAGTTCATATTTTTGCCGTCAACACATTTAAGCGGTGCAGGCTGATTATTATCGAAGCTATCAGAATATGCGCCGCGCACACAATAATCGATTTCTTGCTCGGTAAAATCGGTCAAGAAATACTTTAAAACGAACTTTGCTCTGCCAATATAATCTAATGAACAAAGTGTATTAAAATCGTCATCAGACAGTGTCGGTATAGTCTCAGGCACGAATAATCCGCCATCGTTACTAATGCCCTTTGCGATTGCTCCTGCGGCAGTTACACAAAGCTTGGAATCTCTTGTGCTGTTATAATTCATAATGTCTCCCCTATTCTACGCCAGAAAAAGCGCTTTCAATATAGTTGATTTTACAGGTCTTATTTTGATATATAATTTCGGCAACATCGAAGCGCACCTGCAAGCCCTCACAGAAATTATGAGCTAAATACTGCAATGCGGTAAGCTTGATTTTTTGTTGCTTTTTAAGGTCAACCCACTCACGAGGTAATGTCAATGCATTATTGTTTCTGGTTTTAACCTCTACAAAAGCAATTACGCTGTTATTTTCGGCAATAATATCTATCTCGCCAAAGCGGCTGTGATAATTTGTTGCCGATATAATATAGCCTTTTTCCCTTAAATACTGCGAGACTATTGCCTCACCCTTGTTGCCTACTGTTTTTGTGTTCATAATATATTTTTTAAAAATGACATACGGTGTATTTTACAAGGTCCATACTGCTTTATTGCATCGGTATGCTCCTTGGTACCGTAGCCCTTATGCTTTTTAAAATTGTACTGCGGATACTCGTTATCGTACTCTAACATTAATCGGTCACGGCTGACCTTTGCTAAAATTGACGCTGCCGAAATTGAGCACGATTTAGCATCACCCTTGACTATTGTCTGAGAAGGTATCTGCAAACCCTTGGGGGTCTGATTACCGTCTATAAGTGCAAAATCGGCACTTATGCTCAGACCGTTTACCGCACGCTCCATAGCAAGAAAAGTAGCGCCCAAAATATTAAGCTCTTCAATTTCCTCTACACTAGCGTACGCAATGCAGTAGCTTATTGCGCTGTTTTTAATAACGTCAAAAAGCTGTTCGCGTTTTTTCTCGCTAAGCTTTTTAGAATCGTTAAGCTCGGGTATGTTAACGTCACTCGGCAAAATTACCGCTGCAGCACAAACGGGACCAGCCAGCGGACCTCTGCCCGCTTCATCTACACCGCAAACCGAAATATATCCATTGTTTTTTGCCGCAGTTTCATATTCAAAATTGGGCATTTAAATTTCCTCCGGTTTTTCAAGTGTAATTCGACCTATTTTACAGTTGCGATATTCTTCAAGCAACATATTTGCCGCACGCTCGGTGTCGGTAACGCCACCTCTTTGAACCATTCCTCTGCGTTTACCTATAGCACATAAAAGCTCGTAAGAATCTTCATCATATTCTACGCCATAGCGGTTTTTGATTAAATCAAAATAATCACCGCTTATGGTTTCAAGCAGTCTTACGGCCAATAACTCGGTATCTAACACTGCATCTTTTACCGCACCTGTAAAAGCAAGCTTTTCGCCGACTGCTTTATCGTCAAACTTTGGCCACAGTATACCCGGAGTATCTAAAAGTTCAAGATCCTTATCTATCTTAAACCACTGATTACCCCTTGTAACACCCGGTCTGTTCTCGGCCTTAGCGCGAT
The DNA here is from genome assembly GCA_017436815.1 of Clostridia bacterium. Lineage (GTDB taxonomy): Bacteria > Bacillota > Clostridia > Oscillospirales > Acutalibacteraceae > RGIG3013. The sequence goes on from JAFSCI010000046.1 coordinate 10,828, forward strand.
TTGCGCCACACATTTTATTTATAAACGAAGACTTGCCAACGTTAGGAATACCAACAACCATAATTTTTAAGGTTTTACCGACCATTCCTTTTTGGCGGTAGCGCTCTAATTTTTCGCCAAGCAAGTTCATTACAGCGCTTCTAAAACCCTTAAGGCCGCTTCCTGTACGGCAATCCACCGCTAAAGCAGTTATGTTTTGCGATTTATAATAATTTATCCATTTAGCAGTTGCTACGGCATCGGCCATATCGCACTTATTCAGCAAAATAATGCGTGGCTTACCCGATATAAGCGAATTTATTTCGGGGTTACGGCTGCTTTGCGGAACACGGGCATCGACAATCTCGGCCACGGCATCTACAAGGTTAAGCGACTCTTTTATAGTGCGCCTTGTTTTAGCCATGTGCCCTGGGAACCACTGAATATTTTGTTCTTCACTCATTATTTTAGTCCCCCAAATGTATCAAACGGGTATACTCTTAAAACCGCCTTGCCTAAAATGTATCTGACATCGACCATACCGCCGTTACCAACGCTTGTTGAGCGACTGTCTAACGATTCGTTTCGGTTATCGCCCAAAACAAACACGTGGCCTTCGGGAACAACTACGGGGAATTTAACGTCACCGGGTCTGGTAGTAGGAGTTTTTGTATAGGGTTCGTTGAGTTCAACACCGTCTACATAAACCTTACCCTTATTAAAATCGATATTAACAACCTGACCTTCGGTGGCTATAACACGTTTAATAAGGCGGTCGTGTATCTGCTCGCCCTCGTATGAGTTTAACGCATTTTCGGAAATAACAACAACGTCAAACTGCTTTGGTGTATAAAATAAATTAGTTATAATTACCTTATCTTCGTTCCTTAACGTATTAAGCATAGAATCGCCGCTGATGGTAATTACTCTGAATAAAAGTGTAAAAATTATTACAACTGCAACTATAGAGGTGCAAATTATTTCTAACCATTCAAAAAGCTCGTGCTTGATTGTACGGTGCGAAAACTGTTTTTCGGCATCGTAACCAATGTTTTCTTCTCGGTTTTCCACTCTGCAACACTCCTTTTTAGTGATTTAATAAAAAATGCAAAAGGGAGACACACCGTGTCTCCCATGCTTTTATCAGATCTGCTCTTTAACCTTTGCCGACTTACCGACTCTATCACGCAGATAGTAAAGCTTTGCTCTGCGTACACGGCCTTCTCTTACGAGTTCTACCTTGTCAACATTAGGTGAATGAACCGGGAAAACACGCTCAACGCCAACGCCATAAGAAATACGACGAACAGTAAATGTTTCGGCGATGCCGCTGTTATTCTTTGCGATAACAGTTCCCTCAAATACCTGAATTCTTTCTCTTTCGCCTTCACGAATCTTAACGTGAACACGAACGGTACTACCAATTTTGATTACAGGAACATTTTCCTTAATCATACCGGCAGTAAGTTCCTTAATGATATCCATTGATTTTCCTCCTTAAAAACATCAGACGTTCGTGCGTCAAAAGCGCAGAGGACCATCCGCTTCAATGTCGTTTTACGGCATTAAACCCACCCGTAAGGCTCGGGTAAAATCAAATGCTAAAGTATTTTACCACAACACTTACAAAAATGCAAGTGTTTTTTTATCTATATTTCATTTTCTTCAATTACGTTCCATTTGAGCACTTTGCCCTGTGCGATTTCCCTGTCGCCACTGAGAACGTAAAACTCTAAATTATCTTTTAAAGCCTGCTTTACGAGTTCATTGTTTTGCAGAATACCGATAGATGCATTGGCCGTTTTTTTGTTGTTTTTATAAAACACAACCGGTATAAGCGAGTCATCAAACGCTTCCTTTATTTTGACGTTTTTTATTGGATTTTTAAACTTTAACATATAAACGTCAAGGTTATGTATGTACGCCTTTAAGCTTGTTAATTTAATAGTAGCGTCGGCATCAACAAACTCTGTTGTTATGCTATCGGGGAAAAATCTCGCTAATCCGCCCGAGTAAAACAGTATAACACTTTCAATGAGCCTATAAACAACAAGTATTACAGCTAATACAGCAGTATACGGAACCAGAAAATTATATTTAGCCGATAAAAACAAAAGCAAGGTAACTCCGATGAGCAAAATCCAAAATATATGGCTGTAATATTTTATCGCATCTGAATTTTTACGATTAATATATGTTATAGCTTTTTTACACACACGACATCTGGTGTATACTTCAAAACTATTAACATAGCGTCTTCTATAGCGAATTTCTAATGTGTATCGAAGCACTACAAAAGGGTTTATTGTCTTTTTGCCGCACCATGGGCAATGTTTTTTCATATTATCACCTTATTGCTCCATATAAAAGAGTTCCAGAACCTGTTCGTACAGTTTTGTGTGGTCTACGTAAAATTCGTCGTACTCTGCGCCTTCAACCATCCGGCCTTCAATTGATACAAAATCGGGCTCATCGTTACTCTTTACAATAACGCTTGCTAAAAATGTAACGTCAGGTGCGCTTAAAGAGGTTACCATATCAGTCTTTAAAACATTAAAAATCTTAAGCGGATAGCCTATATCTTTTTTGGTTGATGTTAAAATTTTATTGCCTAAAGACTTTAAAAAATAACGCTGACGTTCTATACGGCTGTTGTTAGAACCGAATACTTTTTTATCACGGTAGCGAACGTATTTTAAAGCAGCCTTTCCGCGAATGGTTATTTTATTACCCGTTTGCTCAGTAAAAGAGGAATTATATTCCGGCACTTCTACCCCGCCAACGTAATTTGTAAGGGTTGAAACCGAGTTCATATCAAAGGTTACGTAGCGGTTAATGGGCATGCCGTATAAAAGGCGAGAAAGCGCAGTTGCGGTGTTTTCGCAGCTCGTGGCTTTTCCGTCACCGTAAGCGAATGCCGCACAAATCGGCAGTTTTTTAACGCCGACGTAATTGCCCGTTTGCGAATAAAGGCTTACGTCTGTAATGGTATCACGAGAAACCGACAAAAAGCTTGTTTTGCCGTTTTGTGTATCTATAACTGCCAAATATAAAGCATCTGCCTGACCGTTTTTGCCTATAATGGCAGAGGTTTTATCAACGTCAGTTTTATCGATACCCATAAACAAAACAGTGGTTACGTTCTCGTTAAAAACATACTTTTTGTTATTATAGACAACCGTTTTACCGTCATCCTCAATATCAATGTCGGCTTCAATTTCTTCTTGTGGGGTTGATATTACAACGTCGTTATTAAGCATTCCCTTTTTGCCGTTTAGGTACATTACAAAAACCACCGATACGGCCGTTAGAAAAACAGCAAGTATTACGGCAACAACAACCATAATTAACCGTATGGTACGGGTATTTTTGTTGCGGTTTTTTACAATGTAATAATAATCGGTACCGACATTATTTTGTCTTTTCATGTTCAATAAGTACCCCTTGAACTAAATATCTGTACTCTTTTTTGCTGTTTGCATAGCAGGTAGATAAAGTTACAATTCTGCTATCTCTGTCAAGCTGCACGCCTGAGCGGAAATTTGCATCGACAGTGTAAGAAGAAATGCTGTTTAAATACTCCTCAAATACTTGTTCGTCAGAAAAATCGAAGGAGTTTAAAATATGTCTGTTATCGTATCTGTATGCCGCAAATATTTCATAGGTATATTTGTTACCCGGAGTATAAATATAAAAATATCTGTTTTCATCAAAGAAATCTTTTTTCTTAAACTGATGCAATGTTCTGAACATTGTGCCGTTAGCCATATTATGTCCGTAAATTACTGTATTGGGGTCAACAAAGTTCTTTTGATTTATGCGCTGGGTATATATTGCTCCCGCACGGTTTTTTTGCTTGTTTATATCGTGAGTCAGGTAAAAATTATCATCTTCAAAATATGCCTGCAAAATGGGATAATCGACCTTTGTGCCGGGTATGGTTATCCAGGCGTATGCATCGGGATTTTGCTGGGTGAGTGCAACAAAATCTATTGGATTATCGGGTAGATTTTCTTGCGATACAACGTCTGAGACGGTCTGGTTTGGAGTCTCAGATTCGGTCTTGTATTTATCAGAATTAAACCATCCCGAAATAAAGAGGTCAACACAAGCCACCGCCGCTATAAGAAATATTACCGAAAATATAATAATTAGTGCGATTTGCAAAACTTTTTTTTCGTTCATTTAAACACCTGTTACTAAAAATTATTCCTATCCAAAAACATACAGAATTCGGATAGGAATAAATAAAAATTTCTTTATGCTTTTAAACTATTAAGCCTTAACCTTTTTAACGGTAAGTGCAACTCCAAATGCAGATACTACTGTAAGTGCAATAAGTGCAGCAACGTTGTAACCGGATTCAGGCGAAGTATCTCCACCGTCCGAATCACCGGCAGAGCCTTGGTTAGCGGTAAACACTGCAGTAGCAGTTACGTCATTTGCAATTTTGATTTTAACTACCTTGTCGTTAACAGAGCCTTCAACAATTATATAGTCAACATTTTCTTTACCGGTAATTGTCCAGCCCTTGAATTCCTCGTTACCTGCAGGTGTTGCAGTAAGAGTGAAAACTTTATCTTCCTTATCCTTAGTGGCTGTACCGTTACCTTCAACCTTAACGGTAACCTCAGCGATATCATCAGCAACGAAGCTGTTTGCTGCAAAGGAAGGAACTGCTAAAGCAAATAATAAAGTAAAAACAAGTAAAATGGCGGATAACTTTTTCATAAAAATACTCCTTAAAAGTAAATTTTAATTATTGTAATGATTATAACATACTGTTTTTTTAATTTCAACAATAAAATTTAAAATTATTCTTGATTTTCCGAAGACTCCAAATCAACGTATCTATATTCTTGCGGAGAAGAAAATGCTATTTGCGTTTCAGTTTTACCGAAAGCCTGTAATTTACCTATAAATACGTCTAATTCCTCGGTAGTTTTAAATGCTACCTTCATTATTATTGAGTAATGGCCCGTTACACAACAGCATTCTAAAACGTTGGGATGTGAACATACAAACGGGTAAAATTCGGGCTTTTGAGTTGGAGCTAAATCTAAATTTATAAAAGCAATTATAGGATACCCTGCTTTTTTGTGATCTATTTTTGCGGTGTAGCCCGATATTATTCCTTCGTTTTCAAGTCTCTGAATTCTCGCAGCAGTAGCGGGTGATGATAAAAACACCTGCTGTGCTAATTGTTTTAGAGGCATACGCGCATTCTTCTGCAGTAAAGATATTAGTTTTAAATCTATATTATCCATATTTTTCTCCGTTTTTAGTTTGTACTTAATATTTTAATGCAATCGGCACACGATGTCAACAAAATCAATATATTTAGCTTAACAATATTAAGAAAACTGCCCTATCGGTTTAAAACCGAAAGGGCAGTTTTTAAATTAAACCTTAATGCACTTGCTTGGGCAAGCCTCGGCGCATTTGCCGCAACCTGTACATTTTTCATCATCAATTACAGCGAGGTTATTGGTTACCTTAACGGCGCCAAACTCGCAGACTTTTTCACACTTGGTACAACCAATGCAAGCAGTGCTGCAAGCCTTTTTAGCAACTGCTCCCTTTTGTGTGTTAGAGCACTTTACTATATGGTGATAATCGGCATTATGCAAACTGATTATGCCCTTAGGACATACACTTGCACACATTCCGCAGCCTACACATTTGCAACGGTCAATAACGGCAACGCCGTTTTCTACCGTAATACAGTTATACGGACACACCTTTACACAATCGCCAAGTCCTATACAACCGAACTTGCACGAGCTTGGTCCGCCAAACATCATACTGGCAGCTTTACAGGTGCTTATTCCACTGTAAAGATGCTCGTTTTGAACCTTATCACAGCTACCGTCACAGGTTACAACGGCGGTTTTGGGTACTGTAGATACGCTAACTCCCAAAAGCTCAGATAATGCCTTTGCCGTTGCCTCGCCACCGGGAGTACATTTATTCGGCTCGGCCTCACCGTTAGCAACTGCCTCTGCATAGCCGTCACAACCCGAATATCCGCAAGCACCGCAATTAGCGCCCGGTAAGGTTGCACGTACGTCTCTTATTTTTTTGTTTGAAGGCACATGCATTAACACACAAGCGAATGATAAGCCTACGCCCAAAAGTATGCCTATAACACTAACAATAATTATTGGTAAAACTATCTGCATAACTTATCACCTACCCTACTATGCCTGCAAAGCCTAAGAATGACAATGCAACTATGGCGGCCGATATTAACGTTATGGGAAGGCCCTGTAAAACCTTAGGAATATCGGCGCTCTCAATTCTTTGTCTTACGCCTGCAAATAAAACCATAGCTACCATAAAGCCAACGCCTGCGCCTAAGGCATTAAATATTGCCTCTAAGTAATTGAGTTCTTTTGTGAAATGTAAAAGAGTAATACCAAGCACTGCGCAGTTGGTAGTAATAAGCGGCAGATAAATACCCAGCGCATTATAAAGCGGCGGCATATATCTTTTTAGCGCCATTTCTATAAACTGAACAAGCGCTGCTATTATGAGAATAAATACTATTGTCTGCAAATATTCACGTCCCGCAGGTACAAGAATATAAGCATATATCGGATATGTAACAAGCGTGGAAATAAGCATTACTACGATAACCGCAAGGCTCATAGAAAATGCCGTATTTACCTTTTTGGAAACTCCAAGGAACGGACATATACCCAAAAATTTTGAAAGAATCATATTTTCGGTAAGTATGCCTGCAAGGAAGATGGTTAAAAGATTACTCATTTTCACTTACCTCCTTGCACTCTTTACAAGCCGACCTTGAAGGACAGTTAGCGCAACCCAGAGTTGTTACGGGCTTTTTGCCCATTTTTTCGGCTAAAACGTTAGACAAAGCTACAAGCAGACCGAATACAAAGAAGCCACCGGGTGGTAAAATAAACACCAGCATAGGCTCGATTGCACCTGCAGTAACTGTTATTCCGAATATTGTGCCTGCGCCTAAAAGCTCTCTGATTGCGCCCATGAGCACAAGCGTTGCCGTAAAACCAATGCCCATTCCTAGTCCGTCAAGTATGCTTGGAATTACGGGATTTTTACAAGCGAACATTTCGGCACGCGCCAAAATAATACAGTTAACAACTATAAGCGGTAAATAAATACCAAGAGCTTTATCAATGGCGGGTAAAAATGCCTTTACAAGCATTTGCACAACCGTTACGAATCCGGCAATAATTGTAATAAAAGCAGGAATTCTTACACGATTGGGAATAATATTTCTAAGCAGTGAAATTGCAATATTAGAGCATACCAAAACAACGGTTGCCGCAACGCCCATACCAATTCCGTTTATTGCAGCTGTGGTTACAGCAAGGGTCGGGCATGTTCCTAAAACCAAGCGTAAAACGGGGTTTTCTTTAACGATACCGTTAGTAAATACCTTTAGTTTAGACATACCTTATCCCTCCTTAATTTCATTAAAAATTTTAACTGCCAGGTTTACGGAATTTGTAACCGCCTTAGACGAATATGTAGCGCCCGTTACGGCATCTATGGTGTTATCTGCGCTGCCGTCATCGGTAACGCCAACCGTACCTGTTAAACCTGTAAAAGCATTTGTAAACGATTCTTTGGTTATGTTCTGACCAAGACCGGGAGTTTCATCTGCGGCGGACAAAACCTTAACCAAAATTATTTTTCCTTCGGTATCTATACCGGTCATAACGGTTACTTCGCCGTTATAGCCCTTTGCCGAGGTTTTAAACACGTAGCCCTCAGTCTCGCCCGAGCTTTGTGCTTTATAATATGTGTATTCTTTACCATCAACCGTATGTTTTAAGGATGTAAGCTCATCTGCATCAATTATCTGTCGTGCAGTGGCTTGCTCTGCCTCATATTCGAGCTGAGCGATTTTATCTTTAGTTACGGCGTTTGTTACCGACAAAGCCGCCGTAATAATTGCACAAATTATGCAAAGTATAATTGCGGGTTTTAAAATAGCTTTAATATCCATTATTTATCCCCCTTATTAAAGCCAAACGGTTTTGGCATTGTTAAAGTATTTATGTGGGGAACTAAAATGTTCATTAAAATAATCGCGAACGATACACCCTCAGGCAAAGCTCCGAATTTACGTATTACCGCAGTAATGACACCGCAACCGATACCAA
>JAFSCI010000047.1 GCA_017436815.1 Clostridia bacterium
AAAAGGACTTTAAAATGAATATTGCAATAAAATTCCGCAAGTCCATACTGCTTATAACAAAAATTTTCATAGTACTGTCGGTCACCTTTTTGTTTATAAACACGTGGAAGACCCACTACACCGAGGCTCTTTTCAGCAAAAACGGTAACTATCTTGTTATATTTGCCTTTTTGATAATTTTTCTAACCTTTATAAGTCTTTACGGTGGCTTTAAAGTGGGTGTGTCAAGACTGCACGAGCTTATATACAGCCTTACCTTAGCGGTGGTTTTTACAAACTTCGTTATGTATATGGTTTTCTGTCTTATCGCTCGTCAGATTATGCCGATTTTTCCTATTTTAATTGGTATGGTCGAGCAAATTGTAATGGTGTTTATAGGTTCGTCTTGTGCAAACACCATCTATTTCAGACTCTACAGCGCCAGAAAGATGATAGCGCTTTTCTCAGGAGATAAAGCAGGCTTTGAGCTTATAAAGAAGATGTCTAAAATCCCCGAGCGTTACTCAATAGAGCGCGGTGTTTCGGTAGATAATACCGATATGGACAAAATAAATATGCTGCTCGATAAATACGAAGCAGTAATTTTGTGTGACTTCGATAAATCAAAGAAAAACGAGATACTCCGTATGTGTTACCAAAAGGGCAAAAGACTTTATATTTTGCCGTCCAGTAACGATATCATACTGAATAACTCCTATCAGACCCAGGTTTTCGATACCCCTATTTTAATGTGTCGTAACCGTGGTCTTACAATAGAGCAGGCTATGGCAAAGCGTGCAATGGATATTGTTATTGCGCTGGTTGGTCTTATAGTATTTAGTCCTATAATGCTTATCACCGCAATAGCTATAAAGCTTTGTGACGGCGGTCCGGTGTTCTTTAAGCAAAAGCGCATAACCAAAGACAATAAAGAGTTCGATATTTTAAAATTCCGCTCTATGATAGTCGATGCCGACAAAGACGGCGTCAGAGGCGCTTCTGATAATGACGACAGAATAACCCCCGTAGGCAAAATCATACGTCCGTTCAGAATTGATGAAATACCGCAGCTTTTAAACGTTTTAAAGGGCGATATTTCTATGGTAGGTCCTCGTCCTGAGCGTGTGGAAAACGTTATTGAGTATACAAACGAGCTGCCCGAATTTGCTCTGCGCCATAGGGTTAAAGGCGGACTTACCGGCTATGCTCAGATTTACGGAAAATATAACACAAGTCCTCAGGATAAACTCAATATGGACTTGATTTATATTGAAAAATACTCTCTGCTTATGGACATTAAGCTTATGGCCATGACGGTAAAAATACTGTTTATGAAAGAGAGTACAGAAGGCTTTAATGAGCCGACTAAAAAATAAATAAAGAGGTTTTTACAATGAATCACGATGCAACACTGGTTATAATGGCAGCAGGTATGGGCAGTCGCTTTGGCGGCTTAAAACAGCTAGAGCCGGTTGGTAAAAACGGCGAGGCCATTTTAGACTTTTCGGTTTACGATGCAAAAAAAGCAGGCTTTAACAAGGTGGTTTTTGTTATAAAGCATGCTATTGAAAAGGATTTCAGAGAGCTCGTTGGAAAGAGAATTGAAAAAACAATAGACGTAGATTACGTTTTCCAGGAGATTGATGCTTTGCCTAACGGCTTTGTTGCTCCTGCTGAGCGTGCAAAACCTTGGGGAACAGGCCACGCAATTTTGTGCTGTAAGGACGTTGTTAAAACTCCTTTTGCTGCAATAAACGCCGATGATTATTACGGTAAAGAGGCGTTTTCGCAAATTTACAAGGGCCTTGCCAACAAGGATGAATACTGTATGGTGGGCTTCAGACTTTGCAACACCTTAACCGAAAACGGTCACGTTTCACGTGGTGTATGTTCTATAGATGCCAATAATCAGCTTGTAGATATTGTTGAGCGTACAAAGATTATGGACTGCAAGTACGAAGACGAAAACGGCAACTGGATACCGCTCGATAAAAATACAGTTGTGTCCATGAATATGTGGGGCTTTGGCACAGACTTCTTTGGCCATTTGCAAAACGGATTTGAAAACTTCTTAAAGAATAATATAAACACACCCAAAGCCGAGTTCTATTTGCCCTTTATGGTTGATGAACTAATAAAGAAGGGTACTAAAAAAGTAAACGTACTTATTGCTGAAGATAAATGGTACGGCGTTACATACAAGGAAGATAAACAGTTGGTTGTAGATGCTTTGCGCAAGATGACCGACCTTGGAATGTACGACTAATTTAATATGTCGACACGGTGCTAAGAAACGACAACATTGTTACTTGTCGTTTCTTTGTTTAATGGTATAATTTAGGCAAAAACGTCAAGGGTGGTTTTATAAATGAAATACAATATAATTCCAACAAAAAAAGAAGATTATTTTGTATCAAAATACATACATTCTGTGTTTTTTGAGTATTTTGGCAAGGTCATTTATGACGGCATTTGGGTAGGCAAAGACAGCAAAAAAGAAGATATCGACGGTATTCGTAAAGACGTTATAGACGGCTGCCGTGAGCTTTCGGTTGGCGCTATGCGCTGGCCCGGTGGATGCTGCGCCGACCATTATCATTGGAAAAACGGTATAGGCAAAGACCGACAAGACCGTATGCACCCAATAGCAGATCCTGCAAACCCGATTTGGCGAATGGATTTTGGTACCGATGAATTTATGCGCTTTTGTGAGCTGACCGGTGCCGACCCAATACTCACCGTAAACGTAGCTACAGGTACTCCCGAAGAGTTTTTGGATTGGTACGAATACGTAAACGGACCTACCAGTACAAAATACGGCGCTTTAAGAGCCGAAAACGGACATTCAGAGCCTTATAACGTTAAGTTTTGGGGAATAGGCAATACCGACGAAAACGTATGGCATATAGATTATAATAATCCGGTTGCGTATGCTCAGAATTATTTAAAATACCAAACCGTTTTAAGAGAAGACAGGAGGAAGAAACTGTATTTTATCGGTCTTGGCCTTTCTATGCGTCACGGCTTGCCCGGTTGGCCCGGCAAGGCGCTGGACCACATAACCCGCAATCAAAGAGATATCGCTCCGAATGCGTTATCAATACATCATTATCTTGGCGGAGCAAAACAGGGCGGTGCGCTCTGCGGCGGTGAAACTGAGTATACTGATGACGGATACTATGCATTGCTTGATTTATTGGAACGTTATCAGTACGATATTGACCTGCATCGTATTACAATAAAGGAGCATACCCCTAAAGGATCAAATACCAAAATTTGTTTTGACGAATGGGGAGTATGGCATCCGGAAGCGACTGTTAATAACAATCAAAACCAAAAACAAACAATGCGTGACGCGATATTTGCGGCTCTTACTTTCCATATTTTCTATAAAAATTCAGATATTGTTGAGTTTGCAATGGAAACTCAACTTTCTAACCTTTTACAAAGCTTGTTTGAAACCGATGGAGAAAAGTTCTACAAAACTCCCACGTTTTATATTATGAAGCTTTTAAAAGAGCATACAAATCAGTATTTAACCCACGTTTTGCCCGATGATATTGATTCTGATTTAGATACCGTTGCTACTGTAAGTGACGACGGCAACAAACTGACGGTTAGTATTGTAAACAAGAGTTTGTATGATGAAAAGGAAATAGACTTGTGTCTGAAAGAGAATTGGAAGGCAGTAAAAGCGGATATTGTTACCTGCGAAAACGTGCGCGACTATAATACCTTTGATGAACCCTACAACATTAAAGATTGCGAATTTACAGTGCCCGATAATTTATCTTTTACAGTGCCAAAGCATAGTGTAGTAAGAATTTGTTTGGAAAAAGTATAATAAAAGTAAGCCACGGAAAACTCTTCCGTGGCTTTAAGTTAATAACAAAATCTGTGCTTGCCGATTACCTTAATAAGAGGGCGTGACCATATCCACTTGTTTGTTGCGGTGGCAGGGTTAAAATAATAAATGGCGCCGCCGCTTGGGTCTAAGCCGTTTAAAGCATCGCTTGCAGCAGAATATGCACTGTCGGCAATTGGCTTATCAAACTGACCGTCATAAAGGCAGGAAAATGCGCCGTTTTGGTATATTACGCCCGATATTGAATCGGGAAACGACGGGTGCTCAACTCGGTTTAACACCACAGCGCCAACTGCTACCTGACCCTCGTACGGCTCGCCTCTGGCTTCAGCGGAAATAAGACGGGCAAGCAGCTCGTAGTCAGAGGAAAAATAGTTATTCTGACTACCTTGAATTCCCATAGCGTTAAGGGTGTCTTTACCCGCAATTCCGTCAACCAAAAGACCGTTTTTTTGCTGAAAATACATTACTGCATCTCGGGTTTTGGTGCCGTATATACCGTCTATCTGACCAAAGTAGTAGCCCCAGCGTTTTAGCTTGGTTTGAATTTGCGTTACCTCATCTCCGCGTGAGCCTATTTTACTAAGCGCAAAGCTTGGCAGCACGCAAATGCAAATTGATAAAAAAATCAATAGGGCTGTTTTCAAGGTTTTCATTTTAATCACCTATAGTAGTGTTTGTTTTAAATTAGCATTTATTACAAAAGGAGCAATTTATGTTTATAAAACCGTATGCTTTTTGTTTTAAGAAACTGAAATTTTCGCCCGATATTATTTTGGCTTCGCAGTCCCCAAGACGAAAAGAGTTAATTTCCAAAATTACCGATAATTTCGTTTGCATACCTGCTGACATTGAAGAAAAAGTAGACCAAAACACCCTTGCAGAACGGGTTCCTGTTGTTCTGGCAAAGCAAAAGGCCGAGCACGTGGCAAGCCAAAACCCAAATAACATTGTTTTAGGGTGCGATACCGTCGTAATTTTAAACAATAAAATTTTAGGCAAGCCGCACGATAGTACAGAGGCGTATGATATGCTTAGTCGGTTATCGGGTAATAAGCACATAGTCGTTACGGGCTGCTGCATTGTAAATGAAGGCGTATCAAAAACCTTCAGTGTAGTGTCTGAGGTTTGGTTCAAAAAGCTTTCAGATAATCAGATAAACGAGTACATCAAAAGCGGCGACTGCTTTGATAAGGCCGGCGGATATGGAATTCAGTCGGGTGGCAAAAGTCTTGTAAAAAAGTACAAAGGCGACTATTTCAATATTGTAGGATTTCCTATAAAAGACGTAAAAAAAGAACTTTTATTGATAAAAAAATAACAATTTGAAAATAATTTGTAAAATCTATTGAATTATGCTTTTTTTTGTTATATAATATACAAGGCATAAATTTGATAAATTGCTAAAAGGAGAAAGTAAGATGACCACAAATAAAACAGTTATCAAATGGCTTGATGAAATTAAAGAATTAGTTAATCCCGACCAGGTTGTTTGGATTGACGGCAGCGATGAGCAAACAGAACAGCTCAGAGAAATCGCTGTAAAAACAGGCGAACTTTTAAAGCTTAACCAGGAACTTTTACCTGATTGCTATTTACACAGAACCAACCCTAACGACGTTGCTCGTGTAGAAGACCGCACATTTATTTGCTCTAAGGTAAAGGAAGATGCAGGTCCTACTAACAACTGGTATGACCCTGAAGCTATGTATAAAAAGCTTTACAACATTGCTCGCGGTTCTTACAAGGGTAAGACAATGTACGTTATTCCTTATTCTATGGGTCCTGTAGGCTCTCCTCTTGCTAAGATTGGTATTGAGGTAACCGATTCGGTTTACGTTGTTCTTAATATGCTTATTATGACCAGAGTAGGCAAGGACGTTTTAGAGGTTTTAGGCGATAGCGAAGACTGGGTAAGATGCTTCCATTCTCGTTGTGATATTGACCCCGAGAACAGATACATCTGTCAGTTCCCCGAAGACAACACAATTATCTCGTTTAACTCCGGTTACGGCGGTAACGTTTTACTTGGTAAAAAGTGCTTTGCGCTTCGTATAGCTTCTTACCAGGGCTGGAAAGAAGGCTGGATGGCCGAGCATATGCTCATTTTAGGTATCGAAAATCCCAAGGGCGAGGTTAAATACGTTGCAGCTGCATTCCCGTCTGCTTGCGGTAAGACCAACCTTGCTATGCTCATTCCGCCCGAGTATTTACGTAAAAAGGGCTACAAGGTTTGGACAGTTGGTGACGATATTGCCTGGATGCGCATAGGTAAAGATGGCAGACTTTATGCTATCAACCCCGAAAACGGCTTCTTTGGCGTTGCTCCCGGTACAAACGCTAAGTCCAACTATAATGCGCTTGCATCTACACGCAAGGGCACAATCTTTACCAACGTATTACACAATTTAGATGATAATACAGTTTGGTGGGAAGGCCTTAATAAAGATTTACCCACAAACGCAAACGACTGGAAGGGCAACAAGTGGGATGCTTCTAAGTTCGATAAGAACGATAAGTCCACATACGGCGCTCATCCTAACTCCAGATTTACCGCACCCGCAAAGAACTGCCCCTGCATTTCTGATGAGTTTGACAAGGGCGAGGGCGTGCCGATTTCTGCAATTATCTTTGGCGGCAGACGTGCTAAGTGCGCTCCGCTTGTATATCAGTCACGTGATTGGGTT
>JAFSCI010000048.1 GCA_017436815.1 Clostridia bacterium
GAGTCGAACCCGTTACGCCTTAAAATCAATAATTTTTCACCTTTTCTTGCCTCATCACTTGTAATACGTCAGTATTACTGCGTTCTTCGTCTTCGCCCTTTTAAAAAATTCTTTGATTTTAAGGTCGAAGAGTTTATCTCGTACGCCTTTTTTCGAAAGGCGAAGCGTGAAATTCGCAGTAAGGCCGTCGCCTTACAAGAATAAACGCAAGAAAGGCGGGAAAAGGCGGCGAGATAAACCGCAATGGGTTCGGCTCTCGTTACCCTTAAGCGTCGTTTGAAGTCTGCCAGATTATTTCAAAAAGCTCCCTTGCCCGCTCATCCTGACCGCCAAGATGCAAAAAGCCGAATAACGCTTCAAGACCCGTGGCCGTATGATAATCGGCACTCGAGGAGTTTTTTGGAGTGGTAGAGGTGTGGGCGTTGCGACCTCTTTTAAAAATGTCGCTTTCCTTTTCACTAAGAAGGTCTTTTATAATTGTATACGCCTTAGCCTGCGCCGCAGCATTAACAAATTTTACCGACTCAGAGTGTAATGCGCCGGAAGGACGATCTATCTGACAAAGCTTTTCCCTTACGTATAAGCCGTAGACCGAGTCACCCACAAACGCTAAGGTTGTGCCGCTTAACATAGCGGGGTTTTTAATATCTAAAACCATAAAATAGTATTTCCTTTTTTAGTTTCTATATTCAAAATCTATGTCGTAAACGCTTACCGTATCGCCCTCAGACACGCCCGCCTTAATTAGCGCCTTGATAATTCCGCTCGATATAAGCACACGCTGAAAATACTGCAGTGACTCGTAATCATCGGGATTTACGCTGTTTAAAACGTTAAGCAGCCACGGTGCATTATCTACAACGTAAATGCCGTCTATAACCCTAATATCAAATGTATGCTTGTTGTCGGTAAAGTCCTCCTGCGGTATCGGGTCGGGCTCGTACTGTTTTACGGGCGGTAAAGAGGCAAGGTGCTCAAACACCTTGTTTATAAGCTCATTAGTGCCCTCGGCAATAGGCGCCATTATAGGATAAAACTCATAACCCAAACCGTTAAAATATTCTTTTAACTCGTTTACGGTCTGCTCATCTGTTAAATCGCACTTGTTACCGACAATTATCTGCGGACGATCAAGCAGTTCCTCGCCAAAGGCCTTAAGCTCTTGGTTGATTTTTTCAAAATCATCCTTGGGATCTCTGCCCTCGCTACCCGATACGTCAATAACGTGCAAGAACATACGGCAACGCTCTACGTGACGTAAAAATTCGTGACCGAGTCCCGTGCCCTCGCTTGCACCCTCAATAAGACCGGGGATATCGGCCATAACAAAGGACGCGTCTGCATCAATAGATACAACACCCAAAACAGGTGTAAGGGTGGTAAAATGATAATTTGCAATTTTAGGTTGGGCCTTGGACACAACCGACAAAAGCGTAGACTTACCAACGTTCGGGAAGCCTATTAAGCCTACGTCGGCAAGGAGTTTAAGCTCCAAAATAACGTCTAATTCTTCACCGGGATTACCCATTTTTGCAAAACGGGGAACCTGACGTGTGGAGGTTGAAAAATGGGTGTTACCCCAACCGCCTTTGCCGCCTTTGGCTATTACGGTGGGTTCATCAGACGAAATATCGGCTATAATTCTGCCCGATTCCAAATCCTTAACAAGTGTGCCTCTGGGCACTCTTATTACAAGGTTGGGCGCACTTTTACCCGTACAGCGTGAACCCGAACCGTTCGAGCCGCTTTCGGCTATATATTTTCTTTTATATCTAAAATCGGCAAGGGTCGATAAATTATCGTCGACAACAAAAACAATGTCGCCGCCCTTTCCACCGTCGCCGCCGTCGGGTCCACCGGACGCAACGTATTTTTCTCTGTGAAAAGTAACCGCGCCGTTACCGCCGTTACCCGCTTTTAGATGAATTTTTGCTACATCTATAAACATTTTGTTCTCCCTTAAAAAACAATATCCCCGGCACATACATGCCGGGGAATAATTTTGCTAATTACTCAGCAGCGTAAATGCTTACCTGCTTGCGATCACGGCCAAGTCTTTCAAACTTTACCTTGCCGTCGATAAGTGCAAACAATGTATCGTCAGAACCACGGCCTACATTGTTGCCGGCATGAATATGTGTGCCTCTTTGGCGAACAAGTATGTTACCAGCCAAAACGAACTGACCGTCAGCTCTCTTAACGCCTAAACGCTTGGACTCACTGTCACGGCCGTTTTTGGTCGAACCCATACCTTTTTTATGAGCAAACAACTGAATGTTAATCTTTAACATTACCTACACCTCCGTAATAATCTGTATATTGTTCTTGTACTGTTTTTGAAGTTGTGTGATATGAAGCTTAAAGCCCTTGAGTGTAACCTGACACTCCTCTAATTTGCTTTGTACCTTTATGTTAAGCAGTGCATCGTCTTGCTCAATACTGAGCGATGCGCCAACAATTTCGGTAAGTGTGTTAACGGCCATATATGCCGCCGACGACACTGCAGAGCAAACCAGCTTGCCTTCAAAATCACTGTTAGAGCGAGAACTGTGCCCGCTCATTGAAAACCCTGTAATTTTACCCGAGTTTTCTACAAACCTTACCAAAGTCATAAAAATTAAACGATTTCGTTAATCTGTACTTTGGTGTAGGGCTGTCTGTGGCCCAACTTGCGCGAGCTACCCTTCTTAGGCTTGTAAGTGAAAACGGTGATCTTCTTGGATTTACCGTTTTTAAGAACAACACCCTTAACAGCAGCGTCTTTAACGTAGGGCTTACCTACCTTTAAAGTTCCTCTGTCGTTGCTCACAGCTATAACCTTGTCAAAAACAACCTCTGCGTTTTCTTCAACGTTAAGCTTTTCTACGAAAATAACATCACCGCTCTGAACACGGTACTGCTTTCCGCCTGTTTCAATGATTGCGTACATTTTCCGGCACCTGCCTTATAAATCAATCTCGCTACTATGAGGCGTGCGTTTTTGCGCAACTTAAAATTAGCCCCTAATATGCGGCTTTACAATTTTATCACTAATACCCGCAAAAGTCAAGCATTATTTTGTCAGTATTCCGCCGTCGGTTTTAAGCAGTATAAATATTTGCTCTTCTTTAAGTGTTGCCGTGTTAATATACACCAAAACCTCGTCGTTATTAAAGCCTGTACAAGTAAACTCAAAGCAGTGTACCTGCTCCTTAGATGCAGTTGGTATAAGGGCAAGCTTTTGCGATTTTACCGATAAATTTTCGCTTAAAACCTCTCTTGCCTGCTCGGGTGAATATTTTGGAGTTAAAATATTGCGGTCGGTATGATTTTTTATATACTGCTTGGCATCAAAAAAGACCACTGTTCCCGAACTTAAATCAACGCCAACCTTTATAAGATCGGTATAGCATACGGTCGAACCGTTTACAAATGCAAAATTTATTACGCAAACACCCTCGTTTATAAAATAATAATTGCTTTGCATATTTTTGTAGCCGACTTTTTCCAAAAACTCCTCGGCCTTTTTCTCGGCCTGCTCGAAGCTGAAATTAGTGTCGCCTTTGGGCAAAACTCTGCGCATATATATTAAATATCCGCCCTTTTTGGTTACCGCAATAAAGCCATCGTTTGCCTCGTTAAAGCCGTAGGTTTCTATCTCACCCTGTGAATCGCTGCCATCTGCTAAATCACTTGGATTTTTACCTATAGCATCGGCGGCTATTTGCTTGGCAAATTCGGGTTCTACGTACTCACTTTGCTCTAAAAGCCGGGATTTTTTGTCAGATATATGATCGGAAAACGGGCCGTCATAGATTAAGGTCGGGTAATCGGTAAGGGCGTGTTCTATTTGCTGTACGTCATCGTAAAACTGGCTGCTGGTATTTTGGGAATCTATCTGCTCATCCCACGCTCCACCGGAAGAATAAATTGTATAAATATCGTTAATTCCGCTATGAATTTTTCCCGCGGTCTGACTGAGTTTTAACAGATTTTCCCGCTCCTCAGACTGTATCTGCTCACCCGCTGCCGCCTTTTTAGACAGGTGCAACGAATACTCGCCCACCTGGGATAAAAATTTGTTTATTGAGGTCAACTCTCCCGAATTTGCCGGAAGACTTGCTATTGCAGATTTTGCCGCTGCCGCTTTGGTAGAAAGCAATACACTGAGTGATGCAAGCTGCCCCGTACCCGATGAATATACACTCTTTTTTAGGGCGTCCTCTATGTTGCCTATGTTAACGCTTAAAGTTTCAAGCGCCGATTCATACGAGTATTTTATTTGCTGTTTATATTTTTCAGATTCAGTTTTTACGCTTACATAGGTGCCAATGCCCACCAAAATTAAGGCTACATAAAAGCTTGTTATTCGAATTAAAACACGTTTTTTCATAAAAATATCACCAATAATATTCTTTTCCAAAAATTTATCGCAATATTCCCGCATTTATTTTAAAGAAAATTATTGTATTAATTTAGATTATATAGTATAATAATTTCGAATGTAGTTTACAGAGAGCGTGAAACACTTGGAAAATATTGTGTATTTAGACAATTCGGCCACCACCAAGCCGTGTGATAAAGCAATTGAAAACATAAACAACGTTTTGCTGAACAACTGGGGCAATCCGTCCTCGTTGCACACCTTGGGTATGTACGCCGAAAACGAGATGAACGATTCACGAAAGGTAATCGCAAGTCTAATAGGCGCCGTGCCGCAGGAAATATTTTTCACCTCCGGCGCAACCGAGGCCAACAACATAAGTATTTTATGCTCTGCAAAAAAACTTAAAAAACAAGGCAAGCGCATTGTAACCTCGGCAATAGAGCATCACTCGGTGCTCGATACTGTAAAAAGCTTAGAGGCTGAAGGCTTTGAGGTAGTATACATAAAGCCTGATAGTGATGGGAATATATCTGAAGAAGCTTTGAGCCGTGCCATAACGCCCGATACTGTTTTGGTAAGCTTAATGCTTGTAAATAACGAGGTAGGCTCTGTTTTACCCGTAAGTAAGGCAAAGGCCATAATGAAAAACGTATGTCCGCGCGCCATTTTGCATTGCGATGCCGTACAAGCAGTAGGCAAAATGCCAATTAACGTTAATTCTTTAGGTGTAGACCTTTTAACCGCCAGCGCACACAAATTACACGGTCCGAAGGGCATTGGCTTTTTGTACAAAAACAAAAATCTTCACCTGCCACCCCTAACCTTCGGCGGCGGGCAGGAAAAAGATATGCGTCCGGGCACAGAATCGGTACCGCTAATTTCGGGCTTTAAGGGTGCGGTACAAAGCATTGGCAACATAAACGCTAATCTGGAATATTTAAATCAGCTGCACGCCTTTGCTGTAGAAAAGCTTAGCGAACTGGAATTTGTAAGTATAAACTCGCCTGAAAACTGTTGTCCTTATATTTTAAATATTTCGGTAAACGGCTTCAGATCAGAAACACTTTTGCATTTTTTGGAAAGCAAAAATATTTTTGTATCCAGCGGTAGCGCCTGCGCAAAGGGTAAAGGCAGCTACGTACTTGCAGCAATGGGCAAAAGCGCCGATATTATAGACAGTGCTCTCAGAATAAGCTTTTGTAAACACAACAAAGAGGAAGACATTCTTTTACTGTGCGATGCCTTAAAAGAGGCTGTCGGCAGACTTAAAAAAAGATAAAGTAAGGAAGCTGTAATGAACAAGGAAATCATACTTATTAAAAACGGAGAATTAGCTTTAAAGGGACTTAACCGTTCGACCTTTGAAGAGGTTATGATAAAAAACATTAAGCGCAAACTAAAGCCGTTCGGCAATTTTTCGGTCAAGCGCGCTCAGTCAACCATAACCATAGAGCCTATGGACGATAATTTTGATATGAGCATAGCGCTCGAGCAAATGCAGTACATTTTCGGAATTGCCGCATTCAGCAAGGCTTTGGTATGTGAGAAGGATATAAACGATATTTTATCACGCGGTCCCTCTTATTTAGCTGATGCATTAAGCGGCGTTAAGACCTTTAAGGTTGAGGCCAAGCGTTCAGACAAAAGCTTTCCTCTTACCTCGCCCGAAATTTCCAAACTAATGGGTGGCGAGCTTTTAAAGAAATATAAGCATTTAAGCGTAGACGTTCATAATCCTGAGTGTGTTGTTACGGTAGAAATACGTGATTTTGCCGCCTACGTCAGAGCAGGTCAGATACGTGGTGCGGGCGGACTGCCGGTGGGCACCGCAGGAAAGGCCGCAATACTTATCTCAGGCGGAATTGA
Organism: Clostridia bacterium; assembly: GCA_017436815.1. GTDB lineage: Bacteria > Bacillota > Clostridia > Oscillospirales > Acutalibacteraceae > RGIG3013. Next base: position 6,233 of record JAFSCI010000048.1, read on the forward strand.
CTCCCCCGTTGCCGCTTATATGATGGCAAAGCGCGGCGTTGCTTTATCGGCTATACATTTTGCAAGCCCGCCATACACAAGTCCCCGCGCAGAGCAAAAAGTACGCGAGTTATTGGAAAAGGTTTCGGCCTACAGCGGTCCGATAAGACTCGGCGTTGTTCCCTTTACCGAAATTCAGGAGCAAATTGCAAAAAATTGCCCCGAGGAATTCTTTACACTTATAATGCGCAGAATGATGATGCGAATTTCCTGCATATTGGCAGAAAACAGCGGTTGTCTTGCGCTGATTACGGGAGAAAGCTTAGGTCAGGTTGCAAGCCAGACCCTTCCCGCTCTTGCCGTAACCGATGAGGTTTGCACCATGCCGGTGCTGCGACCCGCAATTGGTATGGATAAGGAAGAAATAATAAAAATATCCAAAAAAATAGATGCTTTTGACATTTCTATTCAGCCCTACGAAGACTGCTGCACTGTATTTACTCCAAAGCATCCCAAAACACGCCCCACCGTTTTACAGTGCATAGAGGCGGAAAAAGCTCTTGATATAGATGCTCTTATAAGCAGAGCAGTAGAAAACACCGAATTCTCTTACGTAGAGTAATTAAAATCCCTTCACGACTGGAGATAAACTATGAATTGCGAAATTATAACAATTGGCGACGAATATTTATACGGCAAAGCTGATTTAAGTGCTGTTTTTCATATCTATGACCACATAAACGGCATGGGCTTTAACGTTGATATGCAAACTATTATTGCATCTGATATGAACCAATTTATGCCAATCTTCAACACAGCTATGCGCCGTTCGCAACTTATTGTTATTATAGGCGGTTTTTCAAACCTGAACGCCGGTACATCACGGGAAATTGTCGCAAAAGCGCTTAGTATTCCTTTGGTACATCATCCAAAAATCGAGCGTATGATACAAAAGCAAGCCGAAACTTCAGAGGATCGCTTTTTTAATGCGTATGCTTCTTTGGCAAAATTCCCCAAGAATTCTACCATCTTCCCTAATGAAATAGGCCTTGTACGCGGCACATGTATAGACGTTATTAACCACAAAATACTTGTTTTACCCGGCAACACGCACGAGCTTGAGCAGATGTTTACAAAATACGTTGTTCCTCATATTGAGCCACTCAGAAACACCGCGTGTGCAGAGCGCAAAATCTGTCTTTTCGGTACAGATGAAGATGCTGTACTTAAAAGACTCAAGGCTACCTTTGAAACACAAAGCAACCACATAACCACCGTTCAAAAAGGCGGCTGCACAATAATTAACCTGCGTGTACGCGCTTCTAAACAATCTACTGCCGACTCTGCAGCAGACAAAATTGTAACAAGAATTAAAAATATGTTTTTCGATTACGTTTGCAGCTCAGAGTACACCGACCTCGCAAAAATAGTCGTAGACCGTCTTATTAAAGAAAACAAAAAAATAGCAACTGCCGAATCGTGCACTGCAGGTATGCTTTCACAAAGGCTCACCGACGTTGCCGGTTCCAGCAAGATCTTCGAATTTGGTATATCGGCCTATTCCAACCGCATTAAAATCGATGCTTTGGGAGTTCCGTCCGATACAATAGAGCGCTACGGCGCCATAAGTGAGCAAACCGCAATCTTAATGGCCAAAAACGCAAGAGAAATGAGTGACGCTGACATAGGCGTTGGTATAACAGGCGTAACCGGCCCCGATAAATGCGAAAACAAAGATGTCGGAACTATTTATATTGCCGTGGCCGATAAAAACAACGGTTGGGTTCGTCTTTTAAATCCGGCCGGAATTACCGACCGTGAGCAGCTCAGAATTTTAAGCTGCAATACCGCCTTAGACCTTGTTCGCCGTTATTTAGTTGCATCTGCAGACGGTGTTTTAAAGGACGGTTTTGACATACACGATTTGTCACACATAAAAGTACTTCAAAAGAACCCATCCTTAAAAAATGAAAACAAAAGCTTTACTCCCACACAAATTAACGCTTCTGATGCGTTGTCGGATGAAGAAATCACTCGCTTGTTATCGAGCCACATTTATGATAGTTACGATGATGATTTCGGCGCTGATGATACAGAATCTCTCATTTCACACACCGAGAACAACTTCCTTTTAGACGAAGAAGAGCCGGAGTCCGAAAACGATGGCACTCCTGTTTTAGAGCCCAAATACGATATGAACAGATTCCTTGTTGACGATGATGCCGAAGAGGACTCCTACAATCCCAACAACATTAAAACCGTTATATCCCCCTCTTCTATACCGCTCAATATTGAATTCAGTACACACTCGTCTGTACCAAAGGGTACTAAACGCAAGCAAAAAGGCTTCTTCTCGAATTTTGTATCGTTTGTATTTCCAAACGACCGAGACAGCGCGCTGAAAAATACACTCAAGGTTTTATCGCTGGTTCTTATACTGATCTTTATTGTAGCAAGTTGCATTATTGCCGTTTCTCACGCTCAGGATTCTAAAAACACCAAGATATTAAATTCTATCCGTGAGGAATGGAATACAGTTTGTATAGACACCGGTAAAACAGACTCTGTCTTTAATTCGTTTAATTTCTTAAGACAAATAAACGACGATACTATCGGTTGGCTGAGAATAAACAACTCGCCTATTGACTATCCGGTTATGCTGACCGATAATAACGAGTTCTATTACAACCATAATATTTATAAAGATAAGAGTAGATACGGTACAATCTTTGCCGACTCATCGGTTATAATAGAGCCCACAAAGATAAGTCAGAACATTACCCTTTACGGTAATACGTTCTCTAACGGCTCTATGTTCAGCGAGCTTAAAAATTATCGCGGTTTGGACTACTACAAAAACCACCCGACCATTTCATTCAAAACGCTTTACAGAGATAACGTCTATAAAATTTTCTCTGTGTTCATTATAAACACAGACCCCGGTGATGATAACTCTTATGCATTTGAATTTGCAAAATCTGCCTTTGCCGATAAAGCCGATTTTATGGCCTTTGTAGAGGAAGCAAAGCTTCGCAGCATTTTAAAAACCCCGGTTGACGTTAAAGAGCAAGATGAATTACTCACCCTTTGCGTTGACACCAACGAATTCAAGGGCGCCAAGCTTGTTGTTATGGCACGTCGTACCAGAAGCAACGAAAACTTTGCGGTAGACACCCGTCTGGCAGATGTAAATCCCAACCCGATATATCCAGCTATATGGTACGAGTTAAAGGGTCTTTCAATGCCAAACACCACGTCTTTAATAGACAGCGCAAAGAACCCCTCTGGTTCTGATAGTACCTCGACCGACCTGGGCACTTCAAGCGATGATTCTTCTTCATCTGACGAATCAAGCTCGTCCTCTCAAACAAGCAGCAGGCGTCCGACAAGTAACACTACCACTTCAAAGCGCAACGACACTACTACGTCCAAGGACAACACTTCAGATACTTCGAGCGAAACCACATCTTTAGTTACAACCTCATCGGACGATTCAAGTCAGACCGTTACAACGACGTCTGAAACCACAACCACCAGTGTTGATCAAGGCGGCGCAGACGATTCGCAAGGCGCCACTACAAGTATTCCGACTACTTCTACCGAGTCGCCACAACCCGAAAACCCCTAACACGAGAATAACATATTAAGGCTCAATATAGTATATGGAGGAAAATTTATGGCAGTTGATTTAAAACTCGACATTCTTTATTACAACACTCCCACCGATTTTGAAATGGAGTTTGGCCTTAGCAGTCGTTGTGTAATGAGAATGCTTACAAGCAAATCTGAAAACATAAAAGACTATTTGGAGCAGTTATCCCGTGCGGTATCAAGAAGTCGCTTAATAATTTGCATTGGTGACATTTATAATCCGAACGGAATTTTACGCATTACCTCTAAGGCTATCGGACTAAATGTATGCTCTTATGATGCAGCCGCCTACAACGTTACCGATGAAAAAAGCCAAAGCGTTGCTCTGCCAGGCAATTCGTTACCGCTTGTAACCTCGCAAGGCGTACTTGCAGGCTGTCTTATTGAAAGCGGTCCGCAGGTTATAATATTCTTAAGCGATTCAAAGGAACTGCGTAAACGCGTATTAAAAGAGCTGGTGTTTGAGTATATCTCTGCTCTTGCAGGTGATATTAGTGTTATAAACACACGTGAAGATTTATCTGACGTTGAAATCGAGTCTGAGGCGGAAGTTGAAAACCAAGACGATGATGAAAACTCACAAACCGACAGCGAGGAAGAAGAGACGCAAGAAGACTCCGAGCAGACACAGCAGGACTCTATGCCCGACGTTATGCCCGAATTCAAGCCTTTATCGACCAACTCGTTTGATTTAAACGATGACCCGATTATAGATCTTAAATTAAAGCCTTTACTTAAAACCATCAGCGAATCTCAGGCAATAACACCGACCGCAAATGATGATCAACCCAAAAGCATTTATGACGATTCTAATTTTAATATTGACGATCCCGACGAACCCGAGCCGGAGCTTCCCAAATTCTTAAGTCTGAAAATTTTAACAGGCGCTCTGTGTGCCGTATTGGCAGCCGTTGTAGGTTTGCTTTTGTACTATTATATTAAATAAGGTGGACAAATATGGCAGATACCGTTACAAACTTTTTAAAGGAATTTTTAAGTGATGAGCTTGTTGTTTTTGTTGTATCCTTGCTCCCCATTTTAGAGCTGCGCGGCGGTCTGGTTGCGGCGGCAATTTTAGGGGTTGAGTGGTACAAGGCTTTTCCGATTTGTGTTTTGGGCAATATTCTCCCCATTCCTATAGTTTTACTTTTTATCAGACAAATTTTAAACTGGCTGAAGAAAAGGGCCATGTTCAAAAAATTAGTCGATAAAATAGAAAAAAAGGCACAAAAAAACACCGCAAAGGTGTTAAAGTACAAAAAGTGGGGCTTATTTTTATTCGTTGCAATTCCGCTTCCCGGCACAGGTGCTTGGACCGGAGCTTTAGTTGCAAACTTTTTGGATATGCGCTTTAAGTCGGCCTTCCCGCTTATTTTGGCGGGCGTATTTGTCGCAGGACTTATTATGATGATTTTGTCTTACGTTGCCCCCGCGCTTATATTTTAAATGTAATAAAAAAGCAAGAACCCGAAGATTATTTCTTCGGGTTCTTTTTTATTAAATCCATTATAATTAACGTTGCGCAGGAAACTATTAAATTTAAAAGAATAAAAATTGCGCAGTTGCTAAAAAACTGTTCGGGCAATACCAGAATTATGGGGTCGGTATAAATATTAAAGGTCCAGTTTGTTTTGCCCGCAAAGAATATTTTATGGAAAACCTCAAATGCCGCAGTAAAGTCTACCGATGCTAAAATTCCTATGGCGGCAAAAAGTCCTAAAACAAAAAGACTCGCAAAAAACAAGGGTGAACGCCCTTTAAATTTATATAACCCCTTACCTTTAATTTTAAGCGTTACAAATATTGCAATTAAAATAAGCGCCGTTATAAAGAACACCAAAAGGTCTAATATAAAAAGCACTCTTACGTCTTTAAAGTGCGCCGCTCCCTCGGCCGAGAAAGCAAACTCGCCAAGAGAAAATTCATTCGTAAGCCCCATACAGTAATCGAGCATTTCGTTATATGCCGATACTATCTGACTATAGGTTTTGCCGCTTATCAGCTCTAGTTTTAAGGGCGTTATGTGCGCATAATAAAAGGGTCTTATAAGTATTGGCAGAGCAATACTGCCACTTATTATGCAAAGCGCAGTCAAAAAGCCTGTGCATACCGATAATATTTTTCTTTTCATTATTTTTTCACTTTAAAATTTATTTTGTAAGCATATAAAAGGTCGCCGATAAAAATTCGTATTGCGCCTTTAAAAGACTTATAATACCGCTTGTACGAGCCTATAAACCTTACAAGCCCTATCCAGCGAAAAATATTTTTTGTCTCCAAAAACTTCAGTCTGCTCTTCTCGCAGGCTATTTGTTTTTTAAGGGCTTTTTCCTCAGCGCGAGTCACCTTGTTCAAAGACAGTAAATACTCGTGCGCGGTTATAGATTCTTTGAGTCCGCTTTTTCTTGTATCGGTACTGCCTATCAAGGTCTTGCGGTCCAAAACAGAAAGCGACGTATTGGAATGGTGATACCTGTATCTGCACAGCTTGGTATTTAAAATACAGCTTTTAGAAAGCATTGCCGCCAACATATTTATATACCAGTCGTGAGAAAGCATACTCTTTAAATCTATGGGCTTTAAATACGGCTTAATTTCTTGTCTTATACACATAGAAAAGCCTCTTATATACGAGCAACCTATTAAAGAGTCAATGCTCACCTGCTCTATAGAGTCATCGAACGTATCACCCAAATAGGTTATTGGTGGGTCGATAATTTCTTTGCCAAACTGATCTATAACGCTATAGCGTGAGGCCAAAGAGTAAATGTCGGGGTTATTATTCATAACCGACACCATTGTGCTTACCTTTTCTTTTTCCCAGACGTCATCCTGGTCGCTTAAAAAGATAATATCACCCTTAGCCCTTTGTATGCCGTTATAAAAGTTAAGGCAGTAGCCCACATTTTGCTCGTTAACAGTAAAAGACCAATTTTTAAGATTGTTTTTTTCTATAAACGAGCGAACAATATCGGGTGTGCTGTCTTTAGAACAGTCATCACATATAATAACCTCGTCGGGCTTTAGGGTCTGATTTAAAATAGACTCTAACTGCTCGGCTATAAACTTCTCGCCGTTATAGCTCGATAACACAACCGATATCACATCTCTCACCTTACTTTAAAGAGTATTTTGCTGAACCAGTAAATAATATTTACGCTTTTCGTTTTTGCCACAAGAACAACTATTCTTTCCAAAATGCTTATTCCCTTAGCCTCGTTTATTATTTTCAAAAAGGCAGGGTCCTCAATTTCGGCCTTTATAATGGCCTTTATCTGCGATTTACTTAAATTACAGCTTTCAAAGTTAAAATTTATAAACGATGAAAACAGATACTTAACGTAAAAATAATTGCAATAAGAATGGGCCTGCTTATTGTTAAGCATTAAGCTTAAATCAATTAAATCTAACGCTCTGCTCTTTAGTGTTTCAAGCTTCTCGGCATTAAACCGCCTTGTTATACTGCCCTGACGCTGAACGTAGTAATAAAGACAGTCACTTATAACCTTAATATCAGGACGGCATTTGAAAAGCGCGGTAGTAAACCCGGTATCCTCGTAAAGCTCGCCCTCTTTAAAGAGAATATTGTTTTCTTTTAGAAATTTCAGCCTTATAAGCTTGTTCCAGGCGGGGTCAAAAATATGCTTTGCCTTTAGCTCGGCAAAAGCGTCGCCTATATTATTTAATGTATAGTTACCGCTTTTAACATAATTTGCCTTTTTCTTTGTGCCGTAATCTAAATAATAGCCGCAAATTACAACGTCGGTATCTTCATTAGCTTCTAAAACCAGACGCTCTATTGCGTTTTCAGGCAAATAATCGTCTGAATCTACAAAGCAGATAAATTCACCCTCTGCCATAGCAATACCTGCATTACGCGCGCTTGATAATCCACCGTTTTCTTTATGAATAACCTTTATTCTGCCGTCGGTTTTGTACGAGTCGCATATATCGGCGCTGCCATCGGTCGAGCCATCGTCAACCAAAATAACCGACATATCGTTAAAGGTTTGATTTAGCACGCTGTTTACACAGCGTGCTAAATATTCTTTGGTATTGTATACGGGAATTACTACACTTACCCTTGCCATATTAGTATTTAAACTTTCCTTCGGCTACGTTTTTAAGATGTGTGCCGTAAGGAGATTTTCCGTATCTGTTGGCAGATTCAAGCAGTTTTTCCTTGCTTATCCAACCGTTAATATATGCAATTTCTTCAATTGCCGAAATCTTAATGCCCTGACGGTTTTCTATTACCTTTACAAATTCGCCGGCCTCAGACAATGCATCCATTGTTCCTGTATCAAGCCAGGCATAGCCACGGCCTAAAGTTACAACGTTTAAAGAGCCATCTTCTAAATAAAGTTTGTTTAAATCGGTAATTTCAAGCTCGCCACGCTTAGACGGCTTTACCTTTTTAACCAATTCGCAAACACGGTTGTCGTAAAAATATAAACCTGTTACGCAGTAGTTGGACTTTGGATGTTCGGGCTTTTCTTCTATAGATACTGCCTTGCCGTTTTCGTCAAACTCAACTATACCAAAACGCTCGGGATCGTCTACGTAGTAGCCGAAAACAGTAGCGCCGTGCTCACGCTCTGCAGCCTCACGCAAGTGCTTCTTCAGTCCGTTGCCGTAGAAAATATTGTCGCCAAGCACCATTGCGCAGCAGTCACCGTTTATAAACTCCTCACCTATAATAAAGGCTTGAGCAAGTCCGTCGGGAGAAGGCTGCACGGCATAAGAAAGATTTATTCCGTAATCAGAGCCGTCGCCCAGTAAACGCTCAAAGTTAGGCAGGTCTGTGGGTGTGGAAATTATAAGAATATCTCTGATACCCGCAAGCATAAGGGTCGATAACGGATAATAAATCATCGGTTTATCATAAACCGGCAAAAGCTGCTTAGAAGTAACCATTGTCAGCGGATAAAGACGTGTGCCCGAACCGCCTGCTAAAATAATACCTTTCATTTTTATGCCCTCTCTTTATTAGTTTTCTTTTATCTCGATGCTTTCAATTAAAACGTCATCTACAGGCATATCATTTGCGCCTGTTTTTACGTTTGCAATTTTATCAACGATATCCATTCCCTCATAAACCTGTCCGAAAACAGTATGACGGAAATCTAACCAAGGTGTGCCGCCAAGCTCTTTATAATCATCTATAATATCTCTTGGGAAGCCACGGTCAACAAGCTGCTCCATTTGATCTAACATCTGCTCGGGGCAGGTGGAAGCCTGTACAATAAAGAACTGGCTGCCGTTTGTGTTAGGACCCGAGTTTGCCATAGAAAGAGCACCGCGAAGATTGTGTAAATCCACACTGAATTCGTCTTGGAACGAGCCGCCCCAAATACTTTGTCCACCCGTACCGTTACCTGCCGGGTCACCGCCCTGAATCATAAAATCTTTTATAACACGGTGGAATTTTAAACCGTTATAATAGCCGTTTTTGGCGTGAGTAATAAAGTTTTCGCAGGTTTTGGGTGTTTGCTGAGGGAAGAGTTTGATTTTAATTGTACCCTGATTTGTATTCATTATAGCTGTTATATCGCCCGCTTTTACGGGTGCAGTTTGTAAACTTGCCATATTAATTCTCCTTAAAAGCATTATACAATTATATTACCACTTATTTACTGTAATTACAACAATATTTTTCTTGCAACAATTCTTATAATATATTATACTTAACAAAAATCTCTCTGAGGCGGTGTTTTATATGCCTAAACGCCATTGGAAACTTAATTCCGATTCCAACGCCGTACACGCTATAGGTAACGGCCGAATACTCGTTTACGAAAAAGGCCCGCAGATTTTTCAGATTTTATCCTACCCGCTTTCTGCAAACTCGTTTGGCGAGCTTTCGGTAGAAAATATAGACTATTGCGAATCCGAGCGAATAGACGGAACCGATATTTTCGAGCACAAAATTGGCAACGGTACTATTATGTATGATCTTGCTGACTCTGCTACCAACTGCTTTGTGCGCAAAATTAAAACCGACTCACCGCAAACGCTAAAGCTTAATATTGACCGCTCATATATAGCAAACGGTACACAGTACATAAAGCAAAAGGGCTCTGTTATGTTCTTTTGCTATATATCCCCGTCTGCCGAACTTAGCCGCAGCTTTGGTACAAGCGGCAATATAGAGGTTCACAAAATAAACGACTACGAATGGGAATTTGTTTGTCAAAAAGGCGTTAGCTACATTTATTTTGCCGACTCTGAGCAAAGCATAGAAAATCAAAAGCAGATTGATTTTGAGGTTTCTTTTAAAAGAACGTCTGAGTTTTGGCAAGAGTATTTAAGCAATTTAAACAATATCCCTGAGTCAATAAAACCGCTTTGCGAATCTGTAGCCGTTATGATAAAGGCGCAGCAGTCCGAAGACGGCGGCGTTTTGGCAGGATATCCATACCACTTGGCATATATCCGCGACCAATACGGCACTGCAAGAGGTCTTCTAAAGCTAGGTCTTTTCGGCTCGGTAAAGGATATTTTAAAGTATTATCTTGCAATATTTAACGAGCACGGCGCTCTGCATAACGCCCAAAGCCTTGGCGTGCACGACGTATTTCATATTCACGAAAACGATGCGGCCGAAATTACGGGCTATGTTGCTCTTATGCCGTTTGAAGTTTACGAAGCAGACGGAGATGCTGATTTTTTAAATCAGTTGTTACCTATTGTCCGCTGGGCAATTGACTCGCAAATATCGTTGCTTAAAAACAATATGATGCCCTTTAACGGTGACGAAACCTATATTGCAGGTCACTTTTTACCCCGCTCGTGTATGTATGATGGCAGTATGGAAGCCACTATGCTTTTGGCTGAGGATATTAAGCGTTATCAAAAATACACAAATTCGTTTGAATATAATAGCGTTTTAGAGGGTATTGAAAAGACCTTTTGCGACAATTTCATAAAAGACGGAAATTTAATAACCAACAACCTCACCCGTGAGGCTTACGGCACCTACCCCGCAAAGCGCTTTGGCGTATGCGAGGGGTGCGAGGGCTATTTTGGCCGGATAAACAAAACTGATACCCACCGTTATATTTGTCCAAACTGTGAGCAAAGCAGCAATATTCCCCCAAAAAGAGAAGAAAAAAACTTTTCGCTTGCCTCTTCCCTTTTAACCTCGGTTTACGTTGGCTCAACGCTTTTACCAACCGATATTTTATACGCTAAACTGGACGAACTGGTAGAGCAATATCACAAAACCGGCGTACTGCCATCAGGCTGTGCAAACGGCGAGTGTGTTGGCTATGATTACGGCTTTTTGCTGTATGCAGCCACGGTTTTAAAGCACCCGAGCGCACACGAATTTTATAAAATTGCCCTTGACTCTGCCGACGAAATAGGTGTCTGGTCCGAATACTATAAAAACGGCGTTCCCTATAACACCCGTTGCAGACCGTGGGAAAGCGCAATAAATATAGAAGCAATTTTAAAATATCTTGAATCATTTTAAAACACTTTGGGGATAATCCCCAAAGTGTTTTTTGCAATGTCACACAATATGTATTTTTTTCTTGTAATTAACGGATATATATGGTAGAATAAGTTAAATATAAATATTAAATAATAGGTGGTATAAAAATGAAGTGTCCTTTTTGTTCTCATGAAGAAAGCAAGGTTATTGATTCAAGACCTACCGACGAGGGCGAGCGTATCCGTCGCAGACGTGAATGTTTAGAGTGCTCTAAGCGTTTCACTACTTACGAAATGATCGAAAGTCTGCCCATAATTGTTATTAAGAAAGACAAATCGCGTGAAACCTTCAACCGCGAAAAGCTCTTAAAGGGTATGCTTACCGCATGTGAAAAGCGCGCCGTATCCATTACCGATTTGGAGCGTGCTATCGATGAAATTGAGGCAGTAATTCAAAACTCGCTTGACAGAGAGGTTACGTCCGATAAAATCGGTGAGCTTGTTATGGAAAAGCTAAAGGAACTCGATGAAGTAGCATACGTTCGTTTTGCATCGGTTTACCGCCAGTTTAAAGACATTAACACATTTATGTCTGAGCTTGCAAAACTACTGGAGAAAAAATAATTTTTGGTGACTTACAAATGGACTCTAATAAACTGATGGCAGAATTACTCCTGCCGCACATTACAAAAACTCCCGAATTTTATGAAGAGCTTTATCCCGAGCGCAATTTACCCGAGGGCGCACGTGTTGTTCGTATTGCACCCAGTCCTACGGGATATTTGCATTTGGGCACGCTGTTTATGGCTCTTGTAAACCGCATTACTGCCGACTCTACAAACGGTATTTTCTTCACCCGTATCGAAGACACCGACAAAAAGAGAGAAATTGAGGGCGGCATAACCGACATTATAAGCGGTTTAATTAACTTTTCAATAAATATTGACGAAGGCTTTACCTCTCCCGACGGCGCACAGTCAGGTAATTACGGCTCGTACAAGCAAAGCGAGCGCGCCGAAATTTATCAGTGCTTCGCAAAGCAGTTAATCTTAATGGGTCTTGCCTATCCGTGCTTTTGCACTCCCGAACAGTTAGAGGCAACCCGTGCCGAGCAAGAGGCCCAAAAAGTGCGCACAGGCTACCACGGTAAGTGGGCAAAGCACCGCAATATTACCGTAGATGAGGCCAAGGCTTTAATAGAACAAGGCTTGCCCTGGGTACTGCGACTAAAATCTCCGGGTAGTGAGGAAAACCGCATCGTATTCGAGGACGGCATTAAGGGTAAAATTGAGATGCCCGAAAACGATGAAGATTTTGTTTTACTTAAATCTGACGGCATACCGACCTACCATTTCGCACACGCAGTTGACGACCACCTTATGCGCACCACCCACGTAATACGCGGTGATGAGTGGATATCCTCAGTACCAAAGCATATTCAGTTATTCAAGCTGCTCGGCTTTAAGGTGCCAAAGTTCGCTCACGTTGCTCCTATTATGAAGCTTGACAACGGCGCAAAGCGTAAAATATCCAAACGCAAAGACCCCGAGGCTGCAGTTCATTATTTCTTAGAGCAGGGTTACGACAGTAACTGTGTTATTGAATATTTAATGACGGTTGCATCGTCTGACTTTGAAGACTGGCGCAGAGCCAACCCCGACGCCGAGCGTAAGTCATTTAAGTTTAACCTAAAGAAAATGAGCGTATCGGGTGCTTTGTACGATGAAAACAAGCTTTTAGACGTAAGCAAGAATTTAGTATCAAAAATGCCGAGCGAGGTAGTTTTAGAGAAGCTTCTTAATTGGTCAAAACAGTTTGATACCGAGTTTTACGAGCTGTTAAGCCGTGACACCGCCTACGCAAAAGCAGTATTCTCCATTGACCGTGACGTACCCAAGCCACGTAAAGACATTGCTAAGTGGAGTGATGCAAAGGCATATTCGTCGTACTTTTTCGATGAACTTTTTGTTCCCGACTATACCCTGCCCGAAAACATCTCGGCCGATGATGCTAAGGCATTTTTAACCGAATACTGCAAGGTTTACGATGAAAATGCAACAAAGGAAGAATGGTTTGAGGCTATAAAGCAGCTTTGCCCCGCCTTAAACTTTGCCGCAAATACAAAAGACTATAAGCAAAACCCCGAAAGCTACAAGGGTCACGCAGGTCACCTTAGCACAGTGCTGAGAATTGCGGTTACAAGCAGACAAAATACCCCCGACTTATGCTCTATAATGCAGCTGCTCGGTAAAGAAAAGTGCATAACCAGAATAAATGATTTTATAAGCAACATATAAGAGGTTTTAAACAATGGAAAATGAAAATTTAGAAAAAGTAACGGCCGCCTCCAACTTTATCCACGATTTTATTGATGAAGATTTGGAAAAAGGCGTTTATAACAAGGTTCAGACCCGTTTCCCGCCCGAGCCGAACGGCTATTTGCATATTGGTCACGCTAAGGCTATCTGCATAGACTTTGGCACAGCTGAAAAGTACAAGGGTACCTGTAATTTACGCTTAGACGACACCAACCCCACAAAAGAAGATACCGAGTACGTAGATGCCATTATGGAAGACATCAAGTGGCTCGGCTTTGAGTGGGACAACGTTTATTACGCATCTGATTATTTTGATTATATTTATGAATGCGCTATCACACTTATAAAGAAGGGTCTTGCCTACGTTTGCGAGCTTACACCCGAGCAGATGAAGGAGTACAGAGGTACCCTTACAGAGCCCGGCAAAGAAAGCCCCTACCGCAACCGCTCTATTGAGGAAAATTTAGACCTCTTTACACGTATGACCAACGGCGAATTTGAAAACGGCGCAATGGTACTGAGAGCTAAAATAGATATGGCATCCTCCAACATAAATATGCGTGACCCTATAATTTATCGCATTATGAAGGTACCACATCACCGCACGGGTGATAAGTGGTGCGTATATCCTATGTATGACTTTGCGCATCCGCTATCTGACGCTAAAGAGGGGGTTACACACTCACTCTGCTCTCTGGAGTTTGAAAATCACCGCCCGCTTTACAACTGGTTCTTAGAGGCTTTAGAGATTAAAATGCCGCCTCGCCAGATTGAGTTTGCCCGTATGAACGTTAACTACACGCTTACCTCTAAGCGCAAGTGCTTAAAGCTTGTTAACGATAATTTCGTTACCGGCTGGGATGATCCGAGAATGGCAACCATTTGCGGTATGCGCCGCAGAGGATATCCGTCGAGCGCAATTAGAGAGTTTGTAGAAAAAATCGGCGTTTCCAAAGCATTCAGCGTTATAGACTATGCATTGCTGGAGGCTTGTGTAAGAGATGATCTTAACACAAACGCAGAGCGCACAATGGCAGTACTTCGTCCTTTAAAGGTTGTTATAGATAACTTCCCTGCCGATTTAGAGCAGGAAATTGAGGTAGATATTAACCCCAACAAGCCCGAGCTTGGCAAGAAAAAGGTTGTATTTACAAAGGAACTTTACATCGAGCAGGATGACTTTATGTTAAACCCGCCGGGTAAGTACTTCAGACTCTGTCCTGAAAAGGAAGTAAGACTAAAGGGCGCATATTTTGTAAAATACGCTTCTCACGTTGCCGATGAAAACGGCAATATCGTGGAGGTTCACTGCACCTACGACCCCGAATCGTTCGGCGGAGAAACTGCTGATGGCAGAAAGGTTAAGGGTACGCTGCACTGGGTATCGGCAAAATACTGCATTAACGCTAAGGTTCGCCTTTATGACAGATTATTTAACGTTGAAAATCCGTCTGATGAAGAGGGCGTTTCATCCTTTGCCGATAATCTCAACCCCGATTCTTTAATAACACTTGATGACTGCAAATTAGGTCTTGATTTAAAAGATGCTAAGGTTGGCGACACCTTCCAGTTTATGCGCCAGGGATATTTCTGTGTAGACAAAGACTCTACGCCCGAAAACCTTGTAATCAACCGCACCGTAGCTTTAAAAGACTCGTTTGCAAAAAAGGTTTAATTATGAAAGTACAGGACGTTTTTGAGTTTTTAAACTCACAGTTCCCCACCGCTCTTGCCGAGGGCTTTGATAACGTCGGTTTACTTGTTGGCGATAAGTCGGCCACGGTTACGGGCATTTTAGTTTGTCTGGACTGTACCCACACCGCCATTGAAAAAGCAACTGAGCAGGGCGCCAATTTAATAGTCACACACCACCCGATAATCTTTAGTCCCCTAAAGAATATTCGCGAAAACTCACTGGTGTTTAAGCTTATTAAAAACGGTATATCGGTAATAAGTATGCACACTAATTTAGACGTGGCCGAAAACGGCGTAAACGACTGCTTGTGCAACGCCTTAGGGTTTAATAATACCGAACCGCTTGTTTGCTCAGACGGTTACACAATTAAGCTCGCCACCATAGACGAGTGCACGGCAGAAACCCTTGCAAAAACGGTTAAGACTAAGCTTGGCTACCCCGTAAGATATACCGATGCGGGCAAAAAAATAAAAACCGTAGCAGTATGCTCGGGCAGTGGCGGTTCGTTTTTGTATGATGCTAAAAATGCAGCCGACGCATTCATAACTGCCGATTTAAAGCATAACGTTTTTTACGATGCTGAAAATTTGGGATTAAGCATTATAGACGGTGGTCATTTTGCCACAGAAGATATTGTAGTGGAGCCGCTGGCTAATATGCTGAAAGAAAAATTTGCAAATCTTACGATTTGCACCTGCCACTACACACCGATTAAATTTATGTAGTTAAAAAGAACTTCCCCGCGGGGAAGTTCTTTTTTATTACATAAAATAATTTTACCCTATATAAAAATCTAAAATTTTAATTCCGTTTTCAGTTATTTCTATGGGTTTTGCGTCCTTTATGCCAAACGACGTATACTGCATTCTTTGCCAGGCAAGGCCAAACAAAAACGCAAATGCTATAAGTGTCCAGCAAATTGCCGACGATATAAAAAGCGAACGAAAAAAGTAATATGCATCTGTTTTTTTAGACATCATCAGTTTTCCTCTTACTGTAATGTTTTTAAAACGCTAAGCAGCGCATTGGCAGCGAGTTCTGCCGAATACTCGGCTTGCTCTAAGGTGTTAACATCGGTGCCGATTTCAAGCAGCATTGAGCCTGTTGTAAGGTGCTGATTATATTTTTTTGAGGCAAAGTGCATTGCTCTGGCAAGCCCCGGGTACATATTTTCCATGGTTTGCTGATATTTTATTGCCAGTCTGAAATTTTCGCGCCATTTACTAAAGCCGCTTACCGACCCTGTATTAGAGCCCATTACCAGCATAACCTGCGCCGCATTTTTGCCGTTAATTTCTACTACGGGTCTTACTCGGTCGGTAGAATTTTGCGATACAGAATCACGGTGAATATCTATAACAACCTTTATTGTCGGATATTTTTTTAGGGTTTCGGTTATTGTTTTTTCGGCCCTTGAATACGAGCCGCTGTAAGACTCGCCGTCGTGCAGAGTGGTATTATGAATAACTCCTATTCCGCCTTTTTCTAAAACAGAACTTACAATATCGCCAAGTCGCACAACGTTTTTAGAGCAATCGGTGGTGTTAAAGACATCTGCTTTTGTATAATAATCCCTCTCACCACTCATAAAGCCCTCGGTTGCGTGGGTGTGCACAATAAGTACCTGTGGCACCGAGCTTTTGCGCAGCTTGATTTTCGAGCCCGTTTTAAGCTCTTGCTGCAGATCTATATCCAGTCCCGTAGAGTTTTTTATATAAATATTATTATACTGTAGTCCCGCATTATACGGTGTTAAAAATTTGTTATAAACCTTGCCGATGGCATCGTTCGGAGTTAACACCGGAATACTTTGAGTAGGTGAATCAGACGGTGTATTGCCCGTTTGTATGTTGCTGCTTGGGGGTGAATACGGCTCGTCGGCATCAAAGGGTAAAAAGTCGATATCATAGGTCGATACGGTATCGGAAGTGATAAATGCGCCTGCATTTTTAGTATTATCTATTTTTATTGCGGCGCCCATTCCGCCCACCGCCGCCAGCACCGACAGAACCGATGCAAAGCCTATTAAAAATATAGCTCCAAACCTTTTCATAATATCACCCATATATTTATATGAGCGGTTTTAAATAAAAAGAATTTAAAGTAAATAGGTTATTTCATCGGCGCTTAAGGTCGGTTGCAGAGCGCAGTTTATTGATAAGCTCAAATACTCGCTGGCTCTGTCAATTAAAAGGTCAATTTCCTTTGGAGTAACTATCATCTGTTCAAATTCATCCGACCCGTTAAGATTATCGGTACTAAAAACGTCACTCGCCAAGGTTTTAGCATCTACAACGGTTGGAACACCTATTGATATAACCGGCACTCCAAGGGTCTTTTTGCTTATTTCTTTTCGGCTGTTACCAACACCCGAGCCGGGTGAAATTCCGCTATCCGAAATTTGAATGGTTCTGCCGAGTCGCTTTACACTGCGGGAAGCAAGGGCGTCTATTAAAACAACGGCGGCGGGGTTTATTTGCTTTGTGGCCGATAAAATAAGCTCTGCCGTTTCTATGCCCGTTTTGCCGAGCACGCCCGTGGCTATTACCGCAACGCTTCGCACTGTCTGTAGCCCAATGCTCTGCTTTATGTCGTTCGGGATATGCCTTGTTGCCAGAATTTTTGCCGCAGTTTTAGGACCTAAAGCATCGGGCGTAATGTCGGTATTGCCGAGTCCTGCAACAAGTATTGTGCCGCTTGGAAGAAGATTTTCTATTTCGCTCTTTACCGCCTCGATATCTTCCTCGGTCACCCTTGCGCTATTGGTAAACTCAGGTACCTCAAAGGTTATATACTTCCCCCTGGGCTTGCCCAGGTTTTTGGCAGCATTTTCACTCTTGACGTTTATTACGGTTACCAAAACGTCGCCCTTTTTATAATTTTTACTGTCTATTCCGTCTGTAACGGCGGTATCATTCAGGCACTCAAGCGCTAAGTCTGTACGTCCCTGCATTTTTGCCTCCTAAATTTTACTGATATTAGTATATACCTTAAAAATATTTTGTATGCGAAAATAAAATTATTTCCTTAAATTTAAAAAAACTATTGCTTTTTTGCCATAAAGGTGGTAGAATGTTGTTACTTAAGGTTCAATTTAGGAGGTGTAACTATGCCCAATATCAAATCTGCAAAGAAAAGAGTATTAGTTAGTGAGGCAAATTATCAGCGTAACAAGGCTTACCGTTCTGCTTTAAGAACCGCTATTAAAAAGGCTGAGGTTGCTATGGATAATAACTCTGCCGATGTTGCTGAAAGCGTAAAGGTTGCCGTTAAGAAGATTGACTCTGCCGTTAACAAGGGTATTCTTCACAAGAACACTGCTGCCAGAAAGAAGTCTGCTTTAGTAACTCGCTATAACAAGGTAAAAGCATAATCTTAAGGTAAATTAAAACACTCACCTGTTTGGTGGGTGTTTTTGTTTTTTATTTATTGTATTTTAAAAAACTAACGGCCCGAAGGTTAAACCTTCGGGCCGCTTTTTATACTATGTATAAATTAGTTCTCGGAAATTGCTTCAACAGGACAACCTGCTGCACAGCTACCACAATCAATGCACTTTTCAGCGTCGATTTCGTATTTGCTGTCACCTTCCGAAATAGCTTCTACGGGGCAAGCGCCTGCGCATGCGCCGCAGCTGATGCATTCGTCAGAAATTACATATGCCATTTAAATACACCTCCCTAGCCAAAGCATTCAAACTTGAATCAGATTTTGAAACAAGTATTTTTCGCTGTAGCTTTGTTAAAATACTCGTAAATCCGACAGGATTTACTTATATTTGTGCCTCGCACACCAAAAAATCCTTTATTTACAAAATTCTACGACCTTAAAGGAGCGTTTTTTTGAATGGATTTTGGTGAAGTGGAGCACATAAGGCTAATGCCTATGTGTGAAACTTAAGCCGAAAGACATCTAAAAACCGCCCTTTAAGGCTGGTTCAAGTTTAAATGCTTTGGCTACACTATTCTTATTTTAACACATACATTGAAAAAATCAAGTATTATTTATTTACATCTCTTCTGCTATATCTTCATCCGTCTGCTCTTGCTGGGGCTGAGGCTTTTTACCCCTTTTGTGACTTATTACGGTTACGTCGTCACGGTGCACCTTAATGGGCGGCGCTTCGGAGTCATCCAGCTTTACAAAAAGAGCGCCCGTTATAACGTTTGTTGATACAACGCTGCCCGTAGACGCGCCAACCTTTACTACAGAGCCGACAGAGGGAGTAAGCTTTATTAAATAATCGTAAGCGTCCTGCTCGTATTTAAGACAACACATAAGTCTGCCGCAGGTACCCGAAATTTTACTGGGGTTAAGCGATAAGCCTTGCGACTTTGCCATTTTTATTGACACAGGCTGAAAATCGTCCAAGAATTTGGCGCAACAAAACGGTCTGCCGCAAATTCCAAGACCGCCGAGCATTTTGGCTTCATCTCTGACACCGATTTGTCTGAGCTCTATTCTTGTATGGAAATTCTGCGCTAAATCTTTAACGAGCTCTCTGAAATCTACCCTGCCGTCAGAGGTAAAGTAGAATATAATTTTTGTAGCGTCAAAGGAATACTCAACCTCTACAAGCTTCATATCGAGTGAGCGCTCTAATATTTTTTTCTCACAGAATTTAAAGGCGGCCTCTGCCTTTATTTTGTTGTCCTCTATTTTCTTTAAGTCTTTATTATCGGCAGCACGAAGCACCTTTTTTAAGGGACTTACGATTTTTTCGTCTTCTACCGAATGGTTAGAGGCCGAAATCTCGCCACACTCAATACCCTGCGACGTCTGAACAATAACCTTGTCTTTAACGTTATACTGTACGTCTGCGGGGTCGAAATAATAGGCTCTGCCGTCCGATTTGAATTTAACATCGACTACTACCTTCATAGTTCCTCCGTAATTATAAAATTCAGCGTTCTAAGCTATTTATATTAGCACAAATATTCGAAAACAAAAGCGGTAAGCTTATGTTAAACGGCAAGGACTCGCTTGCCTTGTTTAAAATTTTATATGTTTCAAAAAGCCGTTTGGTGCTTTTTTGTTCTAAGGAGTCTGCCTTTATTTGCTCGGCAATTTTTACCTTAAGCTTTGCAAAAAAGTCCTCGGTTGCCGCCCTATCTTTATCGAGCTTTTGAAGGGCTAAAAGCATTGCATACTGGTCGTATTTTAAAAATGCGCTAAAAAATTCCTCGGCTACTGTGTAGCTTAAAATCTTTTCGGTATTGTTTAATATGCCAAGTGTTTTGCCAATGTTGCAATTGGTTTTTTCCAAGGCGCTTGCTATTTGCTCATCGGATGCGGTTGTTTGCTCTTTTATAAGAGCCCTGGCCTCGTTAAATGCAGGCGTTTGCATTGTAAAGGTTATACATCTTGAGCGCACCGTTGCAAGAAGCGATGCAGAATACTCGGTAATTAAAATAAATACCGTATTTCCCGGCGGCTCCTCTAACACCTTTAAAAGAGCATTGGCAGAGTTCTGATTCATAGTATCGGCCTTGTTTATAATAAACACCTTGCGCGCGGCCATTTGAGGTACCACGTACGCTTCGTTTCTGGCGGCGCGAATCTGTCCGATTTCTATGTTTTTCTTTTTAGCTTCAGGCTCTATAATACGAATGTCAGGATGCGAGCCAACGTCGGCAAGGTGACAACCGCTACACTGATTGCAAGGAGCATTTTCTCCCTCGCACACACAACATTTTGCGATATACCGAGCCAAAGTTTTTTTACCCATACCCTCTTCGCCCTCTATTATAATGGCGTGAGGTATATGGCCTGTTTTAAAGGCGTTTTCTAAAACACTTTTTATGTTTTTGTTGCCTATTAAACCAAACTCCACCCGGTACACCCCCTAAAAGTTTTTTGTTTTAATTAAAGCACAAAGCCGATTTTCTTCATAGCCTTAGACAAGGTACGTCTTGCATAGTACTCTGCCTTTTCGGCGCCTGCCTTGTAAATATCTTCAAGCTGCTTTTTATCGGCAATAAACGTCTGATAATTTTCTCTTACGGGTCTCAGAGCCTCTACAACCGACTCACCTACCGCGGTTTTAAAGTCGCCATAGCCCTTGCCGTAAAATTCGTTTTCAATTTCCTCGGCAGTCTTACCCGTAATGCAGGAATAAATGCCTATAAGGTTATTTATGCCGAGCTTTTCTTCGCCTATGCATACCTTAGCCTCAGAGTCGGTTACGGCGCGCTTGAATTTGCGCATAATGTCATCGGGCGTATCTAGTATAGCAACCCAGGAATTTAAGTTTTCGTCAGATTTTGACATCTTCTTTGTCGGGTCCTGAAGCGACATTATTTTAGCTCCCGTTTTTGCAATGTACGGGTCGGGAATTTTAAACACGTCACCGTAGATTGAGTTAAAACGGCCTGCAATATCACGAGCGATTTCCAAGTGCTGCTTCTGGTCTGCGCCAACGGGTACTAAATCGGGCTGGTAAAGTAAAATATCGGCCGCCATAAGTACGGGGTACGAGAAAAGTCCAACGTTTACGTTGTCGGCATGCTTTGCAGATTTATCCTTAAACTGAGTCATACGTGACAATTCGCCAAACTGAGTATAGCAGCTTAGCAGCCACGAAAGCTGAGAGTGTGCCGCAACGTGCGACTGCACAAACATAACAGAATTCTCAGGGTTAATTCCAAGAGCCAACAAAAGCGCGCAGGTTGAATATATCTGCTGGCGTAATTTGCTAGGTTCTTGTCTTACGGTAATTGCGTGAAGATCGGCTACGGCATAAAGGCAGTCGAACTCATCCTGCATATTAACCCAGTTTTTAAGTGCGCCCAAATAGTTGCCAAGGGTTAACATTCCGCTCGGCTGAATTGCGCTTAATACTCTTTTTTTGTTTTGTGTAATGTTATCCATAAAAACGTTCCTTAGTATTATTTGAATGTATCTAACGCTTGCTTTAGCGCTGCAAAACCACGTTTAAGCTCATCGTCGGTTGGGGTAGAATAATTTATTCTGAAGCTGTTGCACGCAATAGCTGCATCGGTCAAAAATGCAGTTCCGGGCACTACTGCTACCATATATTCGAGAGCCTTTTTAACAAATGCGGTCATATCTATGCTATCGGGCAAGGTGCACCACATAAACAGTCCGCCGTCGGGCTTTGTATATGTAACGGTATCGGACAAATATTCCTCCGCTAAATCCAAAGCGAGTTTTGCTTTTTTGGTGTAAATATCTCTCAGATTATTCAAATGGCCCTCAAAGTCGTGCTCACTCATAAACTTATAGCAAATGTGCTGAGCAAGAATGTTAGAGTGAACGTCCTGTGTTTGTTTAAGGGCGGTAAATTTAGCAATAATTGGCTTTCCTGCAATTGCATAGCCTATTCTAAGTCCCGGAGAAAGCACCTTAGAGAACGAGCCTGCATATATCACTCTGTTCTCTGTATCAATACTCTTTATTGTTGCGGGCGGAGGATTTTTAAAGTACAAATCGCCATACGGGTTATCCTCGATAATAAGCACGTTATATTTGCAAGCGAGTGCGTAAATCTGCTTTCTTTTTTCCTCGCTTGTGGTAATGCCTGTTGGATTCTGGAAATTGGGTATAATATAAATAAGCTTTACGTTTTTGCGGGTTGATAGCTCATTTTCCAAAGCGGCTATATCCATACCGTCTTGCTGCATCGGTATGCCAACAAGCTCGGCGCCCGAAAGCTTAAGGGCATTTATAGAACCAACAAAGCTTGGGCTTTCGCAAATAATGGCGTCACCCTTCTGGCAGAACGATAAAGCGGCAAGGCTCATTACCTGCTGTGCGCCGCAGGTTATAAGCACCTCGTCATCATCAGAACCTGTCCGATACTTTTTAGCCATATAGTCTTTAACGTAATTTCTCAGCGGCATATAACCCTCAGTTACAGAATACTGTAGCATACCAATTGGGTCAGTTTTAAAAAGCGACTCGGTAATGCCGCCTATTATATCTGTCGGGAAAGCTTCGGGCGCGGGGTTACCTGCCGAAAACGGTATAATACCGGGCGCACTGCTAAGCTTTAATATTTCTCTTATAGCCGACGGTTTTAGCACGTCTGCGTTATCTGAAAATCTGTATTCCATATAAAAACCTCCATACATAGTTTATTTTATCATAACTAATCTACTTAAGCAAGTTATTTTTATTTATAAGGATACAAAATTATATGAAAAAAAGCGTTATTTTTAAGAGTATATTTTTTCTTTGCATTTGTTTGTGCTTCTTTTTAATCTGCGGCAGTATTGCTTTTAATTTGGGAGTGCACCCCACAAAGAGTACTCCGAGTGAGAAAATACCAAAACAAAGCGAGTACCAAGAGCCGCTTGGTATACTCGTTTTTGACGATGAACGACCCGGCGGCGTGGTTTTATTTTTAGATTTTAATTCTTGCGTTACCCATATTATTTTGCTGAAAGACAAAAGCGAAGCATCTGATTTAGCCTACACGCTTAACCGACAAATCGAAATAAATAAAACCGCTTTAAAAGAAATTATTGATTTTCTTGGAGGAATAACTCTAGAGTCAAATGGTACCACTTTGCGATATACAGGTCATCAAGTCTGCAAGCTTATATACGAGGATAATGAGTGCGATTTAGTCCAAATTATTCCGCAAATTATAAGCGCTGCGGCGCAAAAGGCAAACAAGGAGTTTTATCTTTTTTTGATAAACAACACATCCAGCAATATAAGCTATATAGACTTTTTCAACTGCAAAGATTCTCTGCCCGACACCCTTTCAAACTGCGTGATAACCGAGGAGGAATAATTTGCACTTGTGGTATTAGCGAAAATTTTATATAATGTTATCAGAAACTGTCGGAGGTGGTAGTATGAAAAGAGTAATTTGTCTTTTACTCGTATTGCTGATGTGTTGCTGCAGCGGTTGCGCCACCACAATTATAACCACCATAGAAGAGTACGAAAATTTATTCGGTAATTCTAAAGGTAATCAAAATCAAAAAGAATCCGACAACATTTTAGACTCGGTTGAAATTATAAAAAATTCACCTCTACCCGTTGCAACCGTAAGGCAAAGAAGCTCTACCGCGAGCTTTGATGCGCTCGATAAAAAGCAGCAAGAAATTTACAAAACCATATCTGCCGCAGCGCAAAACGTTATAAACAGCAATATACCGCTTGATAATTCTCCGACAAAGCAAGACGTATATATCGCATTTTGGGCGGTTGTGCGCGACCACCCCGAATACTTTTGGCTTGCCGACCAGATAGGCTACGTGAACAAAAACGGCAAGGTTTATTTTTATCTGATTTTTTGTATGGATGAAAATAAAATAAGCGCATCTAAAACCGCTTTTAACAACAAGCTTTTGGAAATTAAGGACTCCATACTTGGTCAGACTGACTACCAGATAGCGCTGAGTATTCACGATTTTTTGTGTGAATCGGTCGATTACAACATAAAGCCGAACGACTACTCTATTTATAACGCCTGGGGCGTTTTAATGAACGGTACGGCCGTATGTCAGGGTTATGCCGAGGCTATGATGCTTTTGTGCAACCGTTACGGCATTGAATGTGTTTTAATATCGGGTAAAGATTCCAAGGGCGAGCCGCATATGTGGAATCAAATAAAGCTCGGCGGCCGTTGGTATAACGTAGACGTCACATTTGATGATGCAAATAATCAGAATTTCCACGCATATTTTGGTCTTTCTAACACCGATATAAAGGCCGACCACACCTTTTCACCCTTGCTTAACCGAGAGCATATAGAAGATTTTACAAAAAATTATTTTAATTTTTTTGTTGGGGACTGCTACTCAGACGAGTTAAACTATTTCAGCAAAAACGGCACACTTTTAAGCCAAGACGTAACCCAAAGCCAAAAAGCTATTATTTATGCCGTGGTAAACAGCATTGCAAACAACAAATACTCGGTAGATTTTGGGTTTGATTACGATGCTCAAAAATCGGGTGAATTTTTAGAAAACAAATATAATATAGCACGGTGTGTAAACGAAATAAACCGCCATTTAAAAGCGCATAATTTAAGCGGCATTACACTTAAAAGCTATTATTTTACGGGCAATTCGGTAAGAATGATTTTTGAGAAAAAATAAAATTTTCAGGAGTTTTTATGAAGATAAAAGTTAAACTCAAGCCTTATGAGGACGTTTTAAAATTAAAAAAGCCGCCGCACAAAAAGCCGCTCAAGCCAAATCTGATTTTAGCGTTTGTAATACGGGTTTTGGCAATTTTTGACCTTTTGAAAGTAAAATTTACATACAAAAAAACAGGTATGGACAAATTAGACAAAAAAGAGCCCGCCTTAATTTTAATGAACCATTCGAGCTTTATAGACTTAAAAATTGCCTCTGCCCTTTTGTTTCCCAGGCGCTACAATATTGTTATGACATCAGACGGATTTGTGGGCAAAAATCTTTTAATGCGCCTTATTGGTTGCATACCGACCCAAAAATTTGTCAGTGACAGCGTTTTAGTGCGCGACATTTTATACTGTGTCAAAAAGAAAAAGACAAGTATTCTTTTATATCCAGAGGCTAGCTATTCGCTCGACGGTACCGCTACCACCTTACCGAGCAGCTTAGGCAAGCTGGTTAAAAACCTTGGCATTCCGGTTGTTATTATTAAAACCTACGGCGCATTTGCTTTTGATCCGCTATATAATAACCTGCAAACAAGAAGGGTTAAAATATCGGCAACAATGGAATACATACTGTCAAAAGAAGATACCAAAGCGCTGTCGGTAAACGAAATAAACAGCATTATAAACGAGCAATTTTCGTTTGATAACTTTTTGTGGCAACAACAAAACAAGGTTAAAATATCCGAGCCGTTCAGAGCCGACTTTTTAAACCGAGTACTGTACAAATGCCCGAGTTGTCTGGCCGAAGGTAAAACTGAGGGCAAAGGAATACATCTTACCTGTAATAACTGCGGCAAGGTGTACGAGCTCGATGAATACGGCTTTATGAAGGCGCAAAACTTAAAAACCGAATTTACCCATATACCCGACTGGTTTAAATGGCAAAGAGAATGCGTTAAAAAGGAAATTGAAAGCGGCGAGTACGAACTTAAAACCGAGGTTGATATTTTAATGCTAAAAAACACAAAATGCATTTACAACATCGGAAGCGGCACTTTGACGCACAACAAAGATGGCTTTGTGCTAAAAGGAAAAAACAACTCGCTAAGCTACACACAGTCGGCCGAAGCAACCTACAGCTTAAATGCCGATTACTACTGGTACGAAATTGGCGATATTATTTGCATTGGTGACTCGAATGCTTTATATTACTGCTTACCAAAAACGCAAGGCGACATAGTCGCAAAAGCCCGACTTGCAACAGAGGAAATTTACAAGCTTAAAAAAAGCAAAGCTCTCACGGTGTGAGAGCTTTGCTTTTGTTTTTTGTTTATTCTGTTCTCAGTGCTACTACGGGGTCCTTCTTTGCAGCGCTGCGGGAAGGAATTATGCCCGAGAAAAGTGTTAGTATAACGCTTATTACAACAAGTGTTATTGCAACGGGAACAGGCAGGTGTGCGCTAAGGTTGCTAATACCGGTAAGCGCGTGCAATATAGCGTTTAGGGGTATGCACAACAGATAGGTAATTAAAACGCCCAGTGCGCCCGAAGCAAAGCCTATAATAACCGTTTCGGCATTAAACATACTCGATACGTTTGCCTTTGATGCACCAATGGCCCTTAAAATACCGATTTCCTTTGTGCGCTCTTGTACCGATATAAGTGTTATAACGCCAATCATAATAGACGAAACTATCAGTGATACCGCAACAAACGCAATTAAAACGTAGGTTATAGCGTTTATAATTGTGGTTATTGACGACATCATAAGTCCAACGTAGTCGGTATAATTTATTTGCTTTAAATCATCTACAGACTCGTTATAATCTTTTATTGCCTGCTCTATAACGTCCTTATTTTCAAAGGTAGATGCATAAAGGTTAATGCTTGAAGGCTCCTTTAAGTCTACAAAACCAAGCTGGGCTAAGTTTGATTTATACGTAGAGGAAGAAAACTCTAAAGCTTCATCATAAAACTTTACTATCTGCTCGGTTGTGTAGGTGGGTATTGCCGCATCTAGCATAGCGGCTACCGAATCGGCGCTCAAATTTGCAAACTGCTTCTTTACACCTTGCGCATACTCATCCTTCATATGCTTTACTACCATTTCGGTATACATATCGGTTATTTCTTCATCTGTCATAGCGGCAAGATAATCGGCAACCTGAGTCTCGCTCATACCCATTTGGGCAGAAAGTACAGTTACTAAATTCTTTTCAATATCGCTTCTGTTAACGTACATCAGCGTGTTTTCTATGGTGAGATTTATTTCCTCCTCAGAGGGAATACTCATCATTTTTATATAAGTTTCAGCCTTTGTATTAACGTCTAATTTATTAACGTAGGTCTTAAACTCCTCTACCTTTTGCTCATTGGTTAAATTACCCGTACTCTCTTTAAAGGGAAGGCCCGAGAATATATCTATAGCTTCATTCTCCGCCTGTGCCTTTACTGCATCGGAATTTTCGGCCTTTTCTATTATATATTCTGTAAGCTCATGGGTGTAACCTATAGAGCCCGTAAGCATCGATGCTACGGCATCTTCACTGGGTCGAATAATACCCGATACCTTTAACGCTTCGGCATTGTCGTACAAATATTTTAGTCCTGCGGTAGTTTCTCTAAGGTCTGTATATTTGCCGGTTTTTTCATCTAAGGTGTAGCAGTCAGAGCCTAAAATAACCTTAAACTCCATATCGCAAATTTCTTTGTAGGTCCAATTTTTAGCATCAAGATGAACCTCGGTTTTGTTAAGCGCAGCCTTTGCTACGGCATCTATATCTTCCTTAGACTTCAGACCCAAAGCATAAAGGGTCATATCGTCAATCTCGTTGTTTTTGTCTACAACCAGCACAATTTCGTTATACTGTGTGGGCCAGGAGCCGTAAATAACGTCATACTGTTTTTCGAGCAACGGATTTATAAGCTGGCCGTCATTACCCGAGAGCATTTCTTGCCAGAGTATTGCCGACGAGCCCATTGGCGACATACTCATCATAGACTGCGAGGTCATACCGTATGACTCACCCATACCAAACATTGCCGAAAGGTCCATACCGAAATACTCAATCAGTAAATCCTGTAAAAGCTCACTTGTGTCTGAACGGATAATTGTGCCGTCTACGTTCTCGGTATAAACCAAAAGGTCGGTGTTGTAGGTGTACTGAACACCGCTTAGCGCTTCGGAAAGCGGATTATCTTCATCCTGCTTTGCTTTTTGAGTTTCTAAATATTCTTTAAATGCCCTGAGGTCGTTTTCGGTCGACTCGGCGGTATTTAAAGAATTAACCAAATCGTAAAACAAGGTCTTTTGATATACGGCATCGTTCTCGTGCTGCTGAGCAGACTGCGCCTTGCCTATAAAGGTTTCGAGCAGAGTGCCCATATCCATATAGGTAGCTTCTAGAGTAAGCGGATAAGAAGATAACGTATCTTCCTGCACGGTATCTATAAAATTGGTCATTCCCTGCGATACCGCAAAAATAAGGGCAATACCGATAATACCTATACTTCCCGCAAACGATGTAAGGGCCGTTCTGGCTTTTTTGGAAATAAGATTTTTTAAAGAAAGACCAAACGACGTTGCGAAGGAAAGTGAAGGCTTTTTCCCTTTTTTGTTTTCGTCTTGCGGTTTTTCTTGCTTATCTTTAGCTTTTAACTCTTTCGCGGTAAGCGGCTTTGAGTCGTGAATAAGATTACCGTCTAAAAGCTTGATTATTCGGGTCGAATACTTCTCGGCAAGCTCACCGTTATGGGTAACCATAATTACAAGGCGGTCGTTGGAAATTTCCTTTAAAATGTCCATTACCTGTACGCTTGTTTCGGAGTCGAGCGCACCGGTGGGTTCGTCAGCCAAAATAATTTCGGGGTCGTTTACAATTGCACGGGCAATTGCAACTCTTTGCATTTGTCCGCCCGAAAGCTGACTCGGTTTTTTGTTGAGTTGATCTCCAAGGCCTACCTTTTCTAATGCCTTTACGGCTTTTTCTCGGCGTAGATTTTTAGAAACGCCCGACAAAGAAAGCGCCAGCTCGACGTTTTGCAATACACTCTGATGCGGAATAAGGTTATAGCTTTGGAAAACAAAGCCTATAGAGTGGTTTCGGTAGGTATCCCAATCTCTGTCAGAAAAATCTTTGGTAGATTTTGAGTTTATGCAAAGGTCGCCGCTTGTATATTGGTCGAGTCCGCCAATTATATTAAGCAGGGTTGTTTTTCCGCAGCCCGACGGACCTAAAATGGACACAAACTCGTTCTTTCTGAATTCAATACTAACACCCTTTAGTGCGTGTACAGTATTGTCGCCCGATAAATAATCTTTAGTTATATCGATTAACTTTAGCATTACATATTCCTTCCACAATTTATTTCCAGATTATTCTAATTTATATTTATGAACATAATATAAACTTTTATTGAAAATTTATGCGCCTTTAATGAATACCGTTTCGCCCGTTATGGGAATAACTACCTTGCCGTTTGATGCGGTGTAGGTTTTTTCGTTACCCATAGAGTCGTAAACCTTTACTTCTTTTGCCGATGTGGTTATGGTTAAGTTTTCACTTTCTCTCCATAGGTTTTCCCAAGGCATAGACGGCTCACGTAGATAATCTGAATATGGCGAATCGTTTTTAAGCTTTGCGCAATTAGACCATGCAACGTATACCTTACCGTCTAAGGCGGTGTCAGCCTCGAACACTCTTAGCGTGCCCGACGTATAGGTAGTACTGTCTTTAATGGTCTTAACGCTTTCAATAGCTCTTGTCATATTGGCAAAGGCAATACCCGATACTTTAGGCAGTATTCTTCCGTAATAGTCGGGGTAATAGAAATTGCCGTAATGGTATTCCATATCGGTAAGGCAGGTACCCTCGCCGCCGTTTGAGTAGTCAAAGAAGCAATACGTTTCGGTAGCGTAAAAGCCGCTTGCCTGACCCAAAATATAACAGCGCGTGTTATAATCGGCCTGTGTTCTTAAATCTACGTGACGTAAATCAGGCGTAGTGTAATAACCCGTTTCATCAAAATAAACACGCTTACTGCCGTATTTATTAACGGCATCGACGGTTCTTTTAATGCCGCCGTTAACACTCCATAAATATGATTCACACTCTTTATTATCGGGCGCATAGGGAGTGCCATAGGCGTGTAATGACATAGCATCAAAATCATCCCACAAACCACGATTGTAAAGCTCGTCGTACCAAGCAGTCTGACCTGCCGAAATACCGCACAGGCCCATTAGTTTGCCAAACTGGTCAGCAATGGTTTTTGATGGCGCATAGTAGGTATCGTAATAATAATTAAATCTATTTGCTACCGTACTATTGCCGTTTATGGTATCAAGGTTAACCTCGTTGCCGCTCATTACTACGTCGTGATATGCGCCGTAGGTATTCCACCAGTCAACGTCACCAACAGGTGATAAAGCTAACGAGTGAATATTTTTTTGCTTGGCTTTTTCTAAGAACTCTAAGTTTCTTTCCACGCTTCCCTGAACAAAAAGGGTTCTGGTTTTTGCAATACCAACCTTGTTTAAAATGCTCCAGGTGTTATCGTAAGAGGTATGGTCTTCATTAAGGGTCTGAACTATACCGAACGGGCTTGTCTGGTTGTACTTATAGGTGTATTCCTCTAACATTGCAAAGGTATAGAACTCGGTATGAGTGTATTTATCCGACTTAACGGTAAGGTTTACAAAGTAAATACCGTACGGATTTGTAGGTGCGTTAACCGAGAAGGTGTACCTTGCAGAGCCGCCCGACTGTAACTGTGCGGTTGCAGTGTTATATGCTACTCTGTTGCCATAATAATCGTAAACTGTGTAGCTTGTTGTTACCGCATTGGACGTATTGATTATATTCTTAACGTCAATTGCCATATTTACCGAATTACCAACAAAAATTGACGTATCATCATCGTTTGGTGTTACGGGAGTTATGAATGCAGTAAAGTCAGAATCCTTCGATGCGAATACTGCTTCGTTATCGGCAGTAAATTTATCGGAGTTTTCTCTTAAAACCACCTCGTAGCCCGCATAATAATCTACACTTGTTGAGTTCTCAAAGAAAAGAGGTATATTCTTTAAGGGGTAACGGCCGTGCAACCACCAATATTCATCTGGGGTATTCTCACGGTTAAAGGTGTAAAAATAAGAGTTTTCATCCATTGTGTGAATGGTTACCCAGCTGTCTGTTAACTTGTACGGATAATCTCCGTTTTCGGGGTAAATCCAGTCGGTATTAAAGGTACGCTTTACCGAGCTGTATTCATTTAAAAAGGTTCTGGCAAGGTAACTGGAATCTGCACTTAAGGTATAGTTAGAGTTGCTATACTTAACGTGTGCATCTACCGATATACCATTTTCGTTAAAGGTGTATTTTGTGTACATCTCACCGTTTTGTATTGCTACACCACGGGTCTGATATTTTACTGTCAGTGTTGTTTTGCCGTTTTCGACCGTTTGCTTAAACGACTTTATACCTGCGTTCTTTAAAACGGTTTCATCCTCTGAGGTAGAATTATTGGTACCTACAAGTGTATATCTGCCGCCGCCGTTTACTACGTCGTAGTTTGTGCCGTCAGCACGCTTATAAGAAATAACCTCGTTAAAGTTTCTGTCTATTCCGTAGGTGTAATTGTCGGTTTCGTAAACGTACACAAAGTCTATTCTCTGGTTAAACTTAGACTCGGTTTCTCCTGTGGCTACGAGTAAATCGTAAGCCTTTTTAACTGCGTTGCGGTTTTCTTTTGCAAAGGC
>JAFSCI010000049.1 GCA_017436815.1 Clostridia bacterium
TAATTTCATATGCAATTCTTTCATCCCCGCTTAGCAGATATATAATGCCTCTCTTTGAAAAACCGTTCTTTTCTAAAACGTGCTGCATTACGGTGTTGTCGGAATGTGTATCTATTCTTATATGATTTGCAGTTTCTCTGCAAAAATTCAGAGCTTCCAAAAATACTCCGTGCGCACCGGTTTTACTTGCTATTCGGTGTATAACGCAGTATGGCTCATCACTCAGCCACTCGCCATGCTCTATTATTTTATAGGTAACGTCGGGTCCGGGAGCAAAGAAAAACACGCCTACCAGTTTATCATCACGCTCTACAACGTAAAGCAGGTTTTGCTCAATATCACACAAGATATCTTCCTTTGCAGGATATGCCCCGCTCCACTGGTTAGGATTACCGTTTTGGCGCATAAAAATTCTTGCCTCGGCATAAATATTCAAAATGTCTTCTACGTCCGAAAACGTGGCGTTACGTACCATATTTCTAGTCCTTTTATGTACTTGTATAATAACATTATATAGATTTTAGTGTTTCAGTCAAGAAAAAAGGTTATTTTTTCTACCTATTTATTGACTTTTTTAAATTTTGGTGATATTATATGTTTAGAAATTTCAGATAGGAGCGACTATAAATGGAGCACATCAAAACTATTGAAACTCGTAACCTTTGCGAAAGCGCAAAGAACGGTGGCTGCGGCGAATGCCAGACATCTTGCCAGTCCGCTTGCAAAACAAGCTGCGGTATAGCTAACCAACCCTGCGAGAATAAAAAAGAAAGCAAATAATTGCAAACTTAAAAATGCTGCCTTACGGCAGCATTTTTCATAACACAAGGAGATTAAAATGGTTCATCAGTACAAGCTGGGAGAATTTAATATAGTAATAGACTGTTGCTCGGACTCGGTGCACGCAGTAGACAGCATTGCGTACGATATTATCGAAATTTTTGAAAATCAGTCCAAAGACCAGGTAATAAGCAAAATATCGGCAAAATATCCGGATATAGCTTTGAGCGATATTGAAGAATGCTACAATCAGGTAGAGGCCTTAAAGAACGCAGGCAAGCTTTTTACTCCCGATACATACGAGCCTTTGGCAGATAAACTAAAGCAAACAAACGGCTCTACCATAAAAGCACTTTGCTTGCACGTGGCTCACACCTGTAATCTTAACTGTGCCTACTGCTTTGCGGCTCAGGGCAAGTATCAGGGCGAGCGCGCGGTTATGAGCTTTGACGTAGCAAAACGAGCTATGGATTTTTTAATTGAAAATTCAAACGGCCGCCGCAATTTAGAGGTTGACTTTTTCGGTGGCGAGCCGCTTATGAACTGGGACGTTGTTAAAAAGACGGTAGAGTACGCCAGAAGCATAGAGAAAAAATACAACAAAAACTTCCGCTTCACCCTTACCACCAACGGCGTTTTAATTGATGATGAGGTTATAGATTTTGCCAACCGTCAGATGAGCAACGTGGTACTTAGTCTTGACGGCCGCAAAGACGTTCACGACCGCTACAGAGTCGACTATAACGGTGCGGGCAGTTATGAAAAAATCGTTCCCAAATTCCAAAAATTAGTCGAGGCCAGAGGCGGCAAAAACTACTATATGCGCGGCACCTTTACACATCATAATCCCGACTTTTTAAAGGATATTGAACATATGCTCTCTTTAGGCTTTAAGGAGCTTAGTATGGAGCCCGTAGTTTGCGCTAAGGGGGAGAAGGAAGAGCTTACCTACGAGGACCTGCCCATTGTTTTTGAGCAATACGAAAAGTTAGCCGAGCTAATGCTTAAAAAGCACCGAGAGGGTGACGATTTTACGTTCTACCATTATATGATAGACCTGACCGGCGGCCCGTGTATTTATAAAAGAATATCGGGTTGCGGCTCGGGTAGTGAATATATGGCAGTAACCCCTTGGGGTGATTTATACCCCTGCCATCAGTTTGTCGGTGATGACAAATTCAGACTCGGTGACATCTGGCAAGGCGTTACCAACAAGGCAATGCAAAGCGAGTTCACGTCCTGTAACGTATATGCAAGAGAAGAATGTAAAGACTGTTGGGCAAAGCTTTATTGCTCGGGCGGTTGCGCCGCAAATGCATATCACGCGACAGGCTCTGTTAAAGGAATTTACGAATACGGCTGCGAGCTTTTCAGAAAAAGAATGGAATGCGCCATTATGGTTGCCGTAGCCAAAGCATTGGAATAAAAGTATGATAACAACACCTATTTTTGATTTTGTACAAGACTACAAACTTAAAAATGCAACAAGAATGCACATGCCCGGTCATAAGGGTATGTGCGTTTTGGGTTGTGAGGATATTGATATTACCGAAATCGACGGTGCCGACAGTCTGTATAATGCAAGCGGAATAATAAAGAGCAGCGAGCAAAATGCAAGCGACCTTTTTGGTTGCCACACCTTTTATTCAACCGAAGGCTCATCGCAGTGCATAAAGGCAATGCTCTATCTTGCTACGATAAATAACAAGAGCAATAACAAGCCCTTAATTTTTGCGGCCAGAAACGTGCACACCTCTTTTCTTTCGGTGGCGGCGTTGTTAGATTTAGATGTTCAGTGGCTATATGAGCAAAACCAGAGCTCGTATTTAAAATGCGTTATAACCGCCGAGAAATTGGAATCTGCACTTCAAAACGCAAAAGAGATGCCCTGCGCAGTGTATCTTACAAACCCCGATTATCTGGGCAATATGTGTGATATATATAGCATTAGTAAAGTTTGCAAAAAATACGGCGTTTTGTTGCTTGTAGATAACGCTCACGGCGCTTATCTTAAATTCTTGCCCAAATCACTTCACCCAATGGATCTTGGGGCCGATATGTGCTCAGACTCCGCCCACAAAACTCTACCCGTACTAACGGGCGGCGCATATTTACATATAAACAAAAATGTTGAAGCTGACCTTGTAAATAAGGCAAAAACCGCACTCTCGCTCTTTGGCTCTACAAGTCCGTCATATCTTATTTTACAGTCGTTAGATTTGGCAAATAAATATTTATATACCGACTTTAAAAACGATTTAATCTCACTAATTAAAAGTATAGATAATTTAAAATCTTCCCTTTTGAATGCGGGCTATACCCTTTTAGGTGATGAGCCGCTAAAAATTACAATCAATGCTAACAAATACGGCTACACCGGAGCAGAGCTTGCGAAGTTTTTAAACAAAAACAATGTTTTTTGCGAGTTTTATGATGCGAGCTTTTTGGTCTTAATGCTAACGCCGCAAACTTCTGAAAAAGACCTTTTACTTTTAGAAAAAGCTCTGCTTAGCATACCTCAAAGGCAAGAAATCGCTTGCGCACCGCCTGTATTTAACAAGCCGCAAAGGGTTTTGAGCATACGCAATGCAGTTTTTGAAAAAAGCGAAATTTTACCGCTTAAGGAATGCCTCGGCAAAACCCTTGCAAGCGTTAATCTGCCCTGCCCGCCCGCTGTACCAATTTTAGTAAGTGGCGAAAAAATAGACCAAAACGCAATAGAAATTTTTAAATATTACGGTATAAACACTTTAAGCGTTATTTAAAAAATACAAAGGAGAATTTGTATGGCTAAGGGATCAAACAGTAAAATAAAGATTTTATATCTTTTGAAAATTATGATGGAGCGCACCGACTCCGAGCACGGCCTTTCCCTTGCGCAAATATCAGACGCTCTTTTGGAATACGGTATATCTGCCGAGCGCAAAACCTTGTATGATGATATTGAAACGCTCAGAACTTTTGGTCTGGATATTGAACAGCGCAAAGCAAACGGTGTTTACTACCACGTTTTAAGCCGTGAATTTGAACTGCCCGAACTCAAACTGCTTGTTGATTCTGTGCAATCGTCCAAATTTATTACCCATAAAAAGAGTACCGAACTTATAAAAAAATTAGAAGGTCTTGCCAGCAGATTTGAGGCTAATCAGCTTCAGCGCCAGGTTTTTGTTGCCAACAGAATAAAAACCATGAACGAGAGTATTTATTATACGGTAGACTATATTCACGAAGCCATCAATAAAAACGCAAAAGTGTCTTTTCAGTATTTCAGATGGAACGCCGAAAAGCAAAAAGTGTTGCGCTTTAACGGTGAACGCTTTGTGGTAAGCCCTTGGGCGCTTACTTTTGACGATGAAAATTATTATATGATCGGCTACGATTCGCTATCGGGCAGCATTAAGCACTACCGAGTAGATAAAATGCTCAAATTAGAAATAACCGACCAAAAGCGTGACGGCGCCGAGCTTTTTAAGAATTTTGATATGGGCCTTTACTCTAAAAAGACATTTGGTATGTTCAGCGGTGACGAACAGTTTGTTGTTTTGCGTTGCAAAAGAAAGCTTGCATCCGTTATGATCGACCGCTTTGGAGAGGACGTAAATTTTTCTAACGTAACCAATACTCATTTTGAACTTAGAATAAAGGTGCAAATAAGCCCGTTATTCCTCACCTGGCTTATGAATTTCGGTCAGGATATAACCATACTCTCACCCGAGCGTGTAAAAGAGGAATACATAAAGCTTGCAAAAGATTGTATTAGCCAGTACGAGTAGGGTAACAAGATAAACCGCAATGGGTTCAACTCTCATTATCCTAGTAAATATTAAAATAGCCAATATTTTTGCAAATAAAATATTGACAAACACGAAAAAAGTGATATAATACATTTGTTACACACGGGCCATTAGCTCAGTTGGTTAGAGCAACCGGCTCATAACCGGTCGGTCCGGGGTTCGAGTCCCTGATGGCCCACCATTTTCCTTGTGTAACGGCAAAAGGCGCCACGCGCCTTTTGTTATATTGCTAATAATAGTGTATAGGGGTATAGCTCAGTTGGTAGAGCAGCGGTCTTAAAAACCCAAGTGCCGGGTGAGGTCGCGAGCGCTGCCGGTGGCAGATACAGCAGCGTAACGAAGCGCCGCGGTCGACAAGCGAGATACGGCAGTATCGAGTCGTCGGGCACCGCAAGAGGGCATAACCCGAGGCACAGAATTAAATAAATAATATAGGGGTATAGCTCAGTTGGTAGAGCAGCGGTCTCCAAAACCGCGTGCCGAGGGTTCAAGTCCTTCTGCCCCTGCCAAAATAAAAGGAGTACACATTTTGTGTGCTCCTTTTGTTTTTTTACAAAGTAATAAGAAGGACTTGAACCAAGAATGGAAGCGAACTTCGAGCGTTAGCGTGCCAAAATAAAGCAGTACGCATTATTGCTATTTTTGTATATAGGTGCTATAATGAAAAAAATTTGTATGCTAAGGAGAGTGATTTACTATAAAGTCCAAAACATCCCCACGCTACATATTTGTATTTTTAACTCTCTTTATTTTTATAATCGAAATTTTAATTGCTCTTTTTGTTCGTGATGCATTTTTGCGTCCCTACGTTGGCGATATGCTTGTGACAGTTTTGATTTGCTCATTTATACGAATTTTCTTTCCGCAAAAAATAAAATACCTACCCATTTTTGTGTTTTTATTTGCTCTGGCAGTAGAAATAGGTCAGTATTTTGATTTTGTCACACTTTTGGGACTGAGTAACATTCGCTTCTTTAAAATCTTACTCGGCGCAACGTTTTCTATAGCAGATATATTTTGCTACTTATTCGGATGCATAACGTTTTATGCTCTGGAAAAATTTTTGCTTAAGAAGCTAAAAACAAAAAATAATTATGATAAAAACTAAAAGTCCCTACCGCACACGCAAGTAGGGACTTTTCTGAATTTTATACGAACACAAACCCAAGATATTAACCACCCGGTATCACATCGAATTCAGCGCTTGATACATTACCTTTATGATCAAACTCTAAATATAACCCCCAGGGTGCATCGGAGAAATCTGTAGTTTCATAGCGCCACCAAGTAACCGTAGAATCCATATAATCGACGCCATCCAATGCAGATTCATAAGAATTTGGTTCACCGACAGTGTCTATAAGTTTTTCTTTTGTATATTTACGACCTTTCTCTATCTGCCTGGCAATTCGCTCATAATCGCGATATTCATAGGACTGTAATAGACTTTCACAGCCTGCAAACACAGACGTTAACAGTCCTAATACAATTAAAAAGGCACAAATGCGTGATAAACGTTTCATCGGATTCATCTCCTTACCTTTATCTGTAGTGTAACACATTTAAAAAATAATGTCAAAAGATTTATAAACACTTATCCACTCTTGCCATTTTCACTTACATATAGTATAATGCTTACAACATATTATCAGGAGTTATTAATGCCTAAAAAAAGTGTACATAAAATTACCACCTCTGCCCTACTTTTGTGCTTAGGATTGGTTTTGCCCCTTTTAACTGCACAGGTTAAAGAAATTGGCGACACTCTGCTTCCGATGCACTTTCCGGTTTTGCTTTGCTCTTGTATTTGCGGCTGGCAGTACGGACTTAGCGTTGGCTTTATACTGCCGTTTTTAAGGTCGTTTATCTTCGGTATGCCGCCTATTTACCCAAACGCAGTCTGGATGGCGTTTGAGCTTGCGGCCTACGGCTTTGCATTTGGCTTTATATACAGCAAATTCAAGGTCCAAAAAACTCATCACATTTACATAAGCTTAATAAGCGCAATGCTTTTTGGAAGAGTGGTCTGGGGTATTGCAAAGGCAATACTCTTAGGTTTAAAAGACAAGCCCTTTGGAATAAGCGCCTTTATTGCAGGCGGGTTTTTAGATGCTCTGCCGGGAATTGTTTTGCAGATAATTATTATTCCTGTAATTATTCTGTTTTTAAGTAAATCTAAAATAGTAAATAAGTAAACTAAAACGCCCGACCTAGAGGCACACTTCCTTATGAAGTGTGCCTCAGTTATATTCGCCTTACGGCGTGTTATATGCTAAAGCAGTTATATTTGGGCTTCGCCCAAGTTATATTCGCTTTGCGAGTTTTAGGTGCGAATATAATATAACTAAAACCAAAGGTTTTAATATCACTTTGACATAAGTCAAAATAAAACTGTGAGG
Organism: Clostridia bacterium; assembly: GCA_017436815.1. Taxonomy (GTDB): domain Bacteria; phylum Bacillota; class Clostridia; order Oscillospirales; family Acutalibacteraceae; genus RGIG3013. The sequence continues at coordinate 6,974 of JAFSCI010000049.1, forward strand.
CTTGTCTCACAATATCACTAATGGTTTTTATTGTAAATTCAAAGTATGTAGCCCACCATGACACTTATTTGCCGAAAGTGTCATTCTTCTCATTAAAAAGAAATAGGGAGAAACTTCTTTACGAAGCGTCTCCCTAGCAGTCGGCATTTATTTTTTCTTAATATTAGTTTTCGCTGTAAATTACGGTTACATCGGGATGCAGCTGTAAAATAGATGCAGGAACCATCGGGTCAATAGGACCAAAGAAGGCTTTTTCTATAATTTCTTTTTTGGCAGCGCCATTTGCTACTAAAAGAACCTTTTTAGCCTGCATAATGCTCATCATACCCATTGTAATTGCGGTCTTGGGCACTTCGTCCTCACTCTTGAAAAAACGTGCGTTTGCCTTAATGGTAGATTCATCTAAAACAACCTCGTGAGTGGGGCCTGTAAAGAATTTGTCGGGCTCATTAAAGCCAATATGACCGTCTAAGCCAATGCCAAGTAACTGAAGGTCAATACCGCCTAAATCTTTAATCATCTGATCGTATTTTTCGCCCTCTGCCTTTAAATCGCCTGCCTTGCCGCTTGGAACAAAGGTTTTGGCCTTGTTAATATTTACGTGATCAAAAAGATTAACGTTCATAAAATAACGGTAGCTTTGGTCGTTAGTTTCATCAAGACCAACGTATTCATCAAGATTAACACTTGTAACGGCAGAAAAATCTATTTTGCCGTTTTTGTTATCTTCAATAAGTCTTTTATAAGTGCCAACAGGAGAAGAGCCTGTTGCCAAGCCTAACACACAGTTGGGCTTTACAATGATTTGTGCCGCAATAATATCGGCCGCCTTGTTGCTTAGTTCCTCGTAGGTTTTTGTTGTAATAAATTTCATTAAATTTCTTCCTTTCTTGCTACAACAATAGTCTGACTCTTAACTATGCAGTTTGCAGGGTAAACACCGCGCAAGGCAGTCAGCGGATAAATGCTTGTGTTTTTACCGATTACCGTGCCCGGATTTATAACACAGCCGCATCCAACGTCGGCGCCGTCGGCCAAAATGCCGCCAATTTTACGAAGGCCGGTACTTATGTTTTCATCGCCGTGTATTACAACGGCCTTACCGTCCGACTTTAAATTGGAGCAAATAGAGCCCGCGCCCATATGCGCTTTGTTACCCAAAACAGAGTCTCCTACATAATTATAATGCGGAACTTGCACTTTGTCCAGTAAAATACAATTTTTTAATTCACTTGAGTTACCTAAAACGCAATTACTACCCGTAATAACGTTGCCTCTTATATATGCGCCGGGTCGAATTTCGGTACCGTGACCTATAATTGCGGGCGCCTGTATGGTAACGTAATCGGCAATTTTTACGTCTTTACCTACCAAAACTCCGGGCTTTAGCTCGGTAAAACCGTCAATGCCGCTCTCAAGAAGCTGCGCTATTAAATCTTTAATTTTAGGCAACATCTCCCACGGGTATTCATTTGAGTCAAACAATTCCTTTAAATAAGGTACGTTACACTCATATAGTTCGCTTGTTTTTACAAGTTTATTCACAACAGTGACCTCTTTCCTTAACAACCTTGGCTATCATATCGGCATATTCTTCGCAAAGAGCCTGAGTTTCGGCCTCTATCATAATTCTTATAACGGGCTCGGTACCGCTCTGACGAAGCAAGGCTCTGCCGTTGCCGTTAATAAGCTTTTCTACGGCCTCGAGTTCTTCTAAAACTACCTTATCGTTCATAACGGCCTGCTTATCTTTAACCCTTACGTTTACAATGTGCTGAGGATAAAGCATAATAGGCTCGGCGAGTTTGCCTAATGTAGATTTGCGGTCGCACATTTCCTCGGCGAGCATAATGGCGGTTAAAATACCGTCACCGGTTGTGGCATATTTCTTTAAAATAATGTGACCCGACTGTTCGCCGCCAAGACTGAAATCGTTATTTTGCATAGATTCATATACAAAGCGGTCGCCAACCTTGGTTTGTTCACACTCGATGCCTATTTTCTTTAAGGATGCGAAAAATCCGCTGTTAGACATAATAGTGGCTACAACTGTATTGCCGTTTAACATCCCCCTCTGCTTCAGGCGGTTTGCTAAAATATACATCATAGCATCTCCGTCTACAACGTTGCCGTTTTCATCAACGGCAATACAGCGATCAGCGTCACCGTCAAAGGCAAAGCCAACGTCTAAATGCTTTTCTTTTACAAGTGCGCAGAGCTTTTCCATATGTGTAGAGCCGCAACCGTTATTTACGTTTAAGCCGTCGGGCTCGGCACCTATAACTACTGTTTGCGCACCTAAAGCATCGAAAACTGCCTTGGCTATCATCCAAGATGCGCCGTTTGCGCAGTCAAGACCGATTTTTAAATTTTTATATGAATTAGAGGCAACCGAAATCAAATAACCAACGTAACGGTTTCTGCCCGAGGTATAGTCTACAATACGACCGATTTTTTCACGGTGTGCAAGGGGTAAATCTTCACCCTGAACACCTAAAGCCGCCATATTACCGTCTATATATGCCTCTATAAGCGCGGTGGTCTGATCATCTAGCTTTTCGCCGTATTTGTTTATAACCTTAATGCCGTTATCGTAAAACGGGTTGTGCGATGCAGTAATCATAATACCGCAGTCGAATTCATCCTGGCGAGTAACGTAGGATACGCTCGGAGTGGTGGTAACGTGCAGCATATATGCATCGGCGCCCGAAGCGGTAATACCCGCAACAATAGAGTACTCTAACATGTAGCTCGAACGGCGTGTATCCTTACCTATTACTATACGGGGCTTGTAGCCTGCTTTTGGGCAGCCCGAAAGCTCAGACGAATAGTACCAGCCCAAAAATCTACCAACCCTGTATGCCTGCATAGAGGTCAGATTTAAGTTTGCCTCTCCTCTGAAACCGTCGGTGCCGAAATACTTGTTTTTAACAGGCGCACCCGATGCTGCGCGGTTAATATTTATTTTGTCGCGCAAGAGTTCATCTGATGAAACGTTAAAAAGGTCGCACATAAGTAAAATTTTATCTACCTGGGGTTGAGCCTGGTCCATTTCCCACTTAGATACCGACTGGCGCGATACCTGCAGTCTTTCGGCCAAAGCCTCTTGTGATAAGCCTAAAGCTCCACGTAAATGTGTTATTTTTTCACCAATAGTCATTTATATTCTCCTAAAAAAATATATTATGGTATTTTGCCTTACATATACTAACCCACATTAAAGTCTTTTACAAGCAACAAAACATTGAATTTTTAGCAACCTGAGGTTGCGAAAATATAAAAAATCAAACTTTTTCGCTTATTTTAAAGGTTTTTGAGGGTGTTTTTTGCAAATTTTTGTTTACTCAAAATTATTTTTCCCAGCATTTTCGGCTTCATTCTTAAAACTTGACGGCGACATCTTAAAGACATTTTTAAATGCTCGGCTAAAGTTATAAGGGGTAGAATACCCTAAAATTTCAGAAACCGAATTAACCGATTTACCCTTTTTTAAAAGCTCGGCCGCGTATGCCATTCTTTTTAATGTTAAATGTTCTTTTGGAGTAACCAGATAAGCCTTCGTAAAAAGTTTACATATATGGGTGTATGAGTACCCAAAACGCGCCGATAGTTCCTCTAAAGAGCAAATATCAAGAAAATGCGCATCTATGTAATTTATAATGCCGGTCAGCTTCTCATCGGCCGATAAAACGTCTTGCTTTTGCTTTGTTCCACCACGCGCAAGCTTTATAAGTATAAGGGTTATAAGCGAATCCAGGCTGGACTTTAAAAATGCGGCATCGGTATATAAAAATTCTGAAACAATGTCTGAAAAATGGTCTGCTACGCCGCTGCAAACAACCCTTGGCGAATTAAGATATTTATTTTTTATACGGCAAAACAACTCGTTATTATCAGAATTGTTAAAGTTTAGAGCAAGGGTCTGAAATCTGCAGCTCTGCCTTGCCGAAAGCGAGTGGTACTCGCCCTTAAACGATATATATATTTCGTTTTTGCTTACCTTTTGCTCTGACCCGTTACTGCCGCAAACAAGACCGTTGGTAAGCGGAAAAGTCAGCTCAATATCGCAGTACTGTTTATGCCTTTCTATGATAAACTTATTTCTGTAAAATGACTCAGCCACCTGAACGACCGTGTAATTCTGGGTTTGTATGGGCGATATTAACCGACCTGTATCAAAATCGAAAAAAGTGTTCTGGAAGATAAGTGAATCTTCGTTTTTATAAATATTATTCATACTTAAATTTTATCACATAAAATATTTTTGTCAATATTTGATAAATCAAAAAATGATATCTATTGTACCCTCTTTAGATATTGTACACAGACTTTTAATATGCTACAAATATTATGGAGCGTGATATTATGAAAACCGGATGGATACTTGTGGTTGATGATTATTCAGATAAATCTAAAAACGCCATAAATATGCTTTACAGCGCATTTGCGGGGTACTTCGATTACGTGCTTCCCGTAAGGCTTGTATCAGATATTTGCGACGAACAGCTTGCCCACTGCAATATTTTGGTTGCGGGCAAAATAGCCTCTAACCGACTACTTAAAAAGTGCCTGGAATTATCTTTAATAGACGTCCCAAAGAAACGCGAAGAATACTCAATATTTGTGGGCGCAAGCCCGTTTAATGCCAAAAATCAGATTATAGCCGTTGCCGCTAAAGACGATGCCGCTCTGTTATACGGCTGCGCCGATTTTTGCAACAAATATTGTGGTGATATACTTTTTAAAGGCGCAGATCTTTGGGATGCTGAGTGCTTTAAAAATCCGTTTGACCGCAAATTAAACGAGTGGAAAATCACCCTCTGCCCCGCAATAAAGACCCGAGCTATTTGGACGTGGGGACACGTTATTTACGATTATAAGGGCTTTTTAAATAATATGGCCAGACTAAAGCTCAACCAAATAGTTATCTGGAACGACGTTGTACCGCTTAATGCTAACGATATTGTTGAGTACGCCCACTCACTATCAATAAAAGTAATATGGGGCTTTGCTTGGGGCTGGGCCACCAAGTGTAAGGATGTCTTAAAACATATTGCCAAAAACGGAACCGACGATTTAAAAAGGCAGATTTTAAGCACTTATAATTCACAGTACAAAAACGTTAAGGGTGACGGAATATATTTTCAGTCCTTTACCGAGCTTAATACAAGCTCTAAAAAGGCAAAAATGCTGGCCAATACAGTAACCGAGCTTGTAAACGAAGTTTGCGCTGAGTTGCTCAGAGAAAACCCGAATTTACATATTCAGTTTGGTCTGCACGCTACGTCGGTTAAAAATAATTTAGATGTAATTAAAAACGTAGACGAGCGCATTCATATTATCTGGGAGGACTGCGGCGCATTCCCGTACGATTATTACCCCGACAACGTAGCCGATTTTGACCAAACCCTATTACTTACAAACACGCTTTTAACCCTTCGCGGTAAAAACGAAAAATTCGGCGCTGTTTTAAAGGGTATGCTAAAGCTTGACTGGAACAATTTTGAGCATTTCAGCGAGCCGTACATTTTGGGCGAGCGTACTAATAGTTACATAGCAAACCGACAGATAGCTAAAGAAAAAATCTGGAAAATTATTCAGGCAGACTGGCTTAAAAATGCCGAGTACGTGCGCAAAACCGTAGCCGCCGCCAAGAACAATAAAAACGCTATTTTTGAGGCTTTGGTGGAAGACGCTATGTTTGAAAATAAAATTATGTTCCCCGTAGCTTTATATGCCGAAATTTTATGGACACCAAACGAAGATATAAACCTGATAAAAGAGCAGGTTGCCAAATACCCCTGCGTTAATTTTGCGAATTTGTAAGGATTAACGAGCACTTTAACAAAGTATGAGCGAAAATCTGACTTTTTAAGACGTATTTTTGCGTTTTTGCCTTGACTTTTTTAAAAAAGGGACTATACTTAGTTTGTTTGTAAATTTTATTTTAGAAGGTCGTTTTTAATGGAAATATTTTTATCCACCCTAAGTCAGATGGGATTTTTGCTGGTTTTAATTGCCTCGGGTTACATAGTAACAAGGCTCGGCGTAGTAGATGAGAAAGCCGCTACTGTTCTTTCAAAGCTTGAAAACAACATTTTTATTCCCGCCCTTATCTTAAGCACCTTTATTAAAAACTTTACGGTTGAGCGCCTTGGCTCCGCCTGGAAATTTTTTATCTGTGGCGCAATCGTTGTTTTGCTGAGTATTCCAATAGCTTATTTAGGCGCACGTATGTGCACTAAAGATGCCTACATAAAAAAGCTGTTTATCTATAGCCTTACCTTTGCCAACTTTGGCTTTATGGGTAATGCGGTTGTTTTGGCTCTGTTCCCCGATATGTTTATGGAATACGTAATATTCGTTATTCCGTTCTGGATACTCATTTACGGTTGGGCAGTTCCCACTCTTTTGGTTCCCTCTGAGCACCATTCGGGCAAGCTTGCCGATAAGCTTAAACCGTTTTTAAACCCCATGTTTATTTCAATTCCTATAGGCGCCATAATTGGCCTTTGCAAAACTCCGATGCCCGAATTTTTAGAGTCGTCTATTGACTCCTTAGGCTCGTGTATGTCACCGCTCGCAATGTTGCTTACAGGTATTACAATTGCAAAAATAAATCTTAAAACCACCTTTAAAAACATAGAAATTTACAAGGTAACGTTTTTAAGACTTATTGTTATTCCCGTAATTGCAATAGCCGTACTTATGCTGGTAAAGCTGCCCTACGAAATTGCCCTGTGCACAATGTGCGCTTTATCTATGCCGCTTGGTCTTAACACAATAGTCGTTCCCGGCGCATACGGAAAAGACACAACGGTAGGAGCCGGTATGGCGCTGATTTCCCACTTGTTATCGGTTGCAACAATACCGCTGGTATTTATGCTGTTCGATTTGTTGGTAAAATAAAGTAAATAAAAAAACATAAAAGCCGACTTTTTAAGTCGGCTTTTATTATTTTTCTTCTATTTCTATTGGTCCGTTTTCTTTTTCAAATTTTCTAATATACTCGTTAAGCAAATATATAATTTGACCGTTTCCCGAACGACCCTCATACTTTGCGATGTAGTGCAATTTGTAATGTAAATCTTTGCTTATCTCAATTCCTAAGTGCTTTTTTTCTTTATTTCTCATAACATCACCTTTGCTGATTTGCTAATCAGCAATAATCTTAGAAAACTCATTTGTTATTTTTACTCTTGAATTCGTTTATAAGGTTAATTAAGATATTGATTTGTGAATCTGTAAGACCATCTACATTAACCGATTTTTCAGACTTTATCCCTAATAAATAATCGGTTGATACATTAAATTCATTAGCATATTTAACAAGCATATCTATACTCGGTGCACGCGCATCGGTTTCATAGGCGGAAATTATTGACTTTTTAACCCACATTCTTTCCGCAAGTTGAGATTGAGTAAGCCTTTTTGTTTCTCGCAATTCTCTTGCTATTTCAGAAAAGTCCTTCATTTCATTACCTTCTTTCCACAAATATGTTACTTTAATAGTATTGTTCAAAATTTTGTATTTGTGGAATTTGATGTTGAAATTCGTGGAATTTTAAGTATAATATTATACAGTGATCGTTTTTTATCCTTATTACTATAAACTGGGGTGATTTTATGTCAGAGGTATTGTGTTGGTGTTGCGAGCATTTCTCTTTGGTCGATGAAGACAATTATATTGGCGTATGCAAGTTAGACGAATCTCAAAAATCTGCATACTGTACGGTTTGCGAGGAGTTTCTTATACGCAGCGGCTTATTCACAAAAAGAACCATTCCCGACTACTGCAAAAATAAACATATAACACTACGTGTTACAAACACAACTTTAGCAGATTTTTTAAAGAAAGATAAAAATAATGAAAAAACAAAAATCTCGTTCGACTGAACGAGATTTTTGTTTTTATTTGTTTTATTTTGCGTAGTCAATTGTTCGGTTTTCACGTATAACGTTAACCTTTATCTGACCCGGATATTCAAGGTCATTTTCAATTTGCTGCGCAATATCGTGTGCGAGAATAACCATTTTATCATCGCTAACCAGCTCGGGCTTAACAACGATTCTGATTTCTCTACCTGCCTGAATGGCATACGAGCTGTCTACTCCCTCAAAGGAATTGGCGATTTCCTCAAGTTTTTCAAGACGCTTAATGTAGCTTTCAATATTCTCTCTTCTTGCACCGGGACGTGCTGCCGATATAGCATCGGCTGCCTGTACTATGCAAGCAATAACAGTTTTAGCCTCAACCTCACCGTGATGAGCGTGTATGGCGTGAATAACCGTTTCAGACTCTTTGTACTTCTTGGCAACCTCAACACCCAGGTGAATGTGTGTGCCCTCTTGCTCGTGGTCAAGAGCCTTACCAATATCGTGCAGTAAGCCTGCGCGCTTAGCAAGGTTTACGTTCTCACCAAGCTCTGCAGCCATAAGACCTGCTAAATGGCAAACCTCTAAAGAGTGCTTTAAAACGTTCTGACCATAGCTTGTTCTGTAACGTAAGCGGCCAAGCAGTTTAACAAGCTCGGGATGTATGTTATGTACACCGGCCTCTAATACCGCTCTTTCACCCTCCTGCTTAATTGTAGCCTCTACCTCGGCCTGAGCCTTAAGTACGGTTTCTTCAATTCTTGCAGGGTGAATTCTGCCGTCTAAAATAAGCTTTTCTAAGGTAATGCGGGCAATCTCACGTCTTACGGGGTCAAAGCTTGAAAGGGTAATTGCTTCGGGTGTGTCGTCTATAATAAGGTCAACACCTGTTGCAGTTTCAAGCGCTCTGATATTTCTACCCTCACGGCCTATAATTCTACCCTTCATTTCATCGTTAGGCAGAGCTACTACCGAAACGGTAACCTCAGACGAGTGGTCGGCCGCACAACGCTGAATTGCGTGCGAGATAATATCCTTAGCCTTAGTATCGGCCTCTTCCTTGCATTGCTGCTCGAACTCAAGAATTTTAACTGCCTTCTGGTGAGAAAGAGTACCCTCCAGTTCGTTAAGCAACTGCTGTTTGGCCTGTTCGCTTGAAAAACCTGAAATTTTCTCGAGCATATCGATTTGGCTTTTCTTAATGCGCTCGGTTTCTTCGAGCCTGTCCTCTACTTCCTTTACCCTTGCTGCAATGGCCTCTTCTTTTTTCTCAAGATTTTCAAGTTTTTTGTCCATAGACTCCTCTTTTTGCTGGAGTCTGCGTTCCTGACGCTGTACTTCACTGCGTCTTTCTCTTAAATCACGATCATTTTCTGCTCTGAGCTGATGAATTTCATCTTTAGCTTCAATAAGCATTTCCTTCTTCTTGGTTTCTGCAAGCTTTATAGAATCGTTCAAAATACGTCTAGCTTCTTCTTCAGCAGAGCCTACGGTTGCTTCGGCAACCTTTTTTCTATGCGCAATACCTGCAAAGTAACCAATAACGGCGCAAATAATAGCAATGGCGCCAAAAATTACATAAATAATAATGTTATCGGGCATAAAATGCACCTCCTTATATAGTAAACTACGGAATTTAAACGCCAAAATACGTTCCGCGGCCGTAGGTTTACCGCGGATACAGATACTTTTGTTTTATCCCGCCAAAGATAAAAACAAAAATGTACCAACATATCACTAAGTATTTTAACACTGCATTTATTGTCTGTCAAGAAATTTGTCACAATATTTATGATTTATTTTCTGTATATATATTAATATTATATTTACATTTATTTTACTTGAAAAATCGGCGAAAATGTATTATAGTAATATGTTGTAAACTTTTGGAGGTATTCTTATGAAAAGTTATTTGCAAATGAGCCGCGATGAACTGCTGAGCGAATTCAAAGCAGTTGACCGCGAGTATGAGCGTTTAAAGGCTTTGGGTTGCGCGTTGGATATGTCACGCGGTAAGCCCGGCTTTGACCAAATGGATTTAAGCTGTGAAATTTTTGATCTTGTAGGCAACTCTACGGGCTTCAAAAACGAAAACTCTATAGATTGCCGCAACTACGGCGGTCTCGACGGTCTTACAGAGCTTAAAAATTTATTCTCGCAAATTTTAGATATCAGCCCCAAGCAAATAATAGTCGGCGGCAACTCATCGCTTAATATGATGTTTGACACCGTAGCGCAGGCTATGACTCACGGTATGGGTGGCGAGCCCTGGTGCAAGCAAAACGATATTAAGTTTATCTGTCCCGTTCCCGGTTATGACCGTCATTTTGCAATATGCGAATATTTCGGCATTAAAATGATACCGGTTGAAAACACACCCGACGGACCCGACGTTGCAAAAATCACCGAGCTTATAAAAGATGAATCGGTTAAAGGTATGTGGTGTGTGCCCAAATACTCTAATCCCGAGGGCATTACCTACTCAGACGAGGTTGTAAAGGCCCTTGCAGCCTTAAAGCCCGCCGCTAAGGATTTCAGAATTTTGTGGGATAACGCCTATGCCGTTCACGATTTATACGATGAACACGATGAGCTTTTAGACATTTACGATGAATGTGTTAAAAACGGCAATGAAGATATGGTAATAATATTTACCTCTACTTCTAAAATCACCTTCCCCGGTGCAGGTGTTGCCGCCGAGGCCGCAAGCCCTGCAAACGTTGCGCGCTTAAAGCATCGTATGAGCTACCAGACAATTGGTCCCGATAAGCTTAATCAGTTAAGACACGCTCGTTACTTTAAAAACCTAGACGACGTTAAAAAGCATATGAAGGTTCACGCATCTATTTTAAGGCCTAAGTTCGACATTGTTTTAAACGAGCTCGAACATGACCTTTCGGGTGCCGATATTGCCGAGTGGACCAAACCGCGTGGTGGTTACTTTATAAATTTAAACGTATTAGACGGTTGCGCAAAACGAGTAGTTGAGCTTTGCAAGGATGCAGGCCTGGTTTTAACGGGCGCGGGCGCTACCTACCCCTATGGTATAGACCCGAAAGACCGCAACATACGTATTGCTCCGTCTTATCCGTCGTGCGAAGAGTTAGCTCAGGCAGCAAAGGTGTTATGTGTGGCAGTTAAATATGCTGCGGCCGAAAAGCTTTTATCGGATAAAAGCTTTTAACGTCTAATTTTTGGAGGACTAAACAATGAAAAACAAAGTGGCA
>JAFSCI010000050.1 GCA_017436815.1 Clostridia bacterium
CAGGCGCACATAAATTAAATCACTGTATGGGTGAGGCATTACTTGCTAAATATATGGGTAAGAAAAAGGTTATTGCCGAAACAGGCGCAGGTCAGCACGGTGTTGCTTTGGCCACGGCGGCGGCCTACTTTGGCTTAGAGTGTGATATTTATATGGGCTCGGTTGATATAAAAAAACAAGCTCCCAACGTTGCCAGAATGAAGATTTTAGGCGCTAACGTTGTTGAGGTAACACACGGTCTTGCAACCTTAAAAGAAGCTGTAGATGCCGCATTTGAGGCTTATGCCAATGAATATAATGATGCAATTTATTGCATAGGTTCGGTACTCGGCCCTCATCCGTTTCCGATGATGGTGCGTGACTTCCAGAGCGTTGTTGGAATTGAGGCAAGAGAGCAGTTTGTTTCTATGACAGGCGAGCTGCCCGATGCAGTAGTTGCTTGCGTTGGCGGTGGCTCGAACGCTATGGGTATGTTCTCGGGCTTCTTAAACGACCCCGTAGATATTTACGGCGTTGAGCCCTTGGGCAGAGGTGAAAAGCTTGGTGACCACGCTGCAAGCCTTAAGTTTGGTACTGAAGGCATAATGCACGGCTTTAACAGTATTATGTTAAAGGATGAAAACGGCGAGCCCGCACCGGTTTACTCGGTTGCAAGCGGTCTTGATTATCCGTCTTCGGGTCCAGAACACGCATTCTTACACGATTTAGGACGTGTTAAGTATGACGTTGTAAACGATGAAGAGACCGTAGACGCATTCTTTAAATTATCTCGCTTAGAGGGTATAATTCCCGCAATCGAAAGCTCTCACGCCGTAGCCTATGGTATGAAGCTTGCAAAGCAAATGGGAAAAGGTTCTATACTTATTAACCTTTCGGGCAGAGGCGATAAGGATATGGACTACATTATAGAAAAATACGGAATCAGATAATAAAAACCGCTCACTTCAGTTTTGAAGTGAGCGGTTTTTTATTATATTTCAGTATCAATAATATTGTTTGCATACCTTTTGGGATTTTCGCCGGAAATTTTCATATTTATGTAGTTTTTAGGGCTAACACCCGTAACTCTTTTGAAAACAGTGCTAAAGTAGTTAGGGTCACAAAAACCCAGTGCCTTTGAAACCTCTTTTATGGTAGAGCCTTTATAAAGCATACCAATAGCGTATTTTACCTTAACGTTGTTAAAATATTCCATAACACCGATACCCGAATATTTTTTAAAGGTCTGCTTAAGAGCCGATTCGCTGATATTACAAAGTTTGGCAATTTGCGGTACCGTAAGTGTCATATTGTAGTTTTCTTCAAGACAGTTTATTATTTGCGAATATCTAACGGCGGTTCTCGATATATCAGATTGCTCGAGCGCATTTTTGGGGTTTTCTAAAATATCACAAATAATATTTTCAAGGGTTTTTACGGCCTTTTGTATAGCAAGCTCTCTGCCGTTTATAATTTGGGTTATTTGTTCTTTTTCAAACATACAATTGCCCATTACGGCTCTGAATACCCCCATCAGCGAGTTAAAGGTGGTGTTTTCAGTAGCGTACACTCCGTCTAAAGCAAACTGAGTTCTTGCACTGAACGATATTATTATAAAATGCGGGCTGGTGTCGGGGTTCGACCAGATTCTGTGAAACTGATACGGCGGGTGAATTGCAATATCGCCTCGCTCAAGCGTATATATTTTATCACCAGCAGCAACGCCTACACTGCCACTTACTACGCAAACAAGCTCGTAGAAGCCGTGACTTTCGCCTTTAAAGTTGAAATTGTTATCGGCAAAACGTTCAAATGCGGTATACAAGGCGTCAATTTCAAACTGTTTTTTTATGTAGCACGGATACCAAGTTGTCATATTATCACCAAATTCAAAGAAAATATGTCTAAATCACTATATACTTTAAATTTAAAATAAGCTATAATAACAATATAACAGTAAAGTGCTTTTTTGTAAAGACTTTTTTGCATTTACTGATTTTAAATTTATCTTGATAAACTTATGGTTTAGTGATAAAATACTTTTGATACATAACCTTTTAAAAGGAGAATTAAAAATGGATCATATTGTTGATATAAAAAAATCTGTTGAAGCGCTTGATAAATTCGATATAGGCAAAAAAATTATAGGCTGTGTGCCTTACGGTAGCGGACATATTAATAACACTTTTTTAGTAACCAGTGTTACCGATGATAAAAAAACTCATCAGTACATACTTCAAAAGGTTAACCGCAACGTTTTCAGACATCCCGACCAGGTTATTGCAAATATAGAAAAGGTAACAGAGCATTTAATGGGTAAGGTAGAAAATCCAAAAAGAAACACCCTTAACCTTATTAAATCAAAAGACGGTAAAAACTACTGCATAACTTCTGATAGCGAATATTGGAGAATGTACAGATTTATTGATAATTCATTGTGTTTGGACGCTCCAAGAAACACCGATGATTTTTACGAGAGCGCAATAGCATTCGGTCAGTTCCAGCAGTATTTAAGCGATTTCGATGCGACCCAGCTTTACGAGGTAATACGTGATTTCCACAATACCCCCAAGCGTTATGAAGCATTCTTAGAGGCTGTTAAGAAAGACCCGATTGGTCGTGCAAAAGACGTTCAGGACGAGATTAAATTTGTAATGGACCGTGAGGAGTTTACTCACGTACTTTTAGACAGCTATGCAAGCGGCAAGTTGCCCTTAAGAGTAACTCATAACGATACTAAAATCAATAACGTTATGTTAAGCGCAGAGGGTAAGGCTTTGTGCGTAATTGACCTTGATACCGTAATGCCGGGCTTCTCGGTTACCGATTTTGGTGATGCTATACGCTTTGGCGCAAATACTGCGGCCGAGGATGAAAAAGATTTGTCTAAGGTAAACTTAGATTTAAATCTTTATGAAATCTTTACTAAGGGTTATATTAAGGGCTGTAATAACGCCTTAACCGAAACCGAGCTTGAATTTTTCCCCGAAGGCGCAAAGATGATGACCTTCGAGTGCGGTATGAGATTTTTAACCGACTATCTGCTTGGTGATACGTACTTTAAAACAAATTATCCCGAGCACAACTTAGACCGTTGTCATACACAGTTTAAATTGGTTGAGTGTATGGAAAAGCACTGGCAAAAACTTAAAGATATATCTATGGAGGCAGCAAAATGAGCAGAATTAAACTCGGCGTTATAGGACTCGGTCAGCGTGGAGGAAATCTCACACGTGATATAGCAGCCCTTTTCAAAAAAGAGGTAGAAATAACTGTGCTTTGTGACTCGTATGCCGATAGGGTAGACAAGTCTTATGACGAGGTGTTTAATGAAACCGGCGATAAACCTTTTAAGACTACTGATTATGCTGACGTTTTAAATTCCGACAACGTTGAGGTTGTACTTATAAGCGCATCGTGGGAAATACATATTCCTCTTGCTATTGAGTCTATGAAGGCCGGCAAGATAACCGCTTTAGAGGTTGGCGGCGCATATAGTATCGATGATTGCTGGGCATTGGTAAGAGCATACGAGCAAACAAAAACTCCTTTTATGTTCTTAGAAAACTGCTGCTACGGCGAGCGCGAAACAATGCTGCTTAATATGATTCAGAAGGGAATACTAGGTAAAGTAGTGGCTTGCTCGGGCGGATATTGTCACGATTTGCGTGAAGAAATTACCACAGGTGTCGAAAAACGTCATTACCGTTTAAGAAATTATTTGTCCCGCAACTGCGAGAATTATCCTACACACGAGCTTGGTCCCATAGCTCAGATGCTTAATATTAACCGCGGTAACCGTATGGTGACGCTTACTTCTATGGCATCGGGCTCTTACGGACTAAAAGAATATGTCAAAGAGCACCGTGCTGCCGATGATGCACTTGCAGGACGTGATTTTGCTCAGGGTGATATCGTTTATACCACCATTAAATGTGCAGGCGGCGAGACCATTCTTTTAGAGCTTGATACCACCTTGCCACGTTATTATAGCCGTAAGCTTACCGTTCACGGCACAAAGGGTTACTACAACGAAGAGAGTGATACTATTTTCTTAGAGGACCGTCACCCCGAAGACGGCGCTTGTAACTGGATAAAGCAGGGTAACAACCGTGGTAATGCAAGCGAGCTTTGCGATGAATTTAATACTCAGACCTGGCTTGATTTTAAGGCAAATCCCATAGGCGGTCACGACGGTATGGATTACCTTATGCTCAAAGATTTCTTTGACTGCGTAAAAAATAACAAATCTATGCCTATTGACGTTTACGATGCTGCATCGTGGATGTGTATATCTTGCCTTTCTGAAACGTCTATAGCCTCTGGCGGTATGCCGGTTGAGATTCCGGACTTTACCAACGGCAGATGGGTACTCAGAAGCGAAAAATTATAAATTGTAAAAATTCCCGCTTTACAAAGGCGGGAATTTATTATATAATAAACAAGAACAAATGTTCTTTTTTGGGAGTGGCTGTTATGAACGACTGTAACATACTGCATTGCGACCTTAACAACTTTTATGCTTCGGTTGCGTGCTTAGATAATCCTACAATTAAAAATTATCCCGTTGCAGTAGGCGGCTCTCAAAAAGAACGTCACGGTATAATTCTGGCAAAAAATTATCTGGCTAAGGAGTACGGCATAAAAACGGGCGAGACTATTATAAGCGCCAGACATAAGTGCCCTAATTTAATAGTTGTTCCTCCAAATTTTAAGCGTCAGAACGAGCTATCTAAAATTGTTAGAGATATTTATCTGCAGTACACGAGTAAGGTCGAGCCGTTTGGCATAGATGAGTGCTGGCTTGACGTTAGCGAAAGCAGATTTGCATTTGGTGATTCGTTGCATATTGCAAATACTATTCGCCAAAGAGTAAAACAAGACGTTGGTCTTACTGTATCTGTCGGGGTCAGCTTTACAAAGGCCTTTGCAAAATTGGGCTCAGACCTAAAAAAGCCCGATGCCGTAACCCTTATTTCAAGAGCAAATTTTAAAGAAAAGGTCTGGCCTTTACCGGTGGGAGAGCTTATTGGCGTTGGCTCACACACACGGCAAAAGCTAAACAGCATGGGCGTATTTACAATAGGTGATATGGCTTTGTGCGGCGAGTCTGTTTTAAAGCGTAAATTCGGCAAAAACGGTACCAAGCTTTTTAATATGGCAAACGGTATAGAAGACGGCGAGGTTTTAGATTCACAAATTGAAGAGCTTCCCAAAAGCATAGGCCGTTCAACCACTACCGCTGCTGATATGTTTAATTTAGAGCAGGCGCATAAGGTTTTACTTTTTTTAAGCGAGGACGTTGCCGGAAGTTTAAGAAAACAAAATTTAAAAGCGGCGGCCATTCAGGTTAATATAAGAACCAATACTCTTGTGCAGAGCGAATTTCAGGGCATTATAGATAATCCAACCTCTTCACCGATTACCATTGCCAAATATGCCACCGATTTACTTAGTGATCATTATGATTTTTCCTTACCGCTACGGTCTATTGGAGTAAGAGCCATAAATTTAAAAAAGGATTACGTGTACCAAAGCGACATTTTTGGTGACAGCGCCGAACAAATTCGCCAAGAGGTGCTGGAAGATAATATACTGAGCATACGTGATAAATTCGGCAATTCGGTTATTAAACGCGCAAGCATAATAGACCAAAAAGAAAAAGCACGTCCGTCTATAGTATTCGGCAATAAATCGCAGGAATAATAAATTAAAGCAAAAAGGGAATAATACAGGTTAGAATAAGTTAAGCTAAGGAATGGTTTTAATGGAAAATCTAACCTGTTCGGTTAAAGATAATATAGCACTGCTCGATTTTAGCTTGCGCCCGGATTTAAGCTTCGACCTTGTAAAGCGTGATCTTGTAATAGGCGGCAGGCAGGCGGTGCTATATTTTGTTGACGGTTTTATAAAGGATGAGGTGTTCGAGAAAATACTCGAATATTTCTTCAAAATAACTCCCGAAGAGATTGCCGCCATACCCGATATGCAAATCTTTGCAACAACCAAAATGCCTTACGTCGAGGCAGATTGGTCGTGCGATGCAAAAACGGTAGAAACTACCGTGCTATCAGGTCCTGCAGTACTGCTTGTAGACGGGGTAAAGGGCGCATTGTTTATAGATACCCGAACCTACCCGATGCGCAGCATTTCGGAGCCCGATAAGGATAAGTCACTCAGAGGTTCTCGTGACGGATTTGTAGAAACCCTTGTTATGAATACCGCCATGATTCGCCGCCGTATTCGTGACCCGAAACTCAGAATGGAATATCTGCAAATGAGTGACGGCACCAAGCTCGATATGGCAATTGCATATATAGACGGCAGGGCAGATGAAAAAGTAGTAGAAAAAATCAAGAAAAAAATAACCGAGGCTAAGGTTTACGGAATTTCTATGACCCAACAGGCCGTTACCGAAATTTTTGTAAGAGGTAGTTTTTTTAATCCTTATCCAAGAATAAAATTTACCGAACGCCCAGACTACGCAAGCGCCTGCATTTTAGACGGTAAAATTGTGTTAGTTATAGATAATTCGCCGGGTGTTATGATATTCCCCGTATCTATAGCCGATTTTTTACGCGAGGTCGATGATTATTATTTCCCGCCGCTTACGGGCTCGTTTATAAGAATACTGAGAATTTTAATATCTATTCTTACGGTGTTTTTGACACCTGTTATGCTTTATTTAATAAACAATCCTCAGTATATACCTGAATCACTCAGCTTTATAAACGTGCGAGAACCCGTGCTGCTGCCTATGATAGCGCAGTTTTTGCTTTTAGAGTTTGCTATAAATGGGCTGAGAATGGCATCGCTTAATACACCCGACAGTTTATCAAGCTCGCTTGGTATAATAGGCGGCTTACTGCTTTCTGAGTTTGCAATAACAAGTCAGTGGTTATCGGCCGAGGCAATACTGTATATGTCGTTCGTAACAATTGCAAACTTTACTCAAACAAGCATAGAAATGGGCTATGCGGTGCAGTTTAACAGAATTATGCTTTTAATACTCGTGCAGTTTTTGGGACTTTATGGTTTAGCTATAGGCACTGCAATTATATTGTTATCGTTACTGCTTACAAAAACTGTGTCGGGCAGAGGATATTTGTATCCTATAATTCCGTTTGATTTTAAGGCCTTTAAGGCGTTATTTGTAAGGCAAAAGTACGAATAAACAAAACCCGCAGAGGCTTCTGCGGGTTTTGTTAAAATTAAGTTCACATATTTGACTAATTTTCATAACAAGTATATAATATATTTAATGTAGCATATACTAATGTTTGTGCGATTGGAGAGAAGAATATGGAACAAAATAACAATCAAAACAAAAGACACAAATTTTCACTAAAAACGGTATTGGTTTCGGTGTTAATAGCCGCACTTATGGGCGCAAGCTTAACGGGATGCGGTCTTAGCGCTTTGTATAACGAAGAAAATGAAACAAGCAGCACCGATGCTCCTAACAACAATACAACAACCAATATTATTGTAAATAAAGACGATTACACCGTTGTAGAGGCCATTGCCGAAAAGGTTACACCGAGTGTTGTCGGTATAAGAACCACAGCCGCAGTTACAAACTTTTTCTTTGGTCAGAGCGAATCTACGGGCGAAGGCTCGGGAATTATTTATACCAAAGACGGTTATATAATTACCAACTACCACGTTATATCCGAGGCGGTTGAGTCGTTATCTTCTAAAATAGAGGTCTTCCTGCATAACGATTCTACAAAAGCGTACCAGGCAAGTGTTGTCGGTTATAATATTACGTACGATTTAGCGGTTATAAAAATTAAGGCTCAGGACCTTCCCGCAGTAGAAATCGGAGATTCAGACTCTTTAAGAGTAGGTCAGTTTGTTGCGGCAATAGGTAATCCGGGCGGACTTGAATATATGAGCTCGGTTACTTACGGTATTGTAAGCGGTCTTAACCGCAGCGTTGCAGACAATTCACAAACCAAATCAAAGGTAACCTACATTCAGACCGATGCTGCTATTAACCCCGGTAACTCGGGCGGCGCTTTGGTAGATATTAACGGCAAGCTTATTGGCGTTAACAGTGTAAAAATTGTTTCCGAAAGCTACGAGGGAATGGGCTTTGCAATTCCTGTAAATAAAGCTGTAGAGCTTTGCCAAAGAATGATCGACAAACAGTATGAGCCTACCGCTTACGTTGGCATTGCTTTAAGTGAGCGTTATGACGCTAATACACTTAAAATGTTAGGTTTCCCCGCAGGCGCAGTTGTGCAAAACGTTGCTTCTGATAGCCCTGCCGATAAAGCTAATATTAAGCGTGGCGATATTATTACTGAATTTGCCGGTGAAACCATAACCGATTATACGGTATTTACAAGTACGCTATCTGATTGTGATCCCGGCCAGACCGTTAAAATAACAATTTACCGAGCAGGAAAATATTATACTACCGATATTACGATCGGCTCGGAAAATTCCTAAAATAAAAACCGTCCTAATTTTTTAAATTAGGACGGTTTTACTATTACTGTTATACCGATTCAATAAATCTTAAAAATGCTTTAAGTCCTTCATCTGTGCGCTTGTAAACGCCTGCGTGCTCTAAAACCTTAGAGAAAACAAGACCTATTTCATCTTGCAGAATAGTCATTACGTTGTCTTTGTTTATATCGGAATATTTTGCCTTAATCATATCAGCCCACTCGGCGTGTTTATTAAGGGTGTCATCGGAATATAAATCGTCACCTTTTACAATGGCATCGGCAAGAGCGTTTAGCTCGTTTTTAAGTCTTGCAGGTAAAACGGCAAGACCCATAACCTCAATAAGACCGATGTTTTCTTTTTTAATGTGGTGTAGCTCGGCGTGGGGGTGGTAAACGCCTAACGGATGCTCATCGGTCGTTATGTTGTTTCTTAATACTAAATCAAGCTCGAACAAATTATCTCTTTTGCGGGCAATTGGGGTTAT
This sequence comes from Clostridia bacterium, assembly GCA_017436815.1. Classification (GTDB taxonomy): domain Bacteria; phylum Bacillota; class Clostridia; order Oscillospirales; family Acutalibacteraceae; genus RGIG3013. Next base: position 8,924 of record JAFSCI010000050.1, read on the forward strand.
GGTGTTGTGCGGCTCGTTATTGGTGTTAGCGAAAATAAAGGCATCGGGGTCGGAGTAGCCTCTCCAGGCAAGCAGTATTTTATCTGCAAGCTCAATTAGTCTGTCCTTGTTTTCGCACTGCAGTCTTATAACCGACATAGGCCATTTAACAATACCGCAGTTAATGTCACTGAAGCCGTCAAATTCAACCTTTTTCTCAATAGGTGCCTTTGCCATAGCAAAGGTGTAGTTACCGCCTTGAAAATGGTCGTGGCTGAGTATTGAGCCGCCAACAATAGGTAAATCGGCATTAGAGCCAACAAAGTAGTGCGGGAACTGTGCAACAAAATCAAGCAACTTTTTAAAGGTAGCCTTATTTATCTGCATAGGTGTGTGTTGCTCGTTAAAAACAATGCAGTGCTCGTTGTAGTATACGTAAGGGGAGTACTGTAGGCGCCAGGGGGTGTCGTTAATGATAAGAGGAATTGTGCGGTGGTTTTGTCTGGCAGGTGAGTTTACTCGGCCTGCATAACCCTCGTTCTCACGGCATAAAAGACATTTCGGATAACCGCTCTGAGCAGCATTTTTTGCCGCCGCAATGGCTTTGGGGTCTTTTTCGGGTTTAGACAGGTTTATGGTAATGTCCATATCACCGTATTCGGTTGCCGATACCCATTTCATATCCTTTTTTATACGGTAGCGGCGAATGTAGTCGGTATCGCACGATAATTTATAATAATAGTCGGTGGCCGCTTTTGGTGATACGGCCTTTAGCTCGTTAAATTTATTTATTACGTAGCTGGGGCGGGGAGTAAGAAGACCCATAATTTTTGTGTCAAATAAATCTTTATATACTATGCTGTCTTCTATAATGCCTTTTTCTACTGCATAGTCTAAAATCTCGCCTAAAACGGTTTCTAAACACACGTCATCGAACTCTTCACCCGGGTCTTCATAAGAATCCAGCTGCAGTGCTTCAAGAATACGGTTTATGGCATAAACCTCATCATATTCCTCAATAAGAGAGCATTTTTTTGCATAGCAAATTAACTTTTTTATACTTTTATTTATCATTTGGGCATACTCCTTGCGGTGACGCATAAAAAACGACTGTTTTATGCGAATTTTTAAGTAAAAAATATATCAAAATAATTATATAATTTGTGCCTTATTTTGTCAATTGTTAAAGTGGTTTGTTTTTTAAAAATTTTAAGCATAATTTTCGACAAAATATCTTTATGTAAACTAAGACAACCTATGTTTTATTATAGTTATTAACCGAGATATTAACATTTTTAAGCCTTCAAGACCCGTAAGACAAGCCATTATACTGTAAAAAGTGTTAATAACTCTGTTAATAAGTTGAAAAATTTAATGGTGAATAATAACTATGCATAAAGAATTATGTAAAGTAAAAAATAAAAATATGGTAAAAACTGTTATATGATATTTTGTTGTTTTCTGTCTAAAATTACAAAATTGTTATTTGCCTTTACGGTAAAATGGTGTATAATGTAATAGTAAAAATTTAAAGTGAATTTGTGAAGATTTTCGGGGGTGTCGGAATGCGTAGAATTTATGCCACAGCAGTTGCATTTTTATTAGTGTTTTGCATAATTTTTAGCCTTTGCGCGTGCTCGGGCACCAATACGGAGTATTCACCCGATTATATTACAAGCAAGCTTTGTGAAATAGACAAGGAAGTTTCTTATATAAAGCTCGTACCCGAGCAGATACCGTCGTTTTTTAACATTTCGGTATCAGATTTGAAAAATTATTCTGTATTTATTGCCGATAACGAAAATTCCTCGAATACCATTGCCGTTTTTGAAATCAATTCAAAAGATGACAAAACAAAGGTTTTAGAAGCAATAAACACCTATATTAACGGTCTTTCAAAAACATTTGAGCTTAGTAATATTAATGAATTTAAAAAATTATCATCCCGTGTTGTTTTAGAGCTGGGGGATTGTATTGTTCTCGTAGTGAGCGATAACGTTCCGCCAATGCTTGACGAGCTTGATGATATGGGCGCAAAAGCGCTTAAGTAGAAAGCGTTATCGCACAAATTAAATAGCTTATAAAAAAGCAAGCAGGGAAGGTTAACGCCCAGGCAAAAACGAGCTGGAGAGTATCTTTTATAGATACTCTCTTTTTTGCGCTCACTGTTGCTCCTATTAAAGATGCGGACGAGCAGTGTGTAGTGCTCACACTAAGGCCTAAAAGTGAAGAAAAAAACATGGCAAAAGCCGATGCCAAATTAGAACAAAGCCCGCTAACATCACTTAGTTCTACCATTTTTGTACCCGTTTTGTTTATAATTCTTGTGCCTGCTATAGCGGTTCCTATACTGATTATAAAGCCTATTAAACCGGCGCACCAAACAGGAACGGTAATGCTGTTGGCCGAATATTTATTACTAAACAAAACCAGCATAAAAAGACCTGCAAATTTTTGCGAGTCCTGAGCGCCGTGCATAAAGGCTAAAAATGCCGATGATACGATTTTTAGTCGTTTTATATTTTTGGGTAAAAAGTTTTTGGTTTTTAAGAAAATTTTTGTAAACAAAAAGCTTAATAAAAAGCCTATAGCAATCGAAATTAACATACCAGCCAATACGTTTAGCCAGCCGTAAAAATTTATGCCCGAAAAATTTTTAAAGAGGAAAAAGCTTGCGCCACTTAAAGCTGCTAATACTCCGTGACTTTCACTTGTTGGAAGGCCAAAGAACCAAGCCGCAACCGACCATATATTTACTGCTGCTAATGATGATATTAACAAAGACAATAAAAGCGAGCTACCGCCGAGATTTGCAATATTAAAAACGGTAAGAGCAACGTTTTGGTTTATAAATATAAAGGCTATAGCGCCCAGCATATTAAAAACACCCGCTAAAAGCGCGGCTTTCTTTATGGGCATTGTTTTTGTAGCGACAAGTGCGGTAATAGCAACAGGCGCATCGGTCCAGCCGTTTACAAATGCGCCGCTTAATACAAAAACGGCCGCGAGTATGCTTTGAGGATTAGAAAATGAAAAAAGAGCCATATTTTTCACCCGTACAGTATATGAAATGCAGGTAAAAAATATGGCTTGTGTTTAGTCTATCAAAATTGTTTTATTAGTAAGGTAAATTACCATTCCGGGTTTTGCGCCCGATGGCTTTTTGACATTTTTAACCCTTGTGTAATCTACCGCGACCTTTGTGGAATCGGCGGCCTTTGAGTGCTGCTTTGCAAGGGTGGCGGCAAAAACAATTGTATCGTCATCTATTTCATTTTCACCCGTGGCTACAATTACGTGCGAGCCGGGAATATTTTTTGTGTGGAACCAATAATCGCCTTTTGATGCAAATTTTAAGGTTAAATAGTCGTTTTGCAAATTGTTTTTGCCAACGTATACTTTAAGACCCGATTTTGACGTAAATTCAAGCGGTGCGCTTAAATTCTTTTTTTGTACTGCAGAATTTTTGGTAGGCCTTAAGTAGCCCGATAAAGTCAGCTCTTTTTTTATTTCCTCGATTTCAGCCGAAGAATCGGCACGCTCGAGGCTCTCTAATACCGATTCTATATATTTAAGCTCGTCCTTGTCTTGCTCAATGAGTGTGGTAAGAGTTTGCTCGGCGCTGTAGGTCTTTTTGTACTCTTTAAAATATTTAGCCGAATTTTGCGCAACCGATAAAGCGGGATCTAAAGGAATACGGATTGTAGCTAAATTTTCATCGTAGTAATTTTGTACGTCGGCAAAGGGTGAACCGTTTTTAATAAGGTGAATATTAGCCTTTAAAAGCTCGCCGTAAAGACGTAATTGCTCACGGTTTTCACACTTTTTAAGGTCTTTCTTTCTAAGCTCGGTTTTCCTTAAAATTCTTTCCTTTGTGGTCTTTAATAGCTTTATTACGTCCTTTGCCTTTTGTTCAGATGTTTTCGCGCCTTGCTTTTTAGAATAAAACTCTTCTAATAAATCACAAGGGTCATCGAAAACAGAAAAGTTGTAATTTGGAGAATATTGTTTTATCGGAATATATGAAAAATCTAAAACCTTAGAATTTTCATCGCTTACTATACAAAGCTTGTCGGCATTTATAATAGAATTTTTAATCAGCAATAACGTATTTGAAAGCTGCTCGGTATTGCATAGATGAGCAGGTAAGTCAATATCATTTGCCGTAAGATAAGCAATTTCGCGCGCAATAAGGGGAGATACACCGTCTAAAACCGATAAAACTGCGCTGTGCAGCGGTACGTCGGTTTTGGACTTTATTATATTTGCAAGCTCATTAAAATCAGAACTTAAAATTGATAACTTATTTTGGCTCTGGGGCATAGTGTACGTGGCGCCCGGCTGAATAATGCGGGTGTTTTTTTCTAAATCAGAGCGGTACAACGCATCTATAATTTTACCCTGCGGACCTATAAGTATAATGTTAGGTCTGCCCGATAATAGCTCAATGCAAAGAGTTATTTCGGCTCTGTCACCCATTTCAGTTGTGGCAGAAAATTTAAAAAATAAAATTCTCTCCAGTGCGGGCTGAAAAACCTCGGTAAGCTTTGCGGCGCCCAAATGTTTTCTGAGAAGCATACAAAACATGGGCGGGGCAGGGGGATTATCGTTTTGGGCAGAGGTAAACCTGACTACTGCTAAAGAGGGCGCAACGCTTATATAAAGCTTTTTGTTGAAGCCTTTTTTGCGCATAAGAAGTATCAGCTCGTTTTTAGACGGCTGATAAATTTTTTCTACAAATGCGCCTTCGGCATTTTTAAAATTGTTCGCTAATATGTGCAAAAATGCTCCATCGAGCGCCATTTAGATTTCCTCCAAAAATTGCTTTAAACTACGTACTATGTATTCTAATTTAGTGTACTCATCTTGCTTTGACGGCAAATTTTCAATATCAAAAAGCCAGCTTTCAAGACGTCTTAGCTGCTTTTGCAAAAATAATCGGTCGGTATCCGACTTATTAGAAAGCAGACCCTTATAGTAAAAAAGAGTATCGGTTATTACTCTGCCGTCATATTTTGCGGTTATTACGGTGTAAAGCTTGCCACCGTCTTCTACAGCCTGCTCAGCGGTTATTAAAAAACCGTTTGTTGCAAGATATTCTCGCAGATATTCGGGCGAGTTCATTGGCTGTAAAATTAAGGTTTTATCTTTAGCTTTAAGCCATTTAGCACGGTCTATAATACCGCAAATAACCTCGGCTCCCATACCTGCAATAATAATTGTTTCAGCAAAGGAAGGGTCGATTTTTTCTAACCCGTCAGATAAACAAAGCTGTATGTCGGCATTGTATTTTTGAGCATTGCAGTATGCGTTTTTTAAGGGTAATTCGTTAATATCACACGCAATTACATTTTTTGCAATGCCGCTCTTTTTAAGATATATTGCCAGATAGCCGTGGTCGGCCCCAACATCGACTGCATTAGAGCCAAAGGGGACCGACCGAGCTATAACATCTAATCTTTTGCTAAGGGTTATCATTTGCCGTTAAAGTAGTTGTTAAGCTTTGCTAACAACTCATTACAATCGGTACCGTGAACCTGGCA
>JAFSCI010000006.1 GCA_017436815.1 Clostridia bacterium
CATACCCATTGCAATGAATGTTGTGCAAAATTAAATCATAGAATTTAATTTTGCTATATCCGCTTAAAAAGTGGCTTGTCGAAGCGCTTTCAAGCGTTTCGACAAACAACAATCATTATTGTTATTATACTAAGTATTTACAAAAAAGTCCAGTAAATTAAAAACCGCTCCACAAATAACGTGAAGCGGCGAAACTATTATAAAAATCAGTCTCTTTGGCACAGGCATATTCTCAGTATTATATAAATAAGCAAGAGTACCGCTAAAATTACAGCGGCTACTATTATTGCTGCTACGTTGGCTACAATAGTCTCGGCTAAGAATGCACCAACAATAACACCTATAACGGCAGTTAAAAGAGCAGTAAGAATAACCGCAATTATACCTGTGCAAAATCTTGCAGAACAACTACATAATCTGCTCATTATTTTACATCCCCTGTATAAAACTTAAGGCAAATCATTTGCCTATTTTCAGTATATGTAAAATAATTAGCAGTGTTACTCTGCTTTCACTACCCAATACTATTTAAAAATTCCTTGGTTCTGTCGAATTTCGGATTCTCGAATATGTCTTTTGGAGTGCCCTCTTCTAAGATAACGCCATCTGACATAAAAATAATTTTATCAGATACGTCACGGGCAAAATTCATCTCGTGAGTAACGATTATCATAGTCTTTCCGGTATCTACCGCAAGATTTCTTATAACGTTTAAAACCTCGCCCGACATCTCTGGGTCAAGCGCACTTGTAGGCTCATCAAAGCATAAAATTTCGGGAGAAAGCGCCAATGCTCTTGCTATAGCCACACGCTGTTGCTGACCGCCCGAAAGCTCACACGGGTAGGAATTCAGTTTTTCTTTTAGGCCCACCTTCGTAAGAATGTCTATCGCATTTTCTTCGGCTTCCTTTAAAAGCTTTTCTTTATAGGCGGCTAGCTGATGCCTTGTTTTTATGTTATTCTCTTTGCAAATAAGGTCCTTGTTGGTCTTAATATCTTCTTTTATTTGTAGTTTTAATGCTAACATTACGTTATCAAGCGCACTGTACTGCGGGAACAAATTGAACGACTGAAAAACCATACCGAATTTAAGACGTTTTTTTCTTATTTCGCTCTCTTTATAGGTCGCGGCAAGCTTAGCATCAAATAAAAGCTCACCATTTATGTAATATTCGCCCTGCTCGGGTGTTTCCAAAAAGTTTATGCAACGAAGCAGGGTTGTTTTACCGCTACCGGATGAACCTATAATAGATAATACTTCACCTTTATTTAAAGAAAAGTCTATGCCTTTTAAAACCTCGGTTTTGCCGAACTTCTTATATACGTTTTTAACTTCTAATAATGCCATAGCTTAACTCCTGAAGTATGAAAGCTTCTTCTCTACCTTACCAAAGATAATGGTGAGAAGGCCAACAAATATAAGATAAAATACACCTGTATAGAATAACGGCCATATAAGTGCCTGGGTTGCGGCAAGCTCTTTTGCCTGCTTAATAATCTCGGGCAGCATAATGCAGTTAGCAAGTGCGGTATCTTTAATAAGGGTTATAATTTCGTTGGACATTGGCGGTACTATGCGCTTTACAACCTGTTTTAAAACGACAAACTTAAATACCTGCGATTTTGTAAGGCCTAAAACGTAGCCCGCTTCGTACTGGCCTTTAGAGATACTCTCAATGCCGCCACGATAAATTTCGGAAAAATAACAAGCATAGTTTATTGCGAATGCTATTAAAACTGCAACAAGACCACCCGCATTAGTAAGGAGCATCTGAGTAAGCCCACCGTCGTGCGGAATGGTAAAATTGCGTATTATGTAACGGTCGATCTGGCTGAAAATCGGGTTGCCGAACAAAAGACCGGGCACGTAATATATTATAAATATCTGCAGCATCAGCGGTATTCCGCGGACTATCCATACAAAAGTCTTTGCCACTGCTTTTAATGGGGCAAACTTGCTCATAGAGCAGAATGCTATAGGCAGACCGAGCGGTATTCCGACAATTAAAGTAACGGCAAAAATTATTAACGATATAACAAAGCCGTTTGCCAAAAAGGCGGTTATTTCAATAAAAGACATAAATTTTTCCTTTAATTATACAAATTTGGCTGACGGGATAAAAATCCCGTCAGCTAAATTATAATTCATATAGAATTTGTGAGTAATTATCTTTCGTTGTTGAAAGCCTTTAGAGTAGTATTCTCTACACCGTACTTAACAGCGATTTCGTTTATTTTGCCGTTAGCAAGAAGCTTATCAAGCTCGCCATTAACCTTAGCTGTGAGCTCGCTGCCCTTCTTAAAGCCGATAGCATAATATTCAACGTCACTTGTAAGAGCCTCAACTACCTTCAAGTTTTCATAGTCACCCTTACCTACGTAGCTCTCTGCAAGCTGAGCATCTAAAACTGCGAAGTCTGCTGTACCTGCATTTACTTCAAGTAAAGTATCTGTCTGCTTGATAGCGCTCTTATATGTTACGCCTTCGAAGCTCTTTGCATAAGATTCGCCTGCGCTGCCTGCCTCAGCAAGACCGATTTTACCGTTTAAGTCTGCTGCAGCTGCAATTGTGGAATCTGCCTTAACAACTACTACCTGACGGTTCTCCATATAGTTGTAAGAGAAATCTACCTTCTCAGAACGAGCAATGCCGTCATCATCCTTGCTGTTGCAGGTAAAGCCGTTCCAGATGCAGTCGATTACGCCGGAGTTTAAGTCGGTGTATTTGTTTTCCCACTGGATTTCTTTGAAAGAAACATCATAACCTAAATTACCGAAAACTGCTTCTGCAAGCTCGGTATCAAAACCAACAAGCTTACCGCTCTCATCCAGGTAGTTCATAGGTTTGTAAATTGTATAACCTACAACGATTGTTTCTTTTTCTGTGTTGCCGCAGCCTGCGAAGCAGCAGCATACAAACATAAGTGCTAAAACGAGTGCTAAAAACTTTTTCATAATAATTCTCCTTTGAATTGTGTTTTTGTTTTCACTGTATTAGCATATTACCACTTTACTATGGAAAAGTCAAGCGTTTTTTAAAAATTTTTTAAAAAAGTTTTAAAATTTATTTTTTGCGGCCCTCTACAGCCTCTAAAATGCCCTTTAAATAACCGATTGCAAAGAGTCTTCCGATATTGCCGTAACCCGAAGTATCGCTGTCGCCTGCCATGGCAGGAACGTGGTCAACACGAATAGGAACGTCAATCCCTAAACTGTGATAATACTTTAAAAGCTTTGCCATTTCAATCTTGCCGTTGTCGTGGAAGGTTTCGTTAAACTTTAACTTATTTCCTCTGGCATTTCTAAAATGGACAAAGAAAATTTTATCTTTAAGCTCTTTTATAACGTGTTCTAAGTCCTCGCCCATCATTAGATATGTTGCCTGGCACATTGTAACGCCTAAATTGTCGGACTTATACATATTGACCGCTTTGTTTATGTTTTCGTAACTAGTCATAATTCTTGCTACGTTGCCTAAATTATCAAGCGGTGGGTCATCGGGGTGAAGCGCAAGTTTAATATTGTACTTGTCGGCATAAGGCATTATGGCTTTTATGAAATATTCATAATTCGCCCAAAGCTGCTCTTTGGTTATTGCCGCCTCTATGGGTTTAAAATCGTTAATATTAAAGCCTGTAACAAATGCACCGCCACGCTCTTCAATTTTAGAAGATGTTCTCAGCCAGCCAATATGCGCCATAAAGTTAAAGCAGATTGTACGAATATCAAGCTTATCCATTATGGGCAGCATTTTTATGGCCTTTTCGATGCACTCGTCTCTTTTTTCGTCACCGCTTTTAATATGGTCATGCAATTCATTAGGCATAGGCTCTATAATAATAGGCTTTATGCCAAAGTCGGTAAAGTTTTTATGTACTGTCTGCCAATGGGAAAGTGATGTAACATCAAAATCCTTAGTTTCGGGCAAACGGATAACACCGTGCTCTACACCGCACTGCTTGGCAATGTCCCACTCCAGAGTTTTTTCGCTTCTGAAATAATCGGCAAGTATCATTTTATGCCCATTCCTCCATCAACAAAAATATTTTGTCCTGTTATGTACGAAGCGGCATCGGTGCACAAAAAGCTTACTATACCTGCACAGTCTTCGGGCGCGCCGCAACGGTTCATTGGTATTTTTGCCATTACCTGTTTTGCATACTCTGCGTCCGATAAAGCGGTAGCGTTGCGATCGGTATTTATAACACCGGGTGCTACACTATTAACTGTAACGCCGCTATCTGCAACCTGTAAGCTTAAAGACTGAGCCATAAGGGTAAGAGCTGCTTTGGTAGACGAATAAACCAGCATATCGGGATGCGGCTTTCTTTCCTGGACAGAGCCTATAGTAATTACTCTGCCCCAGCCGTTCTCAACCATTTTGGGCATAAACTTTTGTATAAGTAAAAGTGATGAACGCCAGTTGCAGTTTATTTGAGTATCAAACTCTTCCATGGTTATTTTATCCCAGGAATTTCTGTACTGAATAGATGCGTTAAGTACTAATACGTCTATACAGTCTACGGCCTTTGCAATATCTTCTGCGCAAGAAACCGACGTTAAGTCGCACTGAACGAGCTCGCACTCGCCGCCACTAAGCTCAATAATGTCTTTTACCTGCTGAGCCTTTGTGGAGTCGGACACATAATTTATGTATACCTTAAAGCCGTCTTTTGCAAGAGAAAGCGCAATTGCTCTGCCTATGCCACGGCTCGCTCCTGTAACTAATGCTTTTTTCATTGTTATTCTCCTTAAAGTGCAGTCTGGGTGTCGTTGGGGTCGCCCTCACGAGCAAGACGGTATTCCTCAGACCAATCAAGACTGCGATATTCCTCGCCTCTGGGGTCGGTCTTAATGAATTCCATAAGCATATCCAACATTTCTTCGGTCCAGGTGTTGCGGTCAATCTGAGCGGTTGTGAACTTGTTCTGAGTAATCATTTCAAAGCCGAAAATATCCTTAACCTGTGTTTTAGATGCGCCGTCAACAACCTCGGCAACAAGATGAGAAGGAATAAACAATACGCCGCCGCCTGCACCGAAAACGATATCGCCTGGTAAAACTATGGCGTTACCAATGCGGGTAGGAGTATTAAAACCTGTCATAATAAAATCTCTGATAGGTGTGGGGTCTATACCGCGGAAGTATACCTGAACGTCCTCAACCTTTTTCATCTGCTCAACGTCACGTACACCGCCCCAAATAACGCCGCCGCCTGTTTTGGTTTTAGCCTTGATTGCGGTAGTCAGGTTTCCGCCTAAGAAGGTACCCTTATAAATTTTGTCGTACATATCGGCAACAACAACGTCGCCCTCAACCAATGAATCTATAACCCACTGATTGTAGTTACCCTTTCTGCCCTCTTTCATACCGATATCGAACATTGTTTCGTGTAAATCGGGACGTGTGGGCGCAAAGGTTGCGGTAACTGCACGGCCAATAAGCTTTCTGCCATCATCGTGAAGGGTTCTAAGTCTGCCCTCAAACTGACTTTCATAACCCTTAACAAATATGGGTTTCCAAACCTCTTCTAAGGTAAGGTTTCTTAATGCCTTTAAATATTTGTCGGCAACCTTGGGTCTGCCGTCGGGGAAGCGTTCGCCCTTCCACTGCGGAGTTAAAGCAATGATGTCTTCTTTTACGTTAAAATTCATAATGGTTTCTCCTTTTATTTTTGCTTAATAGAAACGTTTCTATTATTTTTATAAAATTATCCGATTAAATAAATCGGATATATTTTTTATTTACAATTACTTACCGAGCTTGCCTCAATAATCTCACCGTTAAAGGTTTTTATAATAGGCTCGGCACTGTTTTGTATGCAGTTTATTGTGTGCTTTGCGGCGCTCTCTCCCAAAGCCTCGAACGGAAACTGAACCGTAGTAAGCGGCACGCTTAAATATTTTGAATAATACTCGGTATTGGCCGCTATTACAGATAAATCGTCCGGTACAGATATTCCCGAACTAACCGCCATATCTAAAACCAACTTTGCGGTATCCGACTTGTTAGCCACAACAGCGGTATAGTTTTTAAGTAAATCAGGTGTAAGGTCGTTCGAGTCGATAACCGACGTTTTAAAACCAGACTCGTTCATACGCTGCTCATATCCCAAACATCTTTGCGCAAGCTCGCTTTTATCGGAAGAAATTTTAGGTGAGATATATGCTATTTTTGAGTGATTTCTTTTTATTAAATAATCGGTTGCGACAAACGTGGTTGAAGCATAATTAAAGTTAAAATAACTTACGTTTTCAAACTCGCTTATGCCGTTAATAACACTGAACGGCACGTTTGCATCAATAAGCTTGTTTATATGTACGTTTTCATCAAAAGCCTTTTCTGATAAAGCGGGCGCAATTAAAAGCACTCCGTCTATACGGCGGTTTTCGTAATAAGAAATATACGAAAAAGTATCTATGTTAGGGCAAATGGTTACCGAAAAGCCAAGCTTACTCGCGCAAGCCACAACGCCCTTTAGAATATGAGCAAAAACACGGTTGTCCATATCCCAACAATTTGCTATTCCAAGCGAGAACGAACGGCCCGTACGCATACCCTTTGCAATAGCATTGGGTCTGTAGCTGAGCTTTTTGGCGGCATCTTTTACCTTTTTTATAGTTTCTTTGGAGTATTTTTTGGCATTGGAGTCATTTAATATGTACGATACTGCCGATATGCTTACTCCTGCTAAAGCCGCTACGTCTTTTATGGTTGCGTTTTTCATAAATACCTCAAACTGTAGAAATGTTTCTACAGTTATGTTATCACACAAAAAACAATATGTCAACAAAATAAGCACCCTTTTTTTCGGGTGCTTATCTTAATATCAGAATAATCCTGTAATTTTGCCGTTTTCGTCAACGTCGATTCTCTCGGCTGCGGGTACTTTGGGAAGACCCGGCATAGTCATAATATCACCCGTCAACACAACTATAAAGCCTGCACCTGCCGAAACCTTAACGTTTCTGACAGTTACCGTAAAGCCACTTGGTGCGCCGAGCAATGCAGGGTTGTCAGAAAAGCTGTACTGTGTTTTAGCAATACAAACAGGCAGACCGTTAAAGCCTAAATCTTTTAACTGCTCAATCTGTTTTTTTGCTGCAGGTGTGAACGAAACGCCGTCACCGCCGTAAACCTTTTTAACAACGTTTTCTATCTTTTGCTCTATAGAGTCGGTGTCTTCATAGCTAAAGGTAAAGTCGCCCTTTTCTTCTTCGCAAAGACGTACAACCTCTTTTGCTAAAGCCTCTCCACCCTTGCCGCCTTCGGCCCAAACGGTAGAAAGAACAGTATTAACGCCGAGTTCTTTGCACTTAGCAATAATAAAATCTATTTCCTTGTCGGTATCGGTCGGGAAACGGTTAACCGCTACAACACAGGGCAACTTATAAACGTTTTTAATGTTTGCTACGTGGCGAAGCAGGTTTGGTATTCCCTTTTCTAAGGTTTCGATATTTTCTTCGCTAAGCTGGGTCTTTAAACTGCCGCCATGCATCTTTAAAGCGCGTACAGTTGCAACAACTACCACTGCATCGGGTGTAAGAGAAGCAACACGACACTTAATATCTAAGAACTTCTCGGCTCCCAAATCGGCGCCAAAGCCTGCCTCGGTAACGGTGTAATCGCCCATTTTAAGAGCCATTTTTGTAGCCATAACCGAGTTGCAGCCGTGCGCAATATTAGCAAACGGACCGCCGTGTACAAATGCAGGAGTACCCTCTAGGGTTTGTACTAAATTGGGCTTCAAAGCGTCTTTTAAGAGTGCTGTCATAGCACCCTGAGCCTTAAGCTGACCGCAAGTAACGGGCTTGTCGTCATAAGTGTAGCCGACAATAATTTTAGAAAGTCTTTCCTTTAAGTCCGAAATCGAAGTAGCAAGGCATAAAACCGCCATAATTTCACTTGCAACGGTAATATCAAAGCCATCCTCTCTTGGAACACCGTTAACCTTACCGCCAAGGCCGTTAACAATGTTACGGAGCTGACGGTCGTTCATATCTACGCAGCGTTTCCAGGTGATTTTGCGAATGTCTATATTAAGCGCATTGCCCTGCTGAATATGGTTATCGAGCATAGCGGCAAGCAGATTATTTGCAGCGCCTATAGCGTGGAAGTCACCCGTAAAATGCAGGTTTATGTCTTCCATAGGTACAACCTGAGCATATCCGCCGCCCGCGGCACCGCCTTTAACACCGAATACGGGGCCCAGTGATGGCTCTCTTAAAGCAACCGTAACGTCCTTGCCTATTCTTCTGAGGCCGTCTGCTAAGCCAATTGTAGTGGTGGTTTTACCCTCACCTGCGGGAGTGGGAGTAATAGCAGTAACTAAAATAAGTTTGCCGTTTTCTCTTTTGGAATCGTTTAAAAGCGATAAATCAATTTTTGCCTTGTAGTTGCCGTATTGCTCAACGTATTTTTCATCTACGTGGGCGCGCTCGGCTATTTTTGAAATGTGCTCTAATTTACATTCCTGAGCAATTTCAATGTCGGTTTTGTAAGACATAACAACACCCCTTAGTTATATATCGGGAATTTTTCGCAAAGAGCCTGAACCTCGGCGCTTACTCTTTCTTTATTGCCCTCAAAGTCGTCAATAATATCACTTATAAAGCCGGCAATAAGCTTCATTTCTTCCTCTTTAAAGCCACGTGCGGTAACAGCGGGTGTACCAATACGAATACCGCTTGTAACAAACGGACTTTGCGGGTCGTTAGGAATGGTATTTTTGTTTGCAGTAATATGAACCTCATCAAGTCGGTGTTCGAGTTCCTTGCCCGTAATACCCTTATCTGTAAGGTTTAAGAGCATTAAGTGGTTATCGGTACCGCCCGACACAATTTTAATGCCTCTTTTAATAAGCTCATCGCAAAGAACCTTTGCGTTTTTGGCAATTTGCTTTTGATATTCTTTAAATTCATCGGTCAAAGCCTCGCCCAAAGCTACTGCCTTAGCGGCAATTATATGCATAAGCGGACCGCCCTGAGTACCCGGGAAAACGGCTTTATCGATCTGCTTTGCAAACTGCTCTTTGCAAAGAATCATACCGCCTCTGGGACCGCGCAGGGTTTTATGGGTAGTGGTAGTAACAATATCAGCATACGGCACCGGAGAGGGATGTACGCCTGCGGCAACCAAGCCTGCAATATGAGCCATATCCACCATTAAATATGCGCCTACCTCGTCGGCAATTTCACGGCAGCGAGCAAAATCTATAACTCTTGAATATGCGCTTGCTCCCACAACTATAAGCTTTGGCTTGCACTCTTTTGCAAGGCGAAGCATTTCATCATAATCGATAGTTTCGGTAACCGAGTTAACGCCGTAAGGCACAATGTTAAAATATTTACCCGAAATATTTACAGGTGAGCCGTGCGATAAGTGACCACCCTGTTGTAAGTTCATACCCATAACGGTATCACCGGGGTTGAGTAGTGCAAAGAAAACTGCGAGGTTTGCATTGGCGCCCGAATGCGGCTGAACGTTTGCATGCTCTGCGCCGAACAGCTTTTTAGCACGCTCTCTGGCAATTTCCTCTACAACGTCTACACAGTAGCAGCCGCCGTAATAACGCTTACCCGGATAACCTTCGGCGTATTTATTTGTAAGCACACTGCCTGCGGCAAGCAGTACTGCCTTGGATACAATATTTTCCGATGCTATAAGCTCAATATTATGCTGCTGACGCTCAAGCTCACTGTGGCAAGCTGCTGCAACCTCGGTATCAAAATCCTTTAATTCTTCAAAAAAGTTCATTTTTTATCTCCTTACTGGAAGTATTTAACTGCTGCCTTGAACATATTTATATCATACTCTCCCGGAACGTTTTTGTAAAGACCTTTTGCAATTCTTTCACTATGTCCCATTTTACCGAATACTCTGCCATCGGGTGAAGTAATACCCTCGATAGCGCAAACCGAGTTATTCGGATTAAAGTGAATATCGGCAGTAGCGTTACCGCTCAAATCTACGTACTGAGTAGCAATCTGTCCGTTTTCGGCAAGCTTTTTAACCAATTCATCACTTGCTAAGAAGCGACCCTCACCGTGAGAAATAGGCACGCTGTAAACATCTCCTACGTTAGTTAAGCTAAGCCACGGAGACTTGTTTGAAGCTATGCGTGTTCTTACAATTCTCGACTGGTGGCGGGCAATTGTGTTAAATGTTAGTGTCGGACAATTTTCATCGGTATCTATAATTTTACCGTAAGGCACAAGGCCGAGCTTAATTAAAGCCTGGAAGCCGTTACAAATACCGCACATAAGTCCGTCACGCTTGTCTAAGAGCTCGCTTACGCCCTGCTTGATTTCGGCATTTCTGAAGAACGCAGTAATAAACTTACCGCTGCCGTCGGGTTCGTCACCGCCCGAGAAACCGCCGGGAATAAATATTGCCTGCGACTCTTTTATAAGACCTGCAAATTTTTCAACACTTTTTCTTATTCCGTCACTCGAAAGATTATTTATAACCATAATCTCGGGCTCGGCTCCTGCATCACGCACCGCCTTTGCAGAGTCAAATTCGCAGTTTGTGCCCGGAAATACGGGAATAAGTATTTTGGGCTTCGCAACCTTTATTGCGGGTGCAGACGCCATTTTAGCGCCGGAGTAAGAAATATTTTCAATGTTTTTATTAGTTTGCTCTATGTTGCAGGAATATACGCTTTCTAATTTATCTTCATAAATCTTTAAAAGCTGATCCAGACTAATCTTTTCGCCCGCAAATACAAACTGAGTGTCTTCACTAATAACACCTATTTGTGTGCCAATCTGAGTATCGTCTGTCATTTCGAGCAAGAAGGATGCATAATTATAACCGAAAATATCGTTTAGTGTAAGAGCATCGTTAAACTTAAAGCCAAAGCCGTTACCAAAAGCCATTTTCATAACAGCCTCTGCAACACCGCCATAGCCTAATGTGTAGCAAGATACTGCTTTTTTGCTCTTTAAAAGCTCGGCTACGGTGTTAAATACGCCTAATAACGAATCTGTTACGGGCAGGCCGTTTTCATCAGTCTTCGGACTTATAAGTACTACCCTGTTGCCTGCCTTTTTAAATTCGTTAGTTACAATTCTGTCTACCTTTGTAGTGGTTACGGCAAAAGAAACGAGGGTTGGCGGAACGGAAATATCTTCAAACGTACCGCTCATAGAATCCTTACCGCCTATTGATCCGATGCCAAGCTCCATCTGAGCCTTAAATGCACCGAGCAATGCAGCAAGGGGCTTGCCCCAACGCTTTGCATCTTTACCGGGACGTTCGAAATACTCCTGGAAGGTTAAATATACATCGTTAAAATCAGCGCCCGTTGCAATAAGCTTACATACGCTTTCTACAACCGCCAAGTATGCGCCGTGATATTGGCTCTTTTCGGTAATAAACGGGTTGTATCCCCAAGACATAAGCGAGCAGGTATTGGTATGCTTTTTCTCTACAGAAACCTTTTGCACCATACTCTGAATAGGTGTTAACTGATTTTTACCGCCAAACGGCATAAGCACTGTGCCTGCGCCTATGGTGGAGTCAAAACGCTCGGATAAACCGCGTTTAGAGCATACGTTAAGGTCATCTGCCAATTTAAGCAAGTTATCACTAAACGTACCCGAGATTTGCTTTTCGAAATTCTCGTATTTTGCGGGCGCAACATCAATATGCTTGGGCGCACCGTTGGAATTTAAAAACTCACGGCTGATATCTACTATTTTTTCGCCGTTCCAGTTCATTACAAGTCTTGGCTGAGCCTTAACCTCGGCAACAACGACGGCCTGCAGATTTTCTGTATTAGCAAGCGCGATAAAGCGGTCTACGTTGTGTTTTTCGATTACAACCGCCATTCTTTCCTGCGATTCACTTATAGCAAGCTCGGTACCGTCAAGACCCTCATACTTTTTGGGTACTTTATTAAGGTCAATTTCAAGACCGTCGGCAAGCTCGCCTATAGCAACCGAAACACCGCCTGCGCCAAAGTCGTTACAACGCTTTATCATAAGGCAGGCTTCTTTGTTTCTGAACAGTCTTTGAAGCTTTCTTTCTTCGGGCGCATTACCTTTTTGAACCTGAGCACCGCAGGTTTCTACCGAGTGGGAATCGTGCGATTTAGACGAGCCCGTAGCACCGCCTATGCCATCACGACCCGTGCTTCCGCCAAGTAAAATAACCACGTCACCGTCTGCGGGTACCTCTCGGCGCACGTTCTCTTTGGGTGTGGCTGCAATAACTGCGCCGATTTCCATACGCTTTGCGGCGTATCCCGGATGATAAATTTCATCTACTATGCCTGTAGCAAGACCAATCTGGTTACCGTAAGAAGAATAGCCTGCAGCGGCAGTAGTCACAATTTTTCTCTGCGGCAATTTACCCTTAATAGTCTGATCTATAGGCTTTAACGGATCTGCAGCGCCCGTAACACGCATTGCGCCGTATACGTAAGATCTTCCGGATAATGGGTCACGTATAGCGCCGCCTATGCAGGTTGCCGCGCCGCCGAAGGGTTCAATTTCGGTAGGATGATTGTGGGTTTCGTTTTTAAAGAGTAAAAGCCACTGCTCATCCTCGCCGTCTACGTCAACGGTTATTTTAACTGTACAAGCGTTAATTTCCTCAGATTCATCGAGCCTTGGTAATTTGCCCTGACGCTTTAATGCCTTAACCGCAACGGTTGCAAGGTCCATAAGGCAAATCGGCTTTTTAACACCGAGCGTGTTGCGAAGCTCAATATATTCATTATACGTATCTTGTAAAAGCTTGTCCTCAAATTTTACGTTATCTATAACGGTTAAGAAGGTGGTGTGACGGCAGTGGTCAGACCAGTACGTATCTATCATTCTTATTTCGGTAATTGTAGGGTCGCGGTGCTCAGATTTAAAATAATCTTGACAAAATGCAATGTCATCAGCATCCATTGCAAGCGAATAATCGTTTACAAACTGCTCAAGACCCTTTCTGTCAAGCTCTATAAAGCCGTTAAGGGTCTGAACCGTTGTGGGAATATCGAACCTGGTTTTTAGCGTATCAAACGTATCAAGCGTGGCTTCCCTTGCCTCTACCGGATTGATTACGTATTTTTTTATTTTTTCTAACTCTTCATCTGTAATATTGCCGTAAACTGCGTAAATTTTCGCAGTTCTGACCTCAGGACGCTCACCCTGAGAGATTATCTGAATGCACTGAGCGGCAGAATCGGCACGTTGGTCAAACTGACCGGGCAAAAACTCAACCGCAAAAATTTTAGCATCTTCTATTTCTAAGGTGTCTGTCACTATATCCAACTGAGGCTCTGAGAACACAGTATTTTTTGCATACTCAAAAAGCTCGGCAGTAATATTTTCGGCATCGTAACGGTTCAAAATGCGAACATCAATTACGTTTTTTATGCCAAGCAACGACGTAATATCATTTTTAATTGTTGCCGCCTCATTAGCGAGTTCCTTTTTCTTTTCTACATATACACGGTATACCATTATTGTTCCTCCAGAGCCTTTAGTGCCTTAGCACCTATATCACTTCGATAAAATGCATTTTCAAAGCTGATTTTTTCCACTTTACTGTAAGCGGCGTCTATAGCGCCCTTTAACGTGTCGCAAACGCCTACTACACCAAGTACTCGACCACCGTTTGTAAACAGCTGCCCGTCTTGTTCCTTTGCGCCTGCAACGTAAACGCTATCGAGTAAATCTAAGGGTATGTCTATTTTTTTACCCTTTTCATACTTTTTAGGATAACCGTCTGATGCCATAACAACACAGCAAGCATTTTTGTCCGCAAATTCAACCTCGCACTCACTGAGTGTTCCGTTTGTTACAGCCTGCATAACCGTTAATAAATCGCTCTCTAAAAGCGGTAAAACGACCTGTGTTTCCGGATCACCAAAGCGGCAATTATATTCTATTACCTTAGGGCCGTTCGGCGTAAGCATAAGGCCAAAGTATAAACAACCCTTAAAGGTTCTTCCCTCTTTGTTCATTGCGTTTATTGTAGGAATAAAAATTGTATCCATACAAATATCGGCAATTTCCTTTGTGTAATAGGGGTTGGGCGCAATTGTACCCATACCGCCGGTATTAAGACCCGTATCATTATCGCCCGCACGCTTGTGGTCCATAGACGATACCATCGGCACAACGGTTTTGCCGTCAGTAAAGGCTAAAACCGATACCTCGGGTCCTGTTAAAAATTCTTCAATAACAATGTTATCTCCACTCTTGCCAAAAGCTTTATCGAGCATCATACTTCTAACAGCTTCTTCTGCCTCTTTTAAAGTGTTGGCAATTATAACGCCCTTACCGAGTGCAAGACCGTCAGCCTTAATAACGGTTGGAATGGGCGCCGTTTTAAGATACTCGAGCGCTGAGTTTACATCACTAAACACCTCGTACTTTGCGGTGGGTATAGAGTACTTTTTCATAAGGTTTTTAGAAAACACCTTACTGCCCTCTATTATTGCGGCATCGGCGGTTGGTCCAAAGCAAGCAATTCCCTTTGCGTTTAAAGCATCTACCGCACCGAGTACGAGCGGATCATCGGGAGCAACCACAGCATAGTCTATTTTTGTGTTTACTGCAAACCGGACTATTTTTTCAATATCGGTAGCCGCAATATCTACACACTCGGCATCCATTTTTATGCCGCCGTTTCCGGGAAGCGCATAAATTGCGGTTACGTCTTTATTTTCTTTTAACTTTTTTATGATGGCATGCTCTCTGCCGCCACCACCTACAACCATTATTTTCATTTTTTGCTCCAGACTGTTATTAATGATGGAAAAGGCGCATACCTGTAAATGACATAGCCATACCGTATTTGTCGGCGCATTCAATTACAAGGTCATCTCTTATAGAACCGCCCGGCTCTGCAATATATTTTACACCGCTCTTTTTGGCTCGTTCTATATTGTCGCTAAACGGGAAAAATGCATCAGAGCCCAAGGCTACACCGTCTATTGTAGATAAATATTCCTTTATTTCTTCGTCGGTTAAAGGCTCGGGCTGTGCGGTAAAGTACTTTTGCCAGTTGCCCTCAGCGCAAACGTCTTCCTCGTTTTTGTTTATGTAGCCATCAATAACGTTGTCACGGTCGGGTCGGCCTAAAGTATCTTTAAAAGGCAGATTTAACACCTTTGCGTGCTGACGCAAAAACCAAGTGTCTGCCTTGCCGCCTGCAAGACGTGTACAGTGAATTCTTGACTGCTGACCCGCACCTACACCTATGGCCTGACCGTCGTATGCAAAGCAAACGGAATTAGACTGTGTGTATTTTAGAGTTATAAGGGAAATTATTAAATCACGAACTGCGCTTTCGGGTAACTCTTTATTTTCAGTTACTATATTTTCAAGAAGCTCACGGTCAATTTTGAAGTTATTTCTTCCCTGCTCGAAGGTTATACCGTAAACCTGCTTGTGCTCAATTTCATCGGGAACAAAATCAGGATCGATTTTAACTATATTGTAGCCGCCCTTTCTCTTGCTTTTTAAGATTTCGAGTGCCTCGGGCTCATAACCTGGCGCTATAACGCCGTCGGATACCTCTCTTTTAATCATAAGAGCGGTAGTTACATCACAAACGTCAGACAATGCCACCCAGTCACCGAAGGAGCACATTCTGTCGGTTCCCCTTGCCCTTGCGTATGCGCAGGCCAGCGGCGAATCATCGAGTCCTTCAATATCATCAACAAAGCATGCTTTCTTTAAACTATCGGACAATTTAAGTCCTACAGCTGCAGAGGTAGGGCTTACGTGTTTAAACGATGCTACTGCGGGCATACCGAGCGCCTCTTTTAACTCTTTTACAAGCTGCCAGGAGTTAAAAGCATCTAAAAAGTTTATAAAACCCGGTCTGCCGTTTAAAATCTCAATGGGCAGATCGGTATTATCGTGCATAAAAATTTTTGCAGGCTTCTGATTAGGGTTACAACCGTATTTAAGTTCAAACTCTTTCATACTTTTTCTCCTTAAACGTTTTTGTTTATAATTATTTCTTCTGCCTTGCCCGTTTTAAGACACACTTCTCTTACAAAAAGCGATACCTTGTTGTCTTCATTTAAATTTGTCCAAACAAGGTCGGCCAATTCCTTTGCGGTATTGGGAAGCTCAATCTCCTCGGGCTCGCCGTAAAACGACGGAATAGGATTACCGTCGCACTTATATGTGTGAATAAAATGACCGATGCCGTTTTCGGCTGAGTAGTTATAAAAATAACGACTGCAGGCGTTTTCTCGGCCGTTTGCAGATTTTAAAATAGACATTTTATATGTAAAATCTGCGTTTGCAAAATCGTAATTCAAAACTCCCGAAATACGAGGGGTGAAATTCGGCGCATCGGGCTCGAACTCACGTGTCAAGCAAGCCTTTTCAAAGCCAAATTCGTGATCAACGCTGTTTATATAATCGAATATGGTGTTGGTCTGGTCACCGTTGGTAATAATATCTATCATTCCGCCATTTGCAGTTAAATACGGATTATAAATTATAAGGCTTGGGTCGGAAAGCTTGCTCTCATCATACGCTTTTGTGCGCATACCGCCCTCAAAACGCTCGAAAATACGGTTGCGGGAATTTTCGCTTCTGCCCATTATAAAATAAGCTATCATAGCTTTTTGGCCGTCTTTTGATTTTCCTATAACTATGCCTCTGCCGGGATAGGTATTGTTTGATAAAAGATTTGCTAAACTAAATAGTGCCATAATTTTCACCTTTTATTTTTTACTTATAATATCGGCCGATACCTTTTCTACAGCCCTCGGTAATATTTGCCATTCGGCAAGGCGCATCACACGCTTTTGCAAGGTTTCGGGAGTATCATTTTTAAGTATATTGACCGCTTTTTGCATAATAATTTCGCCGCCGTCGGGTATTTCGTTAACAAAATGCACCGTAGCACCCGTTACCTTTACTCCATAAGCCAATGCAGCCTCGTGCACCTTCAGCCCGTAAAAACCCTCGCCGCAAAACGACGGAATTAAAGACGGATGAACGTTTATTATGCGTTTTGGATAACGCTTTGTAAAGCTTTCGCTCAAAATCACCATAAAGCCTGCAAGAACAATAATATCAATACTTTCTTTCTCTAACAAATCAATAATATCTTGCTCAAACTGCTCTTTGTTACCGTTTACTTTGGTAACGACGGCAGTTTTTATATTGGCCTTTTGGGCTCTTTCTAAAGCAAAGACATCGGGCTTGTTGGAAATAACAAGCTCTATTTTTCCGCTTTTAATAATGCCTTTTTCTTGCGCATTTATTAAAGCCTGCAAATTGGTGCCGCCGCCCGATACCAAAACCGCTATTCTGGCAATGCTCATAAAATCACCCGTTCGTCTGACTCAATAATCTCACCAATAACGTATGCATCCTCACCGCAGTCGGTAAGAATTTTAAGTGCGCTCTCTACGTCGGATTTACTTACAACTATGCTCATACCGACACCCATATTAAAAGTGTTAAACATATCACGCTCGGTTATATTACCAACCTCTGCAATGAGTTTAAATATAGGCAGCACCTTAACCGCACTTTTATCGATTTTTGCACTAAGTCCCTCGGGTATGCTTCTGGGAATATTCTCATAAAAGCCGCCGCCCGTAATATGCGAAATGCCCTTAACCTGAACGCTTTTTAAAAGCTCTAAAACGGGCTTTACGTAAATTTTAGTAGGAGTAAGTAAGGTCTCGCCGATAGATTTGCCGCCAAGCTCTTCTATTGGAGATTTAATATCGGCATTCTCAATATCGAATACCTTTCTTACTAACGAAAATCCGTTAGAATGAACGCCGCTCGAAGCAAGTGCAATTATAACGTCACCGGCCTTCATCGTTTTGTTGTCTATTATTTTTGATTTATCAACAACGCCCGTACAGTAGCCTGCAAGGTCATACTCGTCTTCAGGGTAAAAACCGGGCATTTCAGCAGTTTCACCGCCTATAAGAGCCGCTCCCGACTGCACGCAGCCTTCGCTTACACCCTTAACAATGTCGGCTATGCGCTCGGGAATATTTTTTCCGCAAGCAATATAGTCTAAGAAAAACAACGGTCTTGCGCCTGCGCAGATAATATCGTTAACGCACATCGCAACACAGTCAATACCAACGGTATCGTGCTTGTCCATTAAAAATGCAAGTTTCAGCTTTGTGCCTACACCGTCGGTACCGCTAACCAAAACAGGCTTTGTAATACCGGTCAGATCCAACTCAAAAAGACCGCCAAAGCCGCCTACGTCTGAGCAAACGCCTTGCGTTTGTGTGCGTTTTATATGTTGTTTCATAAGCTCTACAGCCTTATAACCTGCAGTAATATCTACGCCCGCGGCTGCATAAGCATCAGATTTTGAAATTGTGCTCATTATTATTCCTCTCCGTTCCAACAATAAGTACATAAGTCGCAGGGATTCAGCCCGATTGACTCAATAATTCCGTCCAGCGACTGAAATTCGAGCGACGCAAAATTAAACTTTTCGCAAATCGCTTGTCTTAATTTTTTTCCACGTTCGGTTGAAGAATCACTATACTCTTTTATGTGTTTTTCGCCCTCTTTACCTTCAAGTTCAAGAATAACCTTACGGGCTATGAGGTCTAAATCACTGGTATTTCGTGAAAAATTAAGATACTTACAAGCATACATAATAGGCGGACAGGCAGAGCGCATATGTACCTGCTCGGCTCCGTTCTCGTAAAGAAAATCTACCGTTTCTTTAAGCTGTGTTCCACGAACTATGGAATCATCAACAAAAAGAAGTTTTTTGTCTTTTATGAGCTCGTGAATGGGTATCTGCTTCATTTTAGCCACACGGTTACGCTCGCTCTGCTTTGTAGGAGTAAAGCTACGGGCCCACGTGGGTGTGTATTTTATAAATGCGCGGGCAAACGGTTTTCCGCTCTCATTAGCGTAACCTATTGCGTGCGGTGTGCCTGAATCGGGCACGCCGCCGACATAATCAATGTCCTCTGCAACACCCGCATTTTTATCGTTTTTGGCCATTATCTGACCGTTTTTATAGCGCATAAGCTCTACGTTTTTGCCTTCATAAGTAGAGGTCGGATATCCGTAATAGCTCCAAAGAAAAGAACAAATTCGCTTTGCTTTGCCGGGGGCGGCAAGCTGGGTCATATTGTCTACCGAAATTTCCACAATCTCGCCCGGGCCAAGCTCGGTAACCGTCTGATAATCAAGCTTTAAATATGCAAAAGCCTCAGACGCTGCGCAGTAGCCATCACTTGATTTGCCAATGCTTATAGGTATTCTGCCCAGCTTATCACGTGCGGCTATAATGTTGCCATCATCCTTTAAGATAAGAATATTAGCCGTACCGTCGATTAAACCTTGGGCATACTGTATGCCATCGGAAAAATTTTCCTTTTGGCTTATAAGTGCGGCTACAAGCTCGGTTGCATTTATTTTACCGCCTGTCATAGCATTAAAATGCCCGCCGCCAACCTTAAGATAACTGTCTACAAGCTCTTTTGCATTATTTACAATGCCTATAACACATATTGCGTAGGTGCCCATTTTGGAACTGATTATAAGTGGCTGTGGGTCGTAATCACTTATACAACCTATTGCCGACGTGCCCTGCATTTCATCGAACACATCGTCAAACTTTGTTCTGAACGGAGAATTTTCTATATTATGAATCTCACGTTGGATGCCTATATTTTTATCATACACCGCCATACCGGCACGACGTGTACCTAAGTGTGAGTGGTAGTCTGTTCCGAAAAATGCATCTGATACTGCATCGTTACGGCTTACTACACCGAAAAAACCGCCCATTGAGTTATTCCTTTCGCTAAGTTGAATGATCTTTAATTAAGCAAAGAACAGCTTAGATAAAGTCATTGGGTCTATGTACTCTCCATTTTTATAAACACGCATATTGCCCGATGCAATTTCGTCTATAAGCATTACGTCACCGTTTGCATCATAGCCGAACTCAAACTTAATATCGTAAAGCTCGAGGCCTTTTTCTTTTAAATCATCAGCAACGATTTTTGTGATTTGCTGTGTCATAAGCTTTATATCATCATATTGCTTTGCAGTCATAACCTTTAAATCTACAAGGCCGTCTTTGGTAACTAACGGATCGCCCTTTTCATCATTTTTAAAGGTGGTTTCTACATAGGCAGGAAGGTCTGCGCCCTCCTCAATATAATCACTGTAACGGCGTAAAAAGCTGCCTACTGCTTTGTAACGGCAAATAACCTCAAGACCCTTACCAAAAACCTTTGCAGGTAAAACCTCCATAGTGGTATCCTGCAAATTGGCGCTTACGTAGTGGGTTTTTATGCCTGCGGCATTAACCTTTTCAAAAAAGTATATAGACATACGAAGGTTAACGTCACCAACGCCGTCTATAGTAAGGCCAACCGAATTTTCACCCGGGTCAAAAACGCCGTCTTTACCTGTGCAATCATCTTTAAATTTCAAAAGAAAGTTGCCGCTGTCTAACGCATAAACGTCCTTTGTTTTGCCCCTGTAAACTAACTTTTTCTCCATTTTTTATTCCTCCATTTTTAAAACTCGGCTGAGATTTTTTTATCTTTTTCTAAAACTGCCTTTGCATCGTTTTCACGCTTGTCTGCAAGTTTTTGCGCAAGCGCATCATCATTCAATGCTAAAATCTGCGCTGCAAGCAACGCTGCGTTTGCGCCGCCGTTTATTGCAACTGTTGCAACCGGAATACCCGTTGGCATTTGTACGGTAGACAGTAAAGCGTCAATACCGTCTAAATTAGATGATTTGCAGGGTATACCAATTACGGGCAAGGTTGTATTTGCAGCCATAGCGCCCGCAAGATGAGCTGCCATACCTGCTGCGGCAATTAAAACGCCAAAGCCGTTGTTTTTAGCATTTTGAGCAAAATCACGTGCTTGTTCGGGTGTTCTGTGAGCAGAATAAACGTGCACATTAAAGGGTATATCCAGCTCAGTCAAAACATCGGTTGCTTTTCGTATTATAGGCAGGTCGCTGTCGCTTCCCATAATAATTCCAACTTTTTTCATAGGTTACCTCCGAAAAAATTTAAAATATAAAAGGGCACACTTAACCCTGATGAGTTAAATGTGCCCAGACGGTCGGCAAAATGCAAAGGTAAAACCTTTTTTAGCTCTTTGTTCCTCTGTGGTGCTCCACAAAATTCCGTCAGTTACAAAGAGCATTTATTTTCAAAAAGATTATACCACAACCAAAAATAAGTGTCAAGGCACAAAGCAACAATTTTACTTAATTGCGGCACTTGTTTCTTTTTGAATAACGTCGTGTGCGCCACCCTCAACAATACTCGTTGCCGAAACAAGAGTAAGCTTAGCTTTTTGCTGAAGTTCGGGTATGCTCAACGCTCCGCAGTTACACATCGTAGACTTAACCTTGCTGAGTGATAATGCTACGTTATCCTTTAAGCTACCCGCATACGGAACGTAAGAATCCACACCCTCTTCAAAGGATAATTTCTTATCTCCGCCCAGATCGTAGCGCTGCCAGTTTCTTGCGCGGTTAGAGCCCTCGCCCCAGTACTCTTTATAATATGTACCGCCAATGTTGACCTTGTTTGTCGGACTTTCATCAAATCGGGCAAAATAGCGGCCAAGCATAATAAAATCGGCGCCCATTGCAAGAGCTAAGGTCATATGGTGATCGTAAACAATGCCGCCGTCAGAGCATACGGGAACATAAATACCGGTCTTTTCAAAATACTCATCGCGCGCTTTGCAAACCTCTATTAAAGCGGTAGCCTGTCCTCTGCCTATGCCTTTGGTTTCACGGGTAATACAAATAGAGCCGCCGCCGATACCAACCTTTACAAAGTCAGCGCCGCTTTCGGCCAAAAATCTAAAGCCCTCTGCATCTACAACGTTGCCCGCACCCACCTTAACGGTATCACCGTATTTGGCGCGTATCCAATCTATTGTAAGCTTTTGCCAGTCAGAAAAGCCCTCGGACGAGTCAATACATAAAACGTCGGCGCCTGCTTCTACCAGAGCGGGAACACGCTCGGCATAATCACGCGTGTTTATACCTGCTCCTACAACGTAACGCTTATTGGCGTCTAAAAGCTCGTTCGGGTTTTGCTTATGATTGTCGTAATCCTTACGGAAAACAAAATAGCAAAGTCTGCCTTCATCATCAATTATGGGTAAGGAATTGAGCTTATTATCCCAAATAATATCATTAGCTTCCTTAAGGGAGGTTCCCTCTTTGGCAGTAATTAACTTCTCAAACGGAGTCATAAAATCAGAAACCAAAGTAGCAGGGTCCATACGGCTTACCCTGTAATCACGGCCAGTAACAATACCTACAAGCTTACCGTTTTGAGTGCCGTCACTTGTAACTGCAACGGTCGAGTGGCCTGTTCTTTCTTTTAGCGCAACGATATCGGCCAGAGTGCTGTCAGGAGAAATATTAGAGTCGCTCTTAACAAAGCCCGCCTTGTAGTTTTTTGCGCGGCGCACCATTGCGGCCTCATCCTCTATCGTTTGCGAGCCATAAATAAACGACACGCCGCCCTCGGTTGCGAGCGCTACTGCCAAGCGGTCACCCGATACGGACTGCATAATGGCGGAAACCAAAGGAATATTCATCTCGATTGCGGGTTTTTCCCCTTTTTTAAACTTAACAAGGGGTGTTTTTAAAGATACGTTTGCGGGTACACATTCACTCGAGGAATATCCGGGAATTAAGAGATATTCGTTAAAGGTATGTGACGGTTCATTGATAAATATTGCCATTACAGTTCCTCCTTTTGCTGACTTTGGGTATCGCAATATATACATCTGCATATTCCTTGGGTTTTATCGGCCTTGAAAATATGCTCAATTTCCTGTTCGGTTTGTGTTACACATTTTGGATTTTGACAGAAAATTTTGTTTTTAATTAAATTGGATTCTTCGGAATTCTCCTTTTCTTTTTTATGTTTTAAAAACTTCAAGATAAGCGCCATTCGCATATATTTGCCGTTTAACGCCTGTTCAAAATAGCAAGCGCGTGGGTCATCGTCAACTGCAACGCTTATTTCGTTAACACGTGGCAACGGATGCAAAATACACATATCGGCCTTTGCTTTTTCTAATTTTTTCGGTGTTAAAATGTAGCTGTCTTTTAGCCTCTCGTAGACGGAAGCATCGTCAAAGCGTTCCCTTTGAATACGGGTCATATATAAAATATCAAGACTGCCGATTACAGACGAAAGTGACGTAGTTTCGGTATACTGCATATTGGCCATATTTTCGGTCTTTATATAATCGGGAAGCTTTAATTCCTCGGGTGAAATAAGCACTACTTTTACATTTTTATACCTAGATAACGCCGCAATTGCCGAATGAACCGTTCTGCCGTATTTTAAATCACCGCAAAATCCGACAGTTAAATTATCGAACCCACCCTTGTGTCTGTAAATAGTAAGCAAATCGGCAAGCGTCTGGGTCGGATGACAATGTCCGCCGTCGCCCGCATTTATAATGGGTACCGTTGCCGCATTAGCCGCTACGTATGCTGCGCCCTCTTTAAAATGGCGCATTGCAATAATATCGGCATAACAGCTAACAACCTTTGCGGTGTCGGATATACTCTCTCCCTTTGCGGCAGAGGAACTGTCGGCATCGGAAAAACCCAAAACATTGCCGCCAAGCTCTAACATTGCAGCCTCAAAGCTTAGTCGGGTTCTGGTGGAAGGCTCGAAAAACAAGGTTGCAAGTGTTTTTCCCCTACACTTTTTAGCATAGCGCTTTGGGTGTTTGGAAATATCACAAGCGGACTTTATTAAAGCATCAAGCTCGGCTGTTGAAAAATCGGTAATGTCTATCAGACTTCGCATTCTATTCACCTTTTGCGCCATTTACTTTAAGGTAATTCTCTATACGCTCAACGTTCTCTTTATTCGACGGGTCCTGCTTTAAATATTCGATAATATCGTAAACATCTACAATGGAATATACCGGGAAGCCATACTGCTCGCCCACCTCGGCCATTGCGCTTTTTTCGGTTTGACCCTTTTCCTTGCGGTCTACCATAACAAATGTTGCGGCAACCTTTGTGCCCTTTAGAGAGGATAAAATTTCCATACTTTCTCTTATAGCAGTACCCGCCGTAATAACGTCTTCTACTATTACAATCTCTTGCGATTCTTGCGGTTTATAACCTACGAACACTCCGCCTTCGCCGTGGTCTTTTTCTTCCTTACGGTTAAAGAAGAACGGAACGTCAAGCCCCTCTTTAGCGAGCGCTACGGCAACCGAAACTGCAATTGGAATACCCTTGTAAGCAGGTCCGTAAAGAACGGTTTTTTTGTTGCCTATTTTTTCAAAATATGCCTTGGCGTAAAATTCGCCGAGCTTACTGATTTGCTCGCCCGTCTTTATGTCGCCCGCGTTTATAAAATAAGGTATTTTTCTGCCCGATTTAGCGGTAAAATCACCGAATTTTAATACGCCTGCATCTTCTAAAAACTTAATAAATTCAATTTTATAATTTTCCATTTTTCTTCCCCTTAAAACAAAAATTACACCGCAACCATTATAATGATTGTAGTTTGTCGAAACGCTTCAAAGCGCTTCGACAAGCCACTTTTTAAGTGGCTTTAGCAAAATTAAATTACAAAATTTAATTTTGCACAACACTCATTGCAATGGTTATGGACAAATTTTTAAAGAAAA
>JAFSCI010000007.1 GCA_017436815.1 Clostridia bacterium
TTGCTCCCTAACTGATTTCGAGTCAGCCCCGTTATGACCACTTCGATACGTCTCCATATAAAATTGTAAAGGCAAAGCCAATTTACCAAATTGCGAGAAAACTGCGAGAAACAGAATTCTGAAAATGCAAACCGAAGTCCTAAAAACCCCGATAAATAAAGGGTTTAGTGAGAAGGCTAAGTGACATACCCGACTATGTTTCGAGTCAGCCCCGTTATGACCACTTCGATACGTCTCCGTATATGTTAAACTCAATTAAGAGTATAACGAACTATTCAATTTTTACCGAACGGGGCGCCCCGTTATGTCCTGTTGCGGTGCCCGACTCTGTCGGCGCAGACTAACGCTGCTTGCCAATCGTCGACCGCGGCCACTCCTTATGCCTCGCTTCATCTGCCACCGGCAGCGCTCGGCAACGTCCCCACTTCGATACGTCTCCATATATGTTAAACTCAATTTAGAGTTAAACGCAATATTTAGTTTTTACCGAACGGGGCGCCACATTACGTCCCCACTTCGATACGTATACCAAAAACTAATATATTCTTATGCCGAACAATATAATTATATTTATTTTTGCGGTTATGTCAAGGTTTATTTAACTTACTTAAAATTTTTCTTGTAAGTTTTGAGTCTGGTATAGTATAATCTATTTATAATTTTACTTTGGGCAGGTGATAAATGTGTTTAGGCGAATAAACAGCGTGGGTTTATTTGGTATGGACTCGTACCTTGTAAACGTTGAGGTGGATATTTCACGTGGTATGCCGCTTTTTGAAATTGTCGGACTGCCCGATACTGCCGTTAAAGAATCACGCGATAGAGTTCGTGCCGCCATAAAGAATTCTGGAATTCAGTTTCCTGTGGCTCGAATTACGGTAAACCTTGCGCCTGCTGACGTTAAAAAAGAGGGCTCGCTTTACGATCTGCCGATTTTGGTTGCTTTGCTTACGGCTTCGGGTCAGGTGGATGCTAATATAGACGAGTGCGCCTTTGTGGGTGAGATTTCGCTCGACGGCAAGGTGCGCAGTGTAAACGGTGTATTGGCAATGGCCACGTGTTTGAGAGATAAGGGTATAAAGAAATTCTTTGTGCCTATAGACAATGCCAAAGAGGCCGCTATTGTAAACGATATTGAGGTTTACGGAGTAAGCTCGCTTAAAGATATTTTACAGCACATTACGGGTCAAAAGCTTTTGCCTAAAGCTGAGCCTGCCAAAGAAGAGTACCGCCCGCCGTATTATGGGTTGGATTTTAGTGACGTTAAGGGTCAGCGTGCCGCTAAAAAAGCGTTGGAGGTTGCCGCCGCAGGCGGTCATAACATTTTGCTTATAGGCCCACCGGGTTCGGGTAAAAGTATGCTCGCAAAGCGTATGCCCACCATTTTGCCCGATATGACCTTTGATGAGTCTATAGAAACCACCAAAATTCACTCGGTTGCGGGGCTTTTGGGTAATAAGGTGTCTTTAATTCGCCAAAGACCCTTCCGCTCACCGCATCATACGGTGTCTATACCGGGTCTTACGGGAGGCGGCACAATGCCGAAACCGGGCGAGATATCTTTAGCGCACAACGGAGTACTGTTTTTAGATGAATTTCCCGAATTTTCCCGCGCGGCACTGGAAACTCTGCGCCAGCCTTTAGAAGATTCGGTTGTAACAATATCACGTGTGGCGGGAACAATAGCATATCCGTGTAATATTACGCTTATTGCCGCTATGAATCCGTGTCCTTGCGGCTTTTACGGACACCCAACCAAAGAGTGTACCTGCTCGTTTGCGGCGGTAAACAGATATCTGAACAAAATTTCGGGACCTATGCTGGATAGAATAGATTTGCACGTAGAGGTTCCGGCAATAAATTTTGAGGATTTAAATTCTACAACAAAAGAGGAATCATCCGCTGACATAAGAGCAAGGGTAAATAAGGCGCGTGAGATTCAGACCAAGCGCTACAAGGGTACCAATATCACCTGCAACGCAAATTTAAGCCCCTCGCAATTTGCACAGTACTGCCAAATGACCGAGGATTCTAAAGGGCTGCTCGGCTCGTTTTTTGACCGACTTGGCCTTTCTGCCAGAGCGTACGACAGACTCGTTAAGGTTGCGCGCACCGTTGCCGATTTGGACGGCAGCGAGGTTATCCGGGTGCAGCACATGGCGCAAGCAATACAGTTCAGATCATTAGACCGTAAATATTGGGGTCAATAATCTACTTGAATTTTTAAATTAAAAATGATACAATAAGGTCTTGAAAGCAAGACTTTATTTGGGCCTGTAGCGCAGTTGGGAGCGCATCACATTCGCATTGTGGGGGTCGGGAGTTCGAATCTCCTCAGGTCCACCAAAACAAAAACCGACCTTTTGGTCGGTTTTTTGTTTTGGCTTTGGACTGAGAGAGATTCGAAAAGACCGGTTCGGCTTGCCGAATTTCAACCTTTCGGGGAAAGGTTGAAAAGGTCGGGTGCGTGTCGGCGGCGTTGCCGCCGAGCGAATCTCCTCGGTAAATTTGCTGCCATATTCTTGTAAAACGGACAAAAATATGGTATCATTTTGAATATATATCAGAGTTGTGGCGGGGGATGTGAAACTACTATGGATATGAAAGAACGAAAAGCTCTTGTTCAGTCTTATATGGGTAAATCTGTTCGCATTGAAATTGATAGACCTATTGGCTATGAGCACGTAAAAGAAAAGTATAGTATTACGTATCCTATAAACTATGGATATATTCCCGGAGTTTTGGGTGGCGACGGAGAGGAACTGGATGTTTATTTGCTTGGAGTAAATGAACCCGTTAAGGAATACACCGCAAAAATTATTGGTATTGTTTATCGTGAAAACGATGTTGAAGACAAGCTTGTAGCCGCACCCGAAGGAATGGCTTTTAATCAGGCCGAGATTGCAGAGAATATACATTTCCAGGAACAGTATTATAAGACACATATTGATTCTTTATTCGAGAAATCTTGCGGTGCAGTCGTTTATAGAAATATAAACGGAAAAACAGAGTATCTTTGCCTTTTGCAACAAAAATCACAGGTGTATAGCCTGCCCAAAGGTCATAGCGAGGCATTTGAAACTGAGCAGCAAACTGCGCTGCGTGAGGTATACGAAGAAACTGGCATACACGCCGAACTCAAATCTAACTTCAGAACACAGATACAGTATGAACTGACCAATAATAAACAAAAGAGCGTTGTAATATTCCTTGCCGAGCATAAAGGAGAGATAAAAGCAGATAGCAGCGAAATTAAGGAATATCAATGGGCCGAGTACAAAAAAGCAAAGCAAATATTACCAAAATGGTATGAAACGGTTATTGATGATGCCCAAAAATATATCAGCAACTCAAAGCCTTGATTTTTAATATTTGTCTACTAACACCTAAGATTATTAGTGAGCATTTGTGTTAGAATTATGGTTAAATTTTAAAAACCGACCTTTTGGTCGGTTTTTGTTGTTATTGCAGACGCTTTGAGTATATGATATAATCGAATCAAGAGGTGAACAAAATGGAATACTTACCTATAATATTTATTTTTATTGTAGCAATATTCTTATGTTTTTTACCACTGTTTTTTAAAAAGAAAAAGCCGAAATCTGCTCCCCCAAAGCCGGAACCGATACAAATTTCTCAATACGATAGCGAAGGATATAATCTTCAAGGCTATAACGAACTGGGCAGAAACAGACAAGGAAAATATAATCGATATTATAATGATTGTAGTTTGTCGAAACGCTTCAAAGCGCTTCGACAAGCCACTTTTTAAGTGGCTTTAGCAAAATTAAATTACAAAATTTAATTT
Organism: Clostridia bacterium; assembly: GCA_017436815.1. Taxonomy (GTDB): domain Bacteria; phylum Bacillota; class Clostridia; order Oscillospirales; family Acutalibacteraceae; genus RGIG3013. The sequence continues at coordinate 3,809 of JAFSCI010000007.1, forward strand.
TGCACAACACTCATTGCAATGGTTATGGACAAATTTTTAAAGAAAA